>DATMHK010000280.1:0-7062 GCA_035554995.1 Gemmatimonadaceae bacterium
GGTCCCACCGAGACCGCGCCGGCGAGTGAGTCGCTCAGCGCGATCGTGTATGACGCGGGGCGGCCGAGCTTCGTCGTGTCGTCGCCGCGAATATGACTGTTCCAGCCGAGGGTCACCGCGTTTGTGTTGAGCGGATCGTTGCCGTTCCGCAAAACGAGCGGCGCCTCCTTCCAGGTCGACAAGCTGTCGCCGCTGATCGTGACGCCGGAGCTCGAGCCGGTCGTCACGTCGACATCTTCGTCGTAGGAGGCGAGTGCCTTGTAGCCCGCTTCCTGGAAGCGCGTGATGTACATCGTCTTCGGCAACCAGGCGCCGGCGACCCGATGATCGCGGAAGATCGGCAGGTATTCGCTCTTGCCGTGCAGCGTCGCCTCGAGGAACGCTCCAATGACAACGCGGCTGAACTGCCGCTGCTCGTCGGGCGTGATGAGGCCGCGCAGGTCGAGATAGCGCCCGCTGCGCGGTCCGTTGTCCTTGTTTCCCCAAACGGTGTTCCACTGGCCGTGGTTGGCGCGGTAGACGTACCACGCCGTTTTGAACCACGGCTTGCCGTCGGTGAACTTGATCCGCTGAAAGGTGCGGAGGCCGTTGAACGACGAGACGTCGCCGTCGTGCGAGCCGTGAATCACCATGTAATTCACGTTCTCGATCGGCGTGAACACGCCGGCCGGCTTGTATTGTCCGTCGACCGGCGCGATGGCGAAGACCGCCTTGATGTTGAAGTTGAAATTGAACTTCACATTTGCGTCGTCGGGATAGTGCGTGAGCCGGTTGAACGCCGCGGCGATGCCGACGGCCTCGCCTCCGCGCGAGTGGCCCATGATCCCGATGTTGTTCATGTCGACTTTGTGGTAGAACGGATTGCCGGTACTGTCGTTCCACCGCTTCCAGTCTTCGAGATGCTTGAGGAGCAGCCAGGCGCGGCCGTCGCTTTCTCCGCGCAAGCCACCGTTGATGAAATTCTCATCGACGGAGACAAGGATGAAGCCGCGCGACGCGAGCAGCTCGCCGAGGTAGCCGTAGCCGGGGTCGGAGTAGTCGAGCGGGTCGTGGTTGCCGTGGACGATCAGGACGAGCGGGAAAGGGCCGTCTCCGACCGGATACCACACGCGCCCGTTGATCGGGAACTTGCTGGGACCAAACCCCCAGTCTTTCTCTCGCTGCTTGGCCGGCCCGGGGTCTATCGACACGAACGGTGACGCGTCTACGGTCTTCGTCTTGATCGTCACCGAGTCTTTGAAGATCGCGCGCCGCTTGTCGGTGCCGCTTCCGTAGTAGAGCGTCTTGACGGCGAAGCTGCCTTTCTCGCCGGGGTTCGGTGCGCTGATCAGCTGGTGAGAGAGGACGACGGGGGAATCGTCCTTGGTCAGCTTGAGTGGCTGCGTACAGGCGGCGGCGCCCAACGCCGACGTGATGAGCGCGTATCGCACGGAGAGAGTAGAGAGGCCCATATCAGAATCCTATCGAATGCGCAGGCCAATGCGCTGCCCGAACCGCGAGCCGGTCAGCGCCTCGAGCGCGTAGTCGATCGAGAGACGATCCATGGTGAAACCGGCGCCGCCGGTGAAGGCGGCCTCGCCCGGCAGCGTGCTGCGAGCTCCGGCCCGCAGGGCCACGCTGTACCCATCGAGCCAACTGTATCCCATTTCGACGCCGCCGCTCGCGCCAACCCAGTCGGCGCGAAGCATGAAGACGGCTGCGGTCGCCATGAGATCGATCTGTTTGATCGGCCGTTGCGTCTGAACGCCGAAGGTCGTGCGAAGCGGCAGGTAGACTGGCGTGGTGGGATTGGGGAACATATTGCCGGGCGGCGACGTGCACGTTTGCGTATTTGCGCACAGTACGTCGGTCGACGCTCCGATGTTCTGAACTGCGAGCGCGAACGTGTACGGTCCGAAGAAATCCTTCGAGACACCGAGGTCCACCGCGCCGCGGGTCAGTCGTAACGCTGGCGCGTTGTCTTCGACGTATTTCCCCGCCAACCCGACGCGGTAGCCTTTGATCACCTGTCCGACACCGACGACGGCTTCAAGCGATGTCCCATTGCCGGGCCAGGGCTCGAGCATCGTCCCGCGGTCGATCGGGTAGAGGTTCGTCGGCGTCTCGTAATCGACCATCCGCATGCCGATCCCGACACCGCCGTTGTTGAATCGGGTGACCGCGGAGAGCGCCCCGCCGGCGGATGTCGCCGAATAGCGCTCGATCGAGCCGCCGAACCCCGCGCGGGCGATCACCAGCTGAGCCGGATTGAAGAAGACCACGTCGTCATCGCGGCCGCCGACGCCGGTGTTGCCGAGTGCGAGCGTGCGTGCCCCTGACGGAAGAAGCAAGACGAGCGGCGCGTAGGGGCCACCGTTGCTCGTTCCCTGCGCGACGAGTGAGAGTGGCAACAGCAGTGCAGCAGCGAATACCGCTCGACGGAGAGGGAGAACCATGAATTGTGCGTTCGACGGAAGGGAGTTACTGCTGCGGAAGGTCCTTCAAGAATGCGCCGAGGTAGCTGCCCCAGACGGTGGGAAGGGAATGCGTACCGTGCCCGCGCGTCTGGTCGGTGATCGGAAGCAGAATGAATTTACCGTGCTTCACCCGCGGCATGAGCTTGTCCATGAGATCCAGCTCCGGCGGATTCACGAAATCATCCGCCGAATTGATCGCCAGCACATGCGCCGTGATCTTCTCGAGATCCGGCGACGGATCATAGTTCCGCGACGCATCATACGCGTAGAGCACGTCGTTCGCGTCGTGCGACCGCACGTTGTTGTCGAGATACGCGCGAATCACCGAGTCGGCCTTGTCGCGAGTCGGCGCTTGTCGATGCTGGACCTTCGGCGCCGACGTCATGAGAAAAAGCATTCCCATCGCCGGACGAAGCGCGGCCGGCTGCGTCGTGTAGTCGCCGCCTTTGTAACTCGGATCGTCGCGGATGAGGTCCATGATCATCGTGCGGATCATGCGATTCCGACCGGCGATCTGTGTCGGTGCGCACGCCAGCGGCACGAGCCCGTCGGCGAACGTCGGAAAACGCTCACCCCAGACCCAGGCGTGCATGCAACCCATGGACGTGCCCATCACCAGGCGCAAATGATTCACGTTGAGCCCTTTCGTCAGCAGCTCGTGCTGCGCCTCGACCATGTCGGTGTAAGTGTATTTCGGAAAACGCGCGTGCATACCGTCACTCGGCTTGCTCGATTTGCCGTGGCCGATCCCGTCGGGAAGGACGACGTAATACTTCGCCGTATCGAGCACCTGGCCGGGCCCGAACAACTCACCGCCAAACGTCCGGCTCATGAATCCCGTGCCGGCGCCCGTCGTGCCGTGGAGCACGATGACGGCGTTACGCACGACACCTTGCGCATCGCGCTGCGGCTTGCCGAGCGCGAGATAATGGATGCGAAGCTCGCCCAGCGTCTCACCGTTCTCGAACTTGAAGTTGCGAATGACGTAATCGCTGCCCGCGCTGGTCTGCGCTCGAGCGGCGATGGCGACGAAGAGGGAAAAAGCCGAAGCGATCCGCGCGATCGAGAGCGGCATCAGTCTGCTCTTGAGAGGGATGCAGCGACGTTAGCCGGACCCAAGCCAATTCGACAGTGTAACCCGCGGAAACGTTGGGCGGCGCCGGCCAACCTGTCGCCATCGGCGTGAACTCGGGTGGTCCGGCCGGTAATATTGAAAGTGTGCCCTCGGTCAGCACCATCCCATCCAAAGCAGTAACCCCATTTCGAGGGTGGCCGCGACGATTCCGAAAACCAGTGCGCCGCGCCATTGCGGTCTGATGTCCTTCATCCCTCTTTCTCTCCGAGTGATCACCGCGCGTTCGTTGTCGGTCCTGCTGGCTACCGTCGCGATCTCCTGCAATGAACCTACGACAGGAACGCGCCGTTATCCCGTGCTCGATGACGTCGGCGGCAGCGATTGGGCGTCGGTGAGCGTGGGCGGCGACCACTCCTGCGCGCTCAAAGGCGACGGAAGCGCCTATTGCTGGGGAAGCAACCGGTATGGACAGCTCGGCGTCGTCCATACCGACACGACCTGTGGAACGGGGAACAATCGCTATCCATGCTCCGGCATTCCGCAGCCGGTGTTGGCTGGTGTGAAAGTCATTTCGATCAGCGCCGGCGCGCGTCATACCTGCGCGATCACGCAATCTCGTGAGGCGTACTGCTGGGGAGCGAACGACCAGGGCCAGCTCAGTGACTTCGCGGCCGGAGGACCGACTCCTGCTCGGATTTCCGGCAGCCTACCCTGGGCGCAGATCAGCGCCGGTGTAACGCACACCTGCGCCGTGCGAACGGACGGCGTGCTTTCCTGCTGGGGCGGAAACGATCGCGGGCAGCTCGGCAACGGCTCGTTCGTCACCGGAACGGCGCGCCCGGCGATTCCGGGCTTGGTGGCGTTCGTCAGCGCGGGTGATGGTCGCACGTGCGCACGAACGGTCGCCGGTGCGGTCTTCTGCTGGGGCACGATCTGGAAGGAGCGAGCCGACGGATTGGAGGTGAGTCGTCTTCAGACGACGCCCCAAGCGGTTCCAAACGCTCCCGCGATGGTCTGGCTGAGCGTCGGATCGTTCACGACCTGCGGCACCGACGCGTCCGGCTTCGCCTACTGCTGGGAAGCAAATCCGCGTGGTGAGCTCGGCAACGGCAGCAAGGACGGAAGCACGACCCCGTTGCGGGTAGCGAGCGACCTCGAGTTCGTTCACGTGAGCGTCGGGATCGTTCAGGCGTGTGGTGTCGTTATCAGCGGAGCGGGGTATTGCTGGGGCGATGACTCGTTCGGCCAACTGGGCATCCTTCCCGCGCAGCTCATCGACCGCTGCAGCTCGCTGCCGTGTGCAACGCGTCCTGTTCCAGTAACGGGCAACCAGCGCTTCACCGAGATCAGCACGGGATTCGGCAGTCACACCTGCGGCGTGACCACGAAAGGCAACCTCTACTGCTGGGGACTCGGTATCTCGGGGCAGCGCGGCGACGGGACGGAGGCTGGCGCTATTGCGACCCCGCTTCGTGTGCTCGAGCCACCGTCGAGAGGTTCCGCGGACAAGAACTCGAATTAGTTTACCGCCTTCCTACCGGCTCGTCTCTACTAAGCAGTGCCCGCCGCCAACGCGGCCCCCCTTCCTCGCGTTTTCTTCCGCATGCCGTTCGATAGAAAAATTCTGCACCGCGCCTTTCTCGCGTTCACCACCGGACTGTTCCTCGCCTGTGCGGCGCGCGTGTCTGCCGCCGACGCGGCGCAGCCCGGCGGCTCGGCTGCTCGGCCGCTCGGCCGCTCGGCGGTGACGAGTGACCCCAGTAGCCAGTAGCCGAGTAACCAACCTAGCTCTCGCGCAGCGCGGCCATCGGCGTTTCGGCGAAAACGTCGCGCCCGGTCAACAGACCGATTCCTACCGCCAATCCGATCATTGCCCCGGCGACGAGTCCCGCCGGAACGAACGCCGGCAGGAAGGGCATCTTGAAAATCCAGTGCATCAGCGCCCAGCCAGCGAGCGTCGAGAGCACGACGCCGGTCACCGCGCCCAGCGTGCCGAGCAACGCGTACTCGGCGAGCATGATCCGCCCGATCTGCCGCTTCGTGGCGCCGAGGGTCTTGAGCAACACGCCCTCGCGTAGCCGCTCGCGACGCGTGGCGGCGACGGCGCTGAACAACACCGGCACAGCGAGCGCCAGCGTGATGAGCGCCAGGAAGCGGATCGCCATCGTCACCTTGCCGAGCACGTTCGTCACCGTCTGCTGAATGAGCGTCAGGTCGAGACTCGACACGCTCGGGTAGGCCGCCACGACGTCGCGCTGGAGGTGCGCGATTTCCTTTGGGCCCGGCGCGCGCACGAGGATCGCGAACTGTTTTGGCGCGGACTCGAGCGACTTCGGATCGAACACGGCGAAAAAGTTAGGCGCGAAGCTCTGCCAGCGAACGTCACGCAAGCTCGTGACGACCGTCGGAATGAGCACACCTTGAATGTTCCAGGTCACGGTGTCGTTCATCTTCACGCCGAGCTCCCGCGCGACGTCCTGCTCGAGCGACACCTCGCCGAGCGAGTCCGCGCGGTGCGAGAACCAACGTCCGGCGACGAGGTGCTCCGACTCGGTGATGGTGTCGCGGTACGTCGAACGGAATTCGCGTCGGAGCGCCCACGGACTGGCGCGCCGTTCGCCTCTGCCTCCGCCCGCCTGTTGGCCTCCCCCCCCCCGCTCACGCGGAGGGCCGGCGCTATCGGTCGCGGTGCTGTCTTTCGCGCTGTCCGTCTCGGCCAACTGGCCTCGTCGTCGACGCGCGGCCGCGCGTTCTCGCTCAGCTTGGGCAAGCAGGTCGCTCACCGCTTTGCCGTTGATCGACGCGACCCGCATGGGCACGATCGGCGTCTCGTCGATCAGCTCGAGTCGCGCCGCGTGCACGATCGAATCGATACCGGGACGCTGATTCTCCTGCACGTCGAAGAAGACGACGTTCGCGCGCGCTTCGCCGAGCCGCAGGCCGAGCGAGCGGAGAATGTTGTACTGCGCCTGATACAACGTTCCCATGAGGAAAACGCCGAATCCGAGCGCCAGGACGACGGCGCGCGTCTGGTTTCCCGGACGATATAGGCTCGCGATGCCCTGACGGATCGGGAACGGCCAGGTTGGACGAAGCCCGCGTCGTGCAACCCACGACAGGGCGGCGGCACTCGCCCACAACACCCCGATGGCAGCCGCGATCGCGAACGTGAAGCCGAGTCCGCGGCGCCAGGTATTCGCGCGACTCATGCCGAGCCAGAGGACACTCGCCGCGATTGCCAGCGACAACAGGATGCGCAGCGGATCGCGGCGCGAACGACGAAGCGCGTCAGAATCGGACTCGCGACGCAATGCTTGAAGCGGCGACACGCGCCGCAGCGCGATGAGGGGCCGCATGGCGAAGAGCAGGGCGACCCACACCCCGATCGCCAGTCCAAGCGCGATCGCTGTCGGCGCGAGCGTGACGTTCACATCGACGGGAAGAAAATCACGCACCGCGAGCGGCATCAGGAACTGGATGGCGACGCCGAGCACCGCGCCGGCCGCGGCGCCGACCAGTCCCATGAGCGCC
>DATMHK010000281.1:0-27881 GCA_035554995.1 Gemmatimonadaceae bacterium
TCCCGAATGCGAGACGAGATAGAACAGGATCACGCTGGCCGTCGCGTTCCCCAGGTGGACGGCGAGCGACACCGCGAGGGCAAAGGCGCCGATCGGCGCCAGGAGCAGCACCCATCGCACGATCGCGAGCATCGCGTCGGCGATTGCGCGGAAGAATCCCACCGCCGGCGCGCGATGCTCCGGGTCGAGCTTCGCCAGCGCGAGTCCGAACAGCGCCGCGAACACGATGAGCGGCAGCATCGTGCCGTCACTGGCTGTCGCGATCACATTCGAGGGGACGAGCGACACCACCCAGCTGGCGAACGTCGGCGGCGTCGTGGTCGGTGCCACGCCGGCGGACGCGCGCAACGCCGCGGCGGCCGCCGGATCGACCTGCATCATGCTGTAAATCGGAGGGGCCGCGACCAGCCCGATGACCGCGATGACGACGAGCAGCGCCAGAAAGATCCCGATCGCGCGCCGGCCGAACGTGCCGAACATCCTCGCGCCTTCGTTCGAGCCGAGCGTCGCGACGAGCAGCGACATCACCAGCGGCACGACGGTCATCCTGAGGCCGTTCACCCACATGGTGCCGAGCGGCTCGATCTTCTCGCTCAGGACGCGGCCCGCCGGCGAGCCCGTGGCGACGATGATCCCACCCACGACGAGCCCAAGCCCAAGCCCAATGAGCGCGCGAATCGGCGCTGCCGGCATCTTCATCGCGGACCTCGCATCACGCGATGCTCTCCTGGATCTGTCCGACCATGCCGATCGGCTCGCCCTCGCTCATCGCCGGTGAGGCGACGATGTACAGCACCACGCCGTCCATCGGCGAGCGGATGTCGGCGATCGTCTCGCCGAAATAGTCCGTCAAGCGGCCGAGCAGCGTATTCCGTTCGACGTGCTGGTCCGGCTTCACCAACGGATGCCAGGTGCCCGCCGCGGGGCTCGCCAGCACCTGCGACGGCTCGATCCATTTGGGCCGTTGCACCATCTGCGGCGCGCCGGGAAGCATGCCGAGATGCCGCATGACGCGGAACGCTCCGCGCACGTTGACGTCCACCATCTCCGTTGTCGGAACGCCGACTTCGCCCGCTTCCGTGGTCAGCGCCGGCTTTCCACGCACCTGCGCCGTGTTCGCGCAGAAGATCGAGGCGCCTCGGTCGCGCGGCCGGCCGCGGTCGACCACGATGTGATCGAGGCCGAACGCCAGCGCGAGATCGCGCGCGCGGTCATCGACGGCGTCGTCTACTCCGAGCTTGTTCCAATACGAGTACGGGCGAAGCGCCTCGTTCGCGTCGCCCGAGTGCATGTCGACGAGCGCGTCACACTGATCGATCACGTTGGTCGTGATGGCGTAGGCGATCCGCTCGGACGCGGTGCCGTGCGGATGCCCGGGGAAAACACGATTCAGATTCTTCTGGTCCCACGGCCCACGGTACACCGTGCGATGGACGAACGACGGTAGGTTGGCGACCTGCACGAGAATCACCGTCCCGCTCAACTCGGCGGGATTGAGCTCGGCGCGCACGCGCTGGAGCGCGACGATCGGCGCCGGCTCCGAGCCGTGCGTCCCGGCGACCAGCGCCAGCACCGGCCCGTTCGACGTGCCGGTAACGACGGATACCGGAATTCGCGTTCCCGGGTCCGCCGCTGCCGGAACGTCGAGAAAACCCGAGACCTTCTCCCCCAACCGTCCGACGATTGGCCCGACCGTGATGGTCTTCATCGCACTAGTTTGCGCTGTGGGAGCGCAACTCGGCAACTCGGAGTCCCCTTTGTCCACCTGGGTCAAACTGACCAACGTCGCGACGGCGCTGGAAGCGGACATGCTCGTCGAGCATCTCCGTGCGGCGCGCATTCAGGCCGTCGCGCGCGGCAACGACATCACCGGGATCTTCGGGCCGGGCTTCGGAGGAGCGACCGCTCGGGGCGTGGACGTGTTCGTGGCGTCGATCCATCTCCACACCGCGCGACAGATTCTCGCCGACTATCGCGGCGAGGACCGATAGCGCATCCGCGCGTCGCAGCGGACGGGGAAGTTCACGCTCGACGCGATGTAGCAGAGGGCATGCGCGCGCTCATGAAGCTCGTTCATGCGCGCGGCGTCCACCTCGGTCGTCGTCGTCACCGTCGGTCGAAGAATGACCTCGGTGAAGTGTCCGCCGCCGTCGGCCGTCTCTTCCATCGTGCCGCGAGCGTCGTCCGTGTACTCGACGACGACGATCCCGGCCTCCGCGGCGAGATGCAGCAGCCAGAGCATGTGGCACGACGACAGCGACGCGACGAGTAGCTCCTCCGGATTGTGCCGCGCCGGATCGCCGCGGAACGCCGGGTCGGAAGAGCAGAGCAGGGTCGGCTTGTTCGCGAACCGAACCTCATGCGCGCGATCGTACGCGCGATAGTGGCTCGTACCTGTTCCTTTATTGCCCGTCCAGGTGAGATGCGTCGCGTACGTGTGAGTGGTGTGTGGCATGGCGGCGATTGCGACGGCGCATTGCTACATTCGTTATCACGACAAGTTAGCGCACCGTCCAACAGGAGACAGCTTCGTGCCCGCTCGCGTTCCTTCTCGTCACGCTGTGCTTCGTCTCGCTACCGCTCTCGCCGTCGTCGCGGCAGTCACTGCCTGCACCGGCGACAAGTCCGGGACCTCCGGCAACAGCGCCTCGTCGATCGCAGCCGTGGACGCGGCTGCCGGCGCGATCACCTCTGAAGGGTTGCTGCAACACATCGCCGACCTCTCGGCCGATTCGATGGAAGGCCGCGGCCCGGGCACGCCGGGTGAACAGAAGACCGTCGCGTATCTGGAATCGCAATTCAAGTCGCTGGGGCTCAAGCCCGGAAATCCGGACGGCAGTTATCTCCAGAACGTGGACCTGATCGGCTATGTCGCGCACCCGACGGCATCGTTCAACGCGGGCGGCAAGACGATCGCGCTCAAGTGGCCCGACGACTACGTCGCCAACTCACGGCACAAGCGCGCCGAGACGAACGTCGATAACTCCGATGTCGTGTTCGTCGGCTATGGCGTTGTGGCGCCGGAATACGGGTGGGATGACTACAAGGGCCTGGACGTGAAGGGCAAGACGATCCTCATGCTCGTCAACGACCCGGCCGTGCGCGTCGCCGGCGACACGGCGCTCGACAGCACGATGTTCAAAGGCCGCGCGATGACGTACTACGGCCGTTGGACCTACAAGTACGAGATCGCCACGCAGAAGGGCGCCGCGGCGGCAATCATCATCCACGAGACAGTGCCGGCGGGGTATCCGTACGAAGTCGTTCGGGGCAGCTATTCGGTGGAGCAGTTCGACGTCCCGTCACCGGACGCCGAGAAGCGTGTTCCCGTCGAAGGATGGATCACGCTGCCGAAAGCGAAGGAGTTGCTCGCGGCGTCGGGCAAGAATTTCGATTCACTGAAGGCCGCGGCGGCGCGAAAGGATTTCAAACCTGTCGCGCTCAACGCCAAGGCGACCTTCCACATCAAGATCGATTCGCGGGAGATTCAGTCGCACAACATCGTCGCCAAGCTCGACGGCGGTGAGAAGAAGGACGAGTACGTCATCTACACGGCGCACTGGGATCACCTCGGCAAGGACCCGTCGCTCAAAGGCGACCAGATCTACAATGGCGCGATCGACAACGCGAGCGGAACCGCCGAGCTCCTCGAGATCGCGAAGGCGTTCAGCAAGCTGCCGTCGCCGCCGCGTCGTTCGGTGCTCTTCCTCTCCGTGACCGCAGAAGAAAAGAACCTGCTCGGCGCGAAATTCTACGCGACCCACCCACTATATCCGCTCGACAAGACCGTCGCGAACATCAACATGGACGGCATCAATCAGTGGGGAAAGACGACCGACTTTACCGTGATCGGCTTGGGTAACTCGACGCTCGACGACGTACTGGCCGATGCGCTCAAGCCGCTGGGACGCGTGGTGAAGCCGGACGCCGAGCCGGAGAAGGGCTTCTACTATCGCTCCGATCATTTCGAGTTCGCCAAACAGGGCGTCCCCGCGCTCGACATCGAGCCCGGCACGGACTTCATCGGCAAGCCAAAGAACTACGGCATGCAGAAGCGCGACGAGTACACGAACAACGACTACCACAAGCCGTCCGACGAGATCAAACCCGATTGGGATCTCTCAGGCGCGGTGGACGACGCCCGCGTCCTGTTCCGCGTTGGTCACACGGTGTCGCAAGCGGATGCGTTTCCGGAATGGAAGTCCGGCAACGAATTCAAGGCCAAACGCGACTCGATGATGAAGGCGGCCGATTCGCGGACTTCGGTCGAGCTGAAAAAACCCTGAGTCGGGTCATGACTGGCTTCGCGGCTACTCGGCTACTCGGCGTCTCGGCCAGTAGCCGAGCAGCCGAGCCGCCAACTAACGTCCGCGTTTCAGGAGTGAGCCAAGCATGCCGCGCATGATCGCGGAGCCCGCGCTCCGCGCGGCGCTCTTCGCCATCACATCCACCAATCCGTCATGTCGGCCGCCGCGCGGCCCCGTTGATCCGAAGATCAAGGCTCCAAGGCCGCCGAGGCTGCCACTGAGTGCTGGCGAGAAGCCCGAATTCGGCGGCGCTGCAACGCCGCCGATCGGCACCGTGGGTTGAGCTCCTGCGTGACGCGCCGACGCGGCCGACTGCGCGCGCGCCTGAAGCATTTCCATCGCCGACTCGCGATCGACTTCCTTGTCGTAGACGCCCGCCACGACCGAGCTCTCGATCAGCTGCCGTCGCTCTTCCGAGGTGATCGGGCCGATGCGCGATCCCGGAGCATGGATCCACGCGCGCCGCGTGATTGCCGGGGTACCGCCTGCATCGAGCAGAGAGACCAGCGCTTCCCCGACACCGAGCTCCAGGATGACCGTCTCGATGTCGATCTCCGGATTCGGGCGCATCGTCTCGGCGGTCGCCTTCACCGCCTTCTGGTCACGAGGCGTGAAGGCGCGCAATGCATGCTGCACGCGGTTGCCCAGCTGCCCGAGAATCTTGTCCGGAATATCAATCGGGTTCTGCGTCACGAAGTAGACGCCAACACCCTTCGAGCGAATCAAACGCACGACCAGCTCGATTTTCTCCAGCAGCGCCGCCGGCGCATCGTTGAACAGGAGGTGCGCTTCATCGAAGAAGAACACGAGCTTGGGCTTTTCCGGATCGCCCACCTCGGGAAGTTGCTCGAACAGCTCGGACAGCATCCACAACAGGAAGCAGGCGTACAGCCGCGGATTGTTCATCAGCTTGTCCGCGGCCAGGATGTTGACGACGCCCTTGCCATCGACCGTTTGCAGCAGGTCGTCGATGTTCAGCATGGGCTCACCGAAGAAGTGCGTGCCGCCCTGCTGTTCCAGTTGCAGCAGCCCTCGCTGAATGGCACCGATGCTCGCCGACGAGACGTTCCCGTACTGCGTCTTGAACTGAACCGCGTTGTCTCCGACGAACTGCAACATCGCGCGAAGATCAGCCAGGTTGAGCAACAGCAGACCATTGTCGTCGGCGATCTTGAACACCATCGTCAACACGCCTTCCTGCGTGTCGTTGAGGTTCAAGAGACGTCCCAACAACTGCGGCCCCATATCGGAGATCGTCGCCCGAACGGGATGTCCTTGCTCACCGAAGACGTCCCACAGCGTCGCTGGAACGCCGCCCCACTGCGGCTCAGGGAGACCGAGCTTCTTCAGGCGAGCGCTGAGCTTCTCGTTCGGAGCGCCGGGTCTCGAGATACCACTCAAATCTCCCTTCACGTCGGCGAGGAACACCGGCACCCCAATCGCCGAAAAGCGTTCGGCCATCACTTGTAAAGTGACCGTTTTACCTGTGCCGGTCGCGCCGGTGATGCACCCGTGACGATTGGCGAGGCCCGGCAAGAGACCGAGGTCGGTGTCTCCCGCCTTGGCGATGATGAGAGGATCAGTCATTCGGTGAAACTGTTGTGTGGTAACGCGGACCACCAGTGGAGGTCAGTCCCGAGTTGACGTGAGTGGAGGCAGGCCCGCTTCGATTTCCTGCCGATGGGCCTCGAGCCACGGCGGCAGCACGAGACGTTCGCCGAGGTGCTCGGGCTTTTCGTCGGTCGCGAAGCCTGGACCGTCAGTCGCCAGCTCGAATAGCACGCCGCCTGGCTCCAGGAAGTAGACCGACTTGAACCAGAACCGGTCGATCACTTCGGTCGGCCGACGATTGGCCTTCGCGACGCGCTCGCGCACGCGCAGCTCGACTTCCTCGTCGTGTACGCGCCACGCGACGTGGTGCATCGTGCCGACGCCCCACGACCCGCGTGTTCCGTCCACCATCTCACACGCCTCGAGAAACTTCCCCGAGCCTCCACCGGCGACGGAGAAGCGATGCCACCCGTTTTCGTCGCCGTCGTGCTCGAAGCCGAGCACGTCGCGGAGAAAGTCTCCCGTGAGTTTGACATCCCGCTCCCAGAGCCTGACCGTGTGCAGCCCGACGATCTGCCGGTCGCTCGCCACCGGACTCCGATCCCACGGCGTGAATTCGCGCTCGTCGCTCGTCTCCACCAGTGCCAGATGCTGCGCGTGTGGATCCTCGAATACGATGGCGCGCTCTCCGCGCCGCATCTCTGTCGTGGTAATCTTGACGCCGTGCTCCGTCAACCGATCGCGCCAGTAGTCGTGACTTCCCGATGGGATGGCGAGATCGATCTCCACGCCAAGACCGACGCCCAGACGTCCGTTCGGCGAATGACGGAAAGGGAAGAACGTCAGATCGGTGCCGGGATGTCCGTCCGCGTCGGCGTAAAACAGGTGATAGGTCCCCGGATCGTCCTGGTTGACGCTCCGCTTCACGAGCCGCATGCCGAGCACCTGCGTGTAGAACTCCAGGTTCTGCTGCGCGTCGCCGGATATGGCGGTGATGTGATGGATGCCTGCGATTTCGGACATGTATGATTTCGGCGATGGGCGATGGGCGATGGGGGCCGACCGGTAGAGCGGCTTACCACCGCCCACCGCCGATCGCCCATCGCCCATAAGATTAATCATGCCCGATCTCTTCGCCGCGCGCACCCAGATGGCGTTGTCACTCGGCTTTCACATCGTATTCGCCGAGATCGGTATCGCCATGCCCGTGCTGATGGTCCTGGCGGAGTGGCGGTGGAGACGCACGGGGGATGTGCTCTACCTCCAGCTCGCTAAGCGATGGGCGAAGGGCACGGCGATTCTATTCGCCGTCGGCGCGGTGTCTGGGACAGTTCTGTCCTTCGAGCTCGGATTGCTCTGGCCGCGCTTCATGCAGCTTGCCGGTCCGATCATCGGGCTGCCGTTTTCACTCGAGGGATTCGCGTTCTTCACCGAAGCGATCTTCCTCGGCGTCTACCTCTACGGCTGGGATCGAATCCCGCGATCGACGCACCTCGCGGCCGGCGTAATTGTCGCCGTGAGCGGCGCGGCGTCGGCTGTGTTCGTCGTCATGGTCAACGCCTGGATGAACACGCCAACGGGGATTAGCACGTCAGGCGGGACGATCAACGCTGTCGACCCCATCGCCGGCATGTTCAATCCATCGACGCTGCAGCAGACGATCCATATGCTGCTCGCGGCGTACGCGGCCACAGGACTGGTCGTCGCCGGCATCCACGCCGGCATCCTGCTTCGGAATCGCGACAGCGCGTTTCACCGCGCCGCATTCGCGATCGCGTTGAGCGTCGGCGCGCCGGCGGCGATCCTGCAGCCGGTCTCCGGCGACTTGAGCGCGCGCAATGTCGCCGAATGGCAGCCGATCAAGCTCGCTGCGCTCGAGGGGCAGTTCGCCACCGAGCGTGGGGCGCCCCTTCGCCTCGGGGGCTGGCCGAACGAACGCGACGCCAGGACATCGTTCGCATTCGAGATCCCGCGCGGACTTTCGCTGCTCGCCTATCACGATCCGTCCGCCGAGGTGAAAGGGCTGAATTTCTTCCCGCGCGACCTGTGGCCGCCGGTCGCGCCCGTGCATCTCGGATTCCAGGTGATGGTCGGCCTCGGTACGGCGATGGCGTTGGTCAGCGCCTGCGCGCTGTTCTTCTTGGTGCGGCGGAAGTCGATCGTCGATCAATCGTGGCTGCTACGGCTGCTCGCGATCGTGGCGCCGTTCGGTTTCATCGCCACCGAAGCAGGGTGGACGGTCACCGAAGTGGGACGACAGCCATGGGTCGTGCAAGGCGTGATCCGCACCGCGGACGCCGTTACCCCAATGCCTGGTCTCGTCGTCCCGATGGCGATCTTCGCGCTCCTCTATCTCGGCCTCGCCGCGATCGTCGTCACGCTCATCCGCTCGCTCGTGCGCGAGACGACATGACGCCCCTTTCCACGATCGGGCTTCCCGAGATCATCGCCGGGATCATGCTCGCCGCGCTCAACGCATACGTTCTGACCGGTGGCGCGGATTTCGGCGGCGGCGTCTGGGACCTGCTTGCCAGCGGGCGGTCGCGCGACGAGCAGCGATCGCTCATCGAGCGTTCGATCGCACCGATCTGGGAAGCCAATCACGTCTGGCTGATCGTCGTTGTCGTGCTCCTGTTCTCGGCGTTCCCGGCGGCGTTCGGGACCCTCGGTATCGTGCTCCATATCCCGCTCTCGCTGATGCTTGTGGGCATCGTGCTGCGCGGCTCGGCGTTCGTGTTTCGAAGTTATGGCGGGCGCGCCCGCGGCAAGCGGTGGGGAATTGTCTTCGCAGTCACGAGTCTCGTCACGCCCGTCATCCTGGGAATGATCATCGGCGCGATCGTCAGCGATCGTGTTGGAGAGGCGTCCGCTCGCGTCGGATCGGCTGGCTTCAGCGAGATCTTCGTTGCGCCCTGGCTCTCGCCCTTCACGCTCGCCGTCGGTGCGTTCGCGTTGGCGCTGTTCGCGTTCCTGGCGGCCACATACCTCACTGTCGCCGCCGACACAGACCTATTGCGCGAAGCGTTCAGACAGCGCGCCCTTGGCGCGGCCGCGGCGGTGTTCACTCTCGCGGCGGTGGCGCTCGGGCTCTCATTCGGATCGGCGCCGCGCGTCGCGCGCGGTGTCGCGGGGGCGTGGTGGTCGATGCCGCTACACGTGTGCACCGCCGTCGCGGCGATCACCGCAATCGTTGCCCTTGGGCGACGCCGCTATCGTATGGCCCGAGTCGCCGCCGGCGGGCAGGTCAGCCTGGTGCTGTGGGGCTGGGCGCTCGCCCAGCTCCCGTATCTGGTACCGCCGACGCTCACGATCCGCGACGCCGCCTCGCCGCCTCGTACGCTGACGCTGCTCCTCATCGGTCTCTGCCTCGGCTTTCTCATCTTGATTCCGTCGCTGCGATACTTATATCGAACATTCGCACGCGTCAGTTCCCCCTAATCTGTTCCACCGCCCACCGCCCACCGCCGACACTATGAACAGACGCGACTTCACTTCGATCACGCTGGGCGGGCTGGCTGGAATGGCGCTCCGGCCGCGAGTGTCGCCGGCGCAGGGCGATCTCAAGGTCAACGGCGATCGCATCAACGCCCATCTCAAGGCGCTATCAGAGTTCGGTAAGAATCCCGAGGGCGGTGTGTCGCGCGTTGCCTACAGCGACGCCGATCGCGCCGGTCGCGCGGCGGTTATGGACTGGATGAAAGCCGCCAAGCTCGATCCCGTGATCGACGCGGCCGGCAACATCATCGCACGACGCGCCGGAACGGACGCGACTCGCAAGCCGCTTCTTTTCGGGTCGCACATCGACTCCGTCCCCGGGGGCGGCAATTACGACGGCGACGTCGGGTCGCTTTCCGCGATCGAGGTTGCGCAGACCTTCGCCGAGCACGGCGTCGTTACGCGACATCCGCTCGAGATCGTGATCTGGCAGAACGAGGAGGGCGGCTTGTTCGGGAGCCGTGCCGTCAGCGGGCAGCTCAAACCGGCCGAACTGAAGACTGTCTCCAACAGCGGCAAGACGGTGGAGCAGGGCATCGCGTTCATCGGCGGCGATCCATCGAAGCTGGATAGCGTGAAGCGCAAGAAGGGCGACATCGCCGGCTACTTCGAGCTCCACATCGAGCAGGGCGGCATCCTCGACAAGAGCCTCGAGAATATCGGGGTCGTCGAAGGGATCGTCGGCATCAAGCAGTGGGAGGTGACGGTCACCGGATTCCAGAACCACGCCGGCACCACGGCAATGGCCGATCGACACGACGCGCTCCTCTCCACGGCACGATTCATCGAGATGGTGAATCGCGTCGTCCGCAGCATCGCCGGACGTCAGGTCGGGACGGTCGGGCGCATCCAGGCTTTCCCCGGCGCGCCCAACGTGATCCCGGGCAAGGTCGTCTGCACGCTCGAGCTCCGCGATCTCGACGACGCGAAGATCGACTCGATGTTCGCGCGCATTCAACGCGAGGCGAAAGGCATCGGTGACCTCAATCAGACGCAGTTCGCCTTCTCCGAGCTGCATAGCAACATCGCCGCGCCGAGCGATCCTCGCATGCGCAAGATCATCAGCGACGCCGCCGCTGGCCTCGGCCTCACCAAACGCCTCATGCCGAGCGGAGCCGGCCACGACGCTCAGGCGATGGCCACCCTCGGCCCGATGGGCATGATCTTCATCCCGAGCATCGGCGGCATCAGCCATTCGCCGAAGGAATTCTCTCGTCCCGCCGACATCACCAACGGGGCGAACGTTCTGCTACGATCGGTGCTGGCGGCAGACAAGCAGCTTGATTGATCGGCGATGGGCGATGGAGGATGGGCGGTGGGCGGCGATGACAGCGCTTTTACCGCCCATCGCCCATCGCCCATCGCCCACCGCCCATCGCCCGGCTACTCGCGGCTGGTCTGAATCACATCCGCGTACGACGTCAGCTTGCCGTCATTGAACAGCCGCAGCTGCTCCAGCATGGACGCCAACAGCTGGCGCGAGCGCATGTACGAGTTGTACGTCGCCGGCGCGCGTGAATAGCCCATGCCGTCGAACACCGAGCGGATGAACGTGCTTGCGCTGTCCAACGGGAGCGCGCCGACGTTGGCGTAGAAGCGACGCCATTCGTCTTCCGACTGGAAGAGATACTGCTCGACATTCGAGAGATAGAACGCCGTCACCGTCGCGTTCCGCTCTTTCAGGAAATCACCGACCGCGTGAATGGCCTTCGCCCCGGCGAAGTCGCCGACGACCGGGACGACGAGATTGTTCATCTCGAGCGCGCGAAGCGCGCGGAAGTTCGCTTCGGTCGCCATATAGCCGCGCTTCACGCCGGCGCTGTCGGTCTCGAGCTGCAGCTCAGCGTAGCTCGGCATGCGTCCACGGGCGTACGCCGGGCGACCCTGGTTGAAGTTGTACGTGATGTCGGGGCCCGCCGCCACGAATGAACGGTAGACATAGCCGATCGTGGCCGTGTCTTCTTCACTCAGCTTGAATCCGTGCTGCTTGGTCAGTCGTTCGAGCAGCGTCGCGAGATTCTTCTTCGAGACGACGCTGTCCGGAGCCGTGGCCTGGAACCGAACGAACAGCGAGTCAGGCGACGACGCGGTGTCGAGATGCGCCGGCCGCGCGCGGGCGAACAGACGCGCGATGAAGTCTGCCCGATCCGACGACTGCTCGATCAACGACTTGTACATCAGCTGCGTCAGCATGTTCTGGCGCCGGATGTCGAAGATGAACGCGATCTTCGGCTTGAGCGCCACCAAATACGTGAAGTTCTGGTCCGGCCCGACGCCGAGGTACACGCCGCTCTGCTTCGTCGTCCGCAGCAGATCCGGGATGACCCACTGATACGAGCTTTCGTTCGAGACGAAGTTGTCCGAGCGAAAGAATCCGTTCGCTTCGGAGAAGTCGCTTACCAACTTCCAAAACGCGCTGTCGGTGAGTTTTGTGGGGATCGCCTGCGGCGCGGTGACTTGCGACGATTGAGTTTGCGCGTCGACGCGCGCGATGACGGCGAAAGAAAAAAGTCCGGCGACGACGATCGACCGGAGACGCGGAGCGAACGTTCGGCTGACGAGCATCGAAAAACCCGTAAATGTTCGAATCGAAGAATGCCGATGGCGTCGCGCCGACGGTAGTCCGACAAACGCGAACGCGCGGCCGGCATCATTGCCGACCGCGCGTCACGATTCACTCGAAACGTCTTACTGCCACATCAGACTAAAGTCGTAGAACCCATAGCCACCTTGCGGATCGCGAATGCGAATGATCGTCGTGTACGCGTTCCACGAGGACGGCTGTTGCGTCACCACCACCGTACCACGTCCCTGGTTCTGCACGACCGACACGCCGCGCGCGCCGTTCGGGACGTTCAGGTTCGCCTGGTCGGCGCGAATGTTCGACGGATCCTTGCCGTTCAGCACGCGATACACCACGCGGCCGTTCTGGATGCGGATCTCGAGATCGTCGTCGACGTTGCCGGTCCAGCGCATCATGGTATTGTTCCCATTGACGCCGCCCGGATAGTAGCCGCCGCCGTTCGTCGGATAGTTCGGGTTACTGCCGTTGTTGCGTCCGCGATAGATGTCGTCGCGGTCCCGGCCACGGTTCCGTCCGTAGACGTCGCCGTTCGAGTACGCTTGCCAGTACGCGGTGAGACGATAGTTATCGGACCCGCTTCGCGGATCCTGAATGCGCACGATCGTCGTGTAGTTGTTCTGCGCCGAAGGCTGCTGAATCACGTCCACGGTCCCACGACCGTTTTCGACCTGAATCGATACCTGTCCATCGCGCCGCGGCAGATTGTCCATGACGCGCGAACGCTCACGGCCCGGCTCCGTCCGGCCGATGTCGTTCGTCCACACGCGTCCGGCGCGCATCACCACCTGGACCTCGCGGTCGACGCGGCCTGACCATTCGAAGAGCTCAGATCCCGACCGCCCCCCCCCCTGCTGCCCAAACTGTGCGAAGGCGACCGGTGCCGCGGCCATGACCAGCGCCGACGCCACGGGAACCACTCGCACGACCCACATCTGGCTTTTCATATCCCTGCTCCTTGAAGAATGGATCGCGTCCCCCGCGACCCGCTTGCGGCCCTCCAGAAAAGCACTGACCGTGCCCGCGCATGGTCCCAAAGTCCAATCTTCGGCCTCGACGGCCGAAGCCGAGTCTGTGTCGGCACTTGCGAGCCCGGAGCGGCGCACTGGAGTGGCAAAAATCTTTACGCGCCGCGGCCGCTAGAGGCCGAGATCCGTCCGTACTATCGGACAGTTTCGCCCGGCTCCAGTGGACACGGCTGAGCTCCGATCCGTGTATCTTCCCGCGCGATGCTCTCCCGTTCGATCACCACGGTTCACGCGACGGCTCTCGTCGTCGGCATCATCGTCGGGGCGTCGATTTTCGTGCAGCCGTCCGTCATCACCGGGACGGTTCCCACCGTCGCCGGCGTCTACACGGTTTGGGCGATCTCGGGTGTGCTCACTCTGTTCGGTGCGCTCATCGCTGCCGAGCTCGCGTCGGCCTACCCACAGGCCGGTGGCGTTTACGTGTTCCTTCGCGAAGCGTACTCGCCCGCGGTCGGATTTCTGTGGGGCTGGGCGATGTTCTGGACGATGCACACGGGCATCATCGCCGCGATCGCGACCGTCTTCGCGCGCTACGTTGGATTCTTCCTACCCATCGGCGACCTCGGCCTGCGCGCCCTCGCCGCGGCGGCGATCGTCGTGCTGACGGCGGTCAACTACGTCGGCGTGCGGCAGGGCAGCCTCGTCCAGACCACGTTCACCGCGCTCAAGCTCGTCGCCATCGCCGCGATCATTGTCGCCGCGTTTCTGTTTCGTCGAGCAGATCCTTGCTCAACAACTCCGACCCTCGGCTTCGCGACTGGTTGCGTTTCGTCCGCGACAACCACCGTGTCGAAAGTGCCGCTCGCCGTCGTCGCCGGACTGTTCGCGTTCGGCGGCTGGCACATGGTGACCTACGCGGCCGAGGAGACCCGCGATCCGGAAAAGACCATTCCGCGCGCTCTCGTCATCGGCGTCGCGATCGTGACCCTCTGCTACATCGCGCTCAACGCGGCGTACTTCCACGTGCTGCGGCCCGCTCAGATCGCATCATCGACGCGCGTCGCCGCCGATGCCGCCGACGTCGTCCTCGGCACCGGCGGCGCGGCGTTCATGTCGCTCGTCGTCGCCGTATCGACCTTCGGCGCACTGAACGGAGTCATTCTCTCCGGACCACGCGCATACCTCGCGATGGCGCGCGACCGCTTGCTCGTGTCCTGGGCGGCGGCGATTCATCCGCGCTTTCAAACCCCGCACCGCGCGATCCTCTTGCAGGGACTCTGGGCGGTGATCCTCGTCTCGACCGGGACATACCGCGCGCTGTTCACGCGTGTCGTGTACACCGAGTGGCTCTTCTTCGCGCTCATGGCGGCGGGGCTCTTTCGTCTGCGGCCGCGCGCGGCGTATCGCCCAGCGTATCGGGTCTGGGGTTATCCGGTCGTCCCGATCATCTTCATCCTTTCGTCCGCCTATATCGTCGGCAATCAGATTGTCGCCGAGCCGGCGCAGAGTCTGACCGGACTCGCCTTCGTCGCCGCCGGTCTTCCTGTGTATTGGCTGTTCGTTCGCAAATCTCCTCTCTCCCCCCCATCGCCACAGCATGCTGATTGACGTCCACAATCATTTCTATCCGCCCGAATATCTCGCCGCCCTCGAGTCGGGCGACAGCGCCGTCAAAGTCACCATCGACGCCGAGGGCAATCCCTGCATCCATTACCCCGGCGACTACAACGTCGCCGTACGCGGCCATCGGGACATCGCGTACCGACAGTCGGTTCTCGAAAAGGAAGGCGTTGACACCCAGGTCATCACGCTGACGACGCCCGGCACGCATGTCGAGACGCCCGCGACCGCGGCGCGCCTCGCCCGTCTGGTGAACGATGCATTCGCGCGCGTCATCGCCGAGCGGTCGCCTCGCTTCGCCGCGCTGGCGACGCTCCCGCTCAACGACGTCCAGGCGTCGATCGCCGAGCTCAAACGAGCGATGACGGAGCTCCGTCTCCCCGGAGCGATGGTCTTCAGCAACGTGAACGGGGTGGCTCTCGCCGACAAGCGCTACGAGCCGCTCTGGGCCGAGGCCAACCGTCTCGAGGCGATCATCCACATTCATCCGACTGACCCGGTCGGCGTCGAGGCGATGACCGACTATTGGCTGATGCCGCTCGTCGGCTTCCTCGCCGATACGACGCTCGCCGCGGCCAAGCTCGTCTTCGCCGGCGTCCCCGATCGATACCCGAACATCAAGTGGGTGCTCGGCCACCTCGGCGGCGCCATCCCGTACCTCGCCGAGCGGCTCGACCGCGGTTGGGAAGCCTTCCCCGATTGTCGCGCCGACATCCAGCACAAGCCGACCGAATACCTGCGCCGATTCTATTATGACGGTGTGAACTTCGATCCGCGCGCCGTCCGACTTGCGGTCGATTTTGCCGGCGCCGATCATGTGATGGCCGCGAGCGACTACCCGCACCAGATCGGCAGCATCCCGAAAATGAAATCGAGCCTCGCCGCGCTGGACGTGTCCGACGAGGAACGCAAGAAAATCATGGGCGAGAACGCCAGAAAGCTGTACCGGTTGTGAGACCCTTGGGAGTCGACGTATGAGAACAAGCAGCAGCAAAGCAATGGCCTTCGGTCTCTGTTTCCTCGGCGCGAGCGCCGCGGGCGCTCAGAACCTGAAGAGCCAACTCGGCACCGTCTCGCAGACCATTGCCGGCACGCGTGTGGAGATCGTCTACCGGCGGCCGGTCGCGCGCGGGCGCGAGCTCTTCGGATCGCTCGTGTCGTGGGGACGCGTCTGGACCCCAAGCGCCGATAGCGCCGCTCGATTCACCACGTCCGGGCCGCTCGAGGTAAACGGTTCGGAACTTCCCGCCGGTACGTACAGCGTGTGGACGATTCCCGATTCGACGTCGTGGACGATCGCGTTCAACCGTGTCGCCGAGGCGGTTCACCTGCGATACCCGGAGGGCCGCGACGTCCTGCGCGTCAAGGCTGCGCCGGTCTCGGGTCCGCATGTCGAGACGTTGATGTTTTCCTTCCCTGTCGCCGACGCCGACTCTGCTCGACTAGAGCTGCGATGGGGAACCACCGTCGTCCCGCTGTCGATTCGCGCGAAGGCCAGTCCATAAGCCAACGCTCTGGGGGGGAGGAGCCATGAAAGCGTATCTCGTCACCACCGCGACGCTGTTTGGGCTCATCGCCGTTCTGCACGGTTGGCGGGTATTCGAGGAACGCAGTTCTCTCGCACGCGATCCCTGGTTCTTGATCATTACGCTGGTTGCGGCTCTTCTGTGCGGCTGGGCGGTCAGTCTGCTGCGACGTCGTCCCGCGACCGCATAGAAATTCGATGGCAGGCTCCGGAGTTTTCGCGCGCGCGCGGTGGGCCGCCCTCATCGCGACGATTCTCACGATCGCCGCCGGCTACCGCTATCCGGGCGGAACGTTCCAGAACCATTCGACCCGCGGCTACTCGTTCTTCGAGAATTTCCTGAGCGACTTGGGTATGACGGTCGCGCACAACGGCGAAGCGAATCGGCTGGGCGCAATGCTGTTTATTATCGCGCTGCTCTTGCTCGTCGTCGGCCTGGGCGGCTCGCTGGTCGGCTTCGTTCGCCTTCATTCGGCGGCTGCCGGAAGCCGGTCATTTGCGCGTCTCGCGGGTCTCGTCGGCCTGCTGGTTTGCGTTTGCTTCGCCGGGGTTGCGCTCACGCCGGAGAACCGCGCCCTTGGCTTGCACATCTTTTTCACCCGGTCGGCGTGGCGTCTCTTCGTCCTCGTGCCGCTGCTTCTTTTCATTGCCTCGCTTCGTTCGAGTGAAGTGCCGCGAGGCGTTCGTTCGGCTTGGCTGTTTCTCACGGTCATGCTTGGCGGCTACGTCTGGGTGCTCGACTTTGGGCCGCGTGTGAGCGCGCCTGGCGGACTGGTCACGCAGGTCACCGCCCAAAAGATCATCGCGATCTTGGCGACGCTGACGTTCGTGTACCTCAGCGCCGTCGCCGAGCGGCGGATGGTTGCCGCCGTGAGTGCGGCGCGTACGTTTGAGCCCAGCTGATCCCCCGCCGGAGGACCGATGACCGACCGACAGAGCCGCAGGGAATTCATGGGACTGACCGCGTTCGGTCTCGCCGGTGCCGCTGCCGTGCCGCGATTCGGCAACGCATCCACCGCTCTGCGCTTCCTCCTCGCGCAGCGTTCCGACCCCGATCTCGTCGTGATCAACGCGAAGGTCTACACGATGGACCCCGCGCTGGCGACCGCCGAGGCATTCGCCGTCAGTGGCAACCGAATAATCGCCGTCGGAAAGAGCGCCGATATCAAGGGTCTCGCCACGAAGCGCACGCGGACGCTCGACGCCAAGCAAATGACGATCGTGCCGGGGTTCACCGACACCCACAACCATGCGGGCGGCACGACGCTGTTGTACGAGGTGCTCGTCGGCAATCCCTTCGAGGTGGAATTCGTCACGATTGCCAGCATCATCGAGAAGCTCCGCGCCAAAGCGCAGCAGTTGCCGGCGGGCACGTGGGTCGAGGGCTACTTCCACGACGACACGAAGCTCAAGGACAAGCGCCCGCTCAATACGCACGACCTTGATCAGGTCTCGAAGGACCATCCCGTCGTCGTACATCACCGTGGCGGCCACACGTCCTTCTACAACAGCAAGGCGTTCGAGCTCGCCGGCATCACGGCCCAGTCGCCGAATCCGCCCGGCGGCACCTTCGATCACGATGAGAGCGGCGCGCTCAACGGCCGCGTGACCGATCGCGCGCGCGGCGCCATCGATCGCGTCGGCACTCGTCCGTCGTATACGGCCGAGCAGCGCGCTAAGCGCGATCGCGACGGTATCGCGCACATCTCGAAGCAGTTCGTACGGTATGGCCTCACCAGCGTGCACCATGAGGGCGGCGACCTCGCCGCGATCCAGGACGTTCGCGCGCGAGGCGAGTTGCTACATCGCGTGAGCTATGAGGCAAGCGGCCGCGCACTCGACGCGATGATCGCGAGCGGCATCCAGACCGGTTTCGGCGACGAGTGGATCAAGTTCGGCGCGACGTCGGAGCACACCGTCGACGGCTCGTTCTCCGAGCGAACGATGGCGATGAGCGTTCCGTACATCGGCCTGAACGGCTACAAGGGCAACGTCACCGAGACGCAAGACGACCTGAACGCGTGGGTGGAGAAGGTCCATCGGGCCGGCATTCAGGTGAATTGCCACGCCAACGGCGACGTAGCCATCGACAGCTACCTCACCGCGTTCGAGCGCGCCCAGAAAGCGTTCCCGCGCACCGACGCGCGACCAAAGATCACGCACTGCACGCTGATCAACGACGACATCATTCGTCGCATGAAAGCGCTCGGCGCCGTGCCCGCGATGTTCAGCACCTATGCCTACTACAACACCGACAAGTTCCCCTTCTACGGCCAGGAACTGATGAAGCGGTGCATGGCGTATCGCACGATGCTCGACGCAGGCATCCACGCCGCGGCGGGTTCAGACTTCAGCCCGGGACCATTCGCCGCGCTGATGGGGATCCAGGGCATGGTGACGCGCACGGGCTGGGACGGAACGACGTGGGGCGCCAACCAGCGCATCACCGTCGACGAAGCGATCAAGGTCAACACGATCAACGGCGCCTGGGCGTCGCACGAGGAATCGCTCAAGGGCTCGATCACGGCGGGCAAGCTCGCCGACTTCGTCGTCCTCGCCGACGATCCGCACACCGTCAGCCCCGACAAGATCAAGGACATCAAGATCGTCAACACCGTCGTCGGCGGCGAAACGAAGTACCAGTCGTAGGGAGGAGGGTCGAAGATGCGCAGCGTTTCGCTCGCCTGTCTCTTCATCTCCGCGGGCGCATCGCTCGTTGCTCAGCAGCCGCGCGCCGATCTGATTCTGGTCAACGGTCGCGTTCTCACGGTGGATTCGGCCGATCGCGTCGTTCAAGCGGTCGGCATCTCCGGCAACCGTATTGTTGCGGTCGGGACGAACGCCGACGTGGAGCGCGCTGCCTCTCCAAACGCCAGGCGCATCGACCTGGCTGGTCGAGCCGTGACACCCGGACTTCTCGACGCCCACGATCACTTCTCGGGCGGCGGCGCCGAGCGCTTGTACGTGCTCGACTTGAGCTACCCCAACGTGAAAAGCATCGCGGATGTTGCCGCCGCGATCCGGACCAAGGCAGCGGCGCTCGGGAAGGGCGCGTGGATTCAAGGTCGCGGGTGGGACGAAGGAAAACTCGCCGAGCGCCGCGTCCTGACCGCCGCGGATCTCGACGCCGCGTCGCCCGACAACCCTGTGGTGTTGACGCAGACCACCGGCCACTACGTCGTCGCGAACAGTGCCGCGCTTCGCATGGCCGGTCTCACAAAGGACACGCGCGACCCTCCAGGCGGCACGATCGATCGCAATCCCGACGGCACGCCCACCGGACTACTTCGCGAGAATGCCGCCGGTCTCGTTCGGCGTCTCGTTCCATCACGATCGGCCGCCGAGACTGAAGCAGGGATTCGCGATTTCGCGAAAGCGTTCAACGCCGAAGGGATGACCGGATTGAAGGACCCGGGCATTTCCACGGAAGCGTGGAACACCTACAAGAAAGTCGAGCGCGACGGCGCGCTGACCGTGCGCGTCTTCGCGCTTTGGTCGGGCGGACGAAGTGTTGCGGCGGCCCAACGCGTCATCGCCGAACACGCGTCGACGACGAAGCCATACGAAGGCACCGGCGACGATCATGTCATCGCCGGCGGCGTAAAGCTCTATATCGACGGCTCGGGTGGCGCGCGCACCGCGTGGCTTTACGACGACTGGAACAAGGATTATCGCGGCGTCGACACGGGCAACCGCGGCTATCCGACATCGAACGCCGACACGATTCGCATGCTCATACGCATGTATCACGACGCCGGCATGCATGTCGCCGTTCACTCGATCGGCGATCGCGGTATCGACTGGGTCGTCGACACGTACGACCAGGCGATGCGCGAGAATCCCAAGAAGGGCCTCCGCCACGCGATCATCCACTCGAACATCCCGACCGATCACGCCATCGACGTCATGGCCCGGCTTCAGCACGAATACGACGCGGGCTATCCGGAACCGTCGGCGACGTTCTCCTGGTGGCTCGGCGACACATACGCCGGGAATTTCGGTCCAACGCGATCGCTGCGCCTCAATCCGTTCCACACCTTCCGCGCCAAGGACATGATCTGGGCGAACGGATCGGACTTCAGCGTCACGCCGTTCGCGGCGCGCTATGGCATCTGGGCCGCGATCGCGCGCGAGCCGTTGCTCGGCGTTTACGGGAAGGATCCCTTCGGCCGCGCCGAATCGGTGGACGTCCACGCCGCGCTGCGCGCCGTGACCATCTGGGCGGCCCATCAGATGTTCCTCGAGAAAAAAATCGGATCGATCGAGGTAGGGAAGTACGCCGACCTCGCCGTCTGGGATCGCGACTTCTATGCGATACCCAGCGATCGAATCAAAGATGCAAAATGTCTCATGACGATCTTCGACGGCAAGATCGTCTTCGACGCAAATCCCCCGACGAAACCCTGATGCCGTACGCCGCGATAACGGGATGGGGCCACGGCATGCCGCCGGCCGTGCTGACCAACGACGACCTCTCGACCTTCCTCGACACGTCGGACGAGTGGATCACGACGCGCACGGGAATGAAAGAGCGGCGCGTGTCGCACGTCTCCGCGATCGAGATGGCGAGCGTTGCCTCGAAGCGTGCCCTCGCCTGCGCTGGTCTCGACGCATCGAGCCTCGACCTCATCGTCTACGGCGGATGCAGCAACGATGAGGCGGTCCCGAACAGCGCGTCCGGCGTTCAGGTGGAGATTGGCGCGACGAACGCCGCCGCGATGGATCTCAACACCGCGTGCACGAGCTTCCTTTACGGTCTCTCCACCGCGACGGCGATGATCCAGACGGGCGTCGTGAAGAACGCGGTCGTCATCGGCGTCGAGCTGATCACGCACTACATGGATTGGAGCAATCGCAGCGTTGCCGTGTTGTTCGGCGACGGCGCGGCCGCCGTCGTGTTGCAACAGTCGGAGACTGAAGAGGGCGTGGTCGGCAGCGTTCTCGGATGCGACGCCGAGGCGCGGCAAACACTCCGTGTGCGCGGCATCGGGTGCGGCTACGCGAATCTCGATGTCACGCTCGGTGACACGATCTGGGACTTCGATGGCCAGGCCATCTTCAAGCGCGCCGTGCGCGGCATGTGCGATGCGTCCGAGCGCGTCATGCAGCGCTGCGGCGTCGCGGCGGCCGACGTCGACCTCGTCGTCCCGCACCAGGCCAACCTCCGCATCATCGACGCCGTCGCGAAATACGCCGGCATCCCGATGGACAAGGTGATGCTCACGGTCCACAAATACGGCAACATGAGCGCCGCGACCGTCCCCGTCGCTCTCGTCGACGCGCTGACTGAAGGACGCGTCAAACCAGGCAGCTTGATTCTCATGCCGGGGTTCGGCGGCGGACTGACCTACGGCGCACTGCTCGTTCGCTGGGGTTCTCGTGTCACGCCGCTCGGTATCTCAGACGCCCAGCTTCCGCCGTGCGATCGCACCGCGCTCGAGATGGTGAACGCGCTTCGCCGCCGTCAGGACCCGCACGGAAGATCGGCGGCCGGGCTGACCACCCCGACCTTCGCCGAAGACCGCACCCCCGCGACGGCCACCTAATTTCGAGTTCTGTAAATGGGGTCAGACCCCATTAAAAGTGAGCCTGGTCGCAGTGAAATGATTCGAGGCGCTAGTCGCTCTTGAGTGCGAGTAGCGGATCCACGCGCGCCGCGCGCCACGCCGGAAGCGCTGACGCCAATGCGGCCGCCACGCCGAGTGAGCCGGCAACGACGGCGAAGATGCCCGGCGACGTCGTCGAGATCCCGAACACCAGCGCGTTCAGCGATCTCGACGCGACGACCGCCGCCACGCTTCCGACGACGATGCCGCCCATCGCCATCCTCAGGCTGCCCCCGATCACCATCGCGACGAGATGTTGCTGCCGCGCGCCGAGCGCCGAGCGAATCCCCAGCTCCCTCGTCCGCTGCGCGACGCCGAACGACACGACGCCGTAAACGCCGATCATTCCCAGCACGAGACCGAGCAGCGCGAATCCGGACAGCAGCTGCGCGATCGTCCGACGGGTCGCGTTCGCCGTCGCGGTCAGGTCGCCCAATGCGCGGAGCTCGGCGATCGGCACCGTCGTGTCAAGTGAGCGCACCGCGGCGCGCACGTCGGCCGCGTGCACGAGCGGGTTGCCGCTCACGCGAAGGACGAAATGCATGAACGCGAGCCCCTGCTGCGCGTTCGGCCGGTAGACCTCGTCGGTTGCTGCCGCATCGGGAGACGAAAAGCGCACGTCGCCCACGACGCCGACGATCGTCGCCCAATCATTGCGCGTGCCATTCCCGACCTTGATGCGCTGGCCGATCGGATCCTCGCCTGGCCAAAGATGCTTGGCCATCGTCGCGTTGATCATGACGACGGCCGGGGCGAGTCGCGTGTCCGCGGCTGTGAACGCCCGGCCGCGTAGCACGGGAATGCGCATCGTCGCGAAGTAGTCGCCAACGACGGAGCGCCACGTCGCGTTGGGCTTCGTTCGGCCCGCCGCCGTTGGCCGTTGCTCGACGTCTACCGCGCCGCGCCAGTTGAAGCCCGTGAGCGGGAGATGCTGAATTGCGCCGACGCCCGAAACGCCGGGAAGCGCGGCCAGTCGGGACTGGAGCGCGTCGAAGTAGGCGCGCAAAGCCTCCGCGCCGCGCGCCTGCCCGCTCGACGGCTGAATGCGCATCGTCAGGACGCCCGCCGCATCGTACCCGAGGTCGACACGCGACAATCGGCGCATCGATTCGGTCATCAGCGCCGCGCCGACGACCAGCGTCATCGCCACCGCGATCTCCACGACCACGAGCAGCTCGCGGGCTCGGCTCGCCGCGCGGCTGCCGCGAGCACTCATCCCATCGCGCAGGCTCGGTCCGGTCGCGCGCGTTCCCAGGAGGATCGGTGCGATCGCGAATGACAGACCGGCGACGACGGTAACGGCGGCGCAGAAGGCGATGACGGACGCGTCGATCGTTGCCGTCGAGAGAAACGGCAATGTCGGTGGCAGAATCGCGACCAGCCCGCGCAGCGCGACCGCACCGCCGGCGACGCCGAGCGCGCCGCCGGCGGTGGCGAGTGTCAGGCTTTCGACGAGGACTTGTCGGCTCAATCGCCCCGCCGACGCGCCGAGTGCGCGCCGAACCGCGAACTCACGCGCCCGGCCCACGGCCTGCACGAGCTGAAGGTTGCCGACGTTCACCGCGGCGAGCGTCACCAACAAGACCACGGCGCCAAGCAGCACGAAGAGCGTCTGCCGTACCCCACCGACTATACTCTCGTGAAGATCGACGACGGTCGCTCCCGCTGCATAGTCGCTCGGGAAGTTGAACTGTTCCCGCATGCGCGGCGCCATCGACGCCAACTCCGCCGTCGCCCGCGCGAGCGTGGCGCCCGACGCGAGGCGTCCAACGGCAAGCGCGGTCGCGCCCGTATAAAACGGCGACGTCGCGTCGATTTGCAACGGAAGCCAGGCGTCGACATCGGGCTGGAACGATGCGAGCTCGCCGCCGACTACCGCGACGATGCGCGTCGGCTGGCCGTCCATGTCCACAATGCGTCCGACAATGCGCGGGTCCGATCCAAACTGCTCGCGCCAGAGCGCCGAGCTGATGACCGCCACATTCCAATTCCCCGGCTGCGACGCATTCGGCGCGAACGTCGATCCGAGGATTGGCCGAACGCCGAGCGTCTCGAAGTAATTCGCCGATACGCGGGCGCCGTTCAGCTGCCGCGGCTCTCCCGCGCCGGTCATCGCGATGCCCCATCCGGGGCTGAACGCGGCCACGGCGCTGAATGCCTTCGCTTCCCGCTGCATGAACTCCAACTCGGCGTTCGAGATGGCACGGCCGGGCCAAATGGCGGCGAGACGGGAGGGGTCGCGGAAGGGCAGTGGCCGGAGAACGACATGTCGTACGACGCTGAAGATCGCCGCGTTCGCGCCGATGCCGAGGGCGATTGTAAGCAACGCCGTAACTGTCACGGCCGGCCGGCGCGCTGCCTGCCGCAGGGTAAAACGAAAGTCGTTCGCGAGCGATCGCAGCATCGACTCCTCCGGACGCGCATCGGGTGGGCGTACCCGAGAATAGACACTCGGGCCTCACCGAGGGTTGGGCAAACGCCGAAACGATGGCAAATGGATCTCTTGCCACGAGCCACGTTCCGATGCGTACTTGATTGGCCCGTGTCTGTGATCCCGACTTCCGCGCCCCAGACTACGCGGGTCCTAACCCGCGCCGACGTCGAGCAGGTGCTCGACCTTCCATCGTGCATCGACGCCGTGGAAGATGCCTTGCGCGCGGCCGCCCAGGACCGCGCCCGTTCGGCCATACTCGGCGTGCACGCGCGGGATGGAGGGCTCCACGCCAAGGCAGCCTACCTCGAGGAAAACAGCGATACCTCGTGGCTCGTCGCGAAGCTGAACTCGAATTTCCCGCAGAACCCGCGTCTGAACGCACTGCCCACCATCCAGGGCGTGCTTGCCCTGTTCGACGGTCGCGACGGACGACTCGTCGCGCTGATGGACTCGAGCGCGCTCACCGTCCTTCGCACCGCGGCGGCGACCGGTGTAGCCGCGCGGCTGCTGTCGAGTCCACGTGCGTCGTCCGTCACGATCATCGGCTGTGGCGCTCAGGCACTCGCTCAAGTTCGCGCCGTTGCTTGCGTACGGGAGATTCGACGGGTCATCAGCATCGACGCCGATCCATCCGCGGCTGAGAGCCTGGCGAGTCGCCTCCGCGGGGATCTCGGAATCGACGCGGCGGCGCGCGCCGGACAGCGCGGCGTTCCGCACGAAAGCGACATCATCATCACGTGCACCTCTTCGATCACGCCGATTCTCGGAACGCCGGAAGTGCGACCCGGAACCTTTGTCGCAGCGGTCGGCGCGGACAACGGGGAGAAATCCGAGATCGAACCGGACCTGATGCGTTCCGCCGACGTCGTCGTGGACAGTCTCGAGCAGGCTTCAGCCATTGGCGATCTCCACCACGCGATCGACGCCGGCGCAATGACCCGCGACGATGTGCGCGGCGAGCTCGGCGCCCTGCTCGCGTCATCATCGAGATCAGCGTACGATCCGCGGCGAGTCGTAATCTTCGACAGCACCGGAGTGGCCGTCGAAGATGTCGCGGCCGCGGTCCTCGCATTCCGCCGCGCCGGCGAGACGGGCATCGGGTCGTCGACGCAGCTATTCTGACCGCAGCGTCGTCGCCGGATCGATGCGCGCGGCGCGCATCGCCGGTAACGCAGCCGCGAGCACCGCCACGCCGGCCAACAACGCGACCACGCTGAGATATGTCGCCGCGTCGAGCCGCGACACACCGAACAAGAGCGCACTCACCGCGCGCGTGCCGGCGGCCGCGCCGGCGATCCCGAGCAATAGTCCGGCAAAGGTCAACGCCAGCCCGCGCCGAACGACGAGCGCGACGATGTCTCCTGGCGCCGCTCCCAGCGCCGCTCGCACGCCGATTTCACGGACGCGCTCCGTGACGCCGCCCGACAGCACGCCGTAGATGCCCGTTGCCGCCAGCAGGAGCGCCGCAAGCCCGAACGCCTCGAACAACACCAGCGCAAACCGCCGATCGGCGATCGACCGGTTGACCAGCGCATTCATCGTGGCCACGCGGACGATGGCTTGTTCACGATCGACTGACCAGATCGCGTTGCGAATCCGCGCGGTCATGAGCGTTGGATCGCCACGCCCGCGAACGATCACCGACATCGAGGCGTCCACCCAATGCCATTGCGTGGGTGTCACGTACACCGCGACCGGCGGGTTCATGTCGAGCGACGATTGGCGCACGTCGCCGACCAAGCCCACGACGGTAAACAGCTCTCCCTGCTTTGGGCCAAGACGGAATCGCTGGCCGAGCGGATTGTCGTCCGGGAAGGCGACCCTGGCGAACGATTCGCTGACGACCGCGACGCGCGGCGCGCCGAACCCGTCGCGCGCGTCGAGGAACCGTCCCGTGCGCAGCGGGATGCGCATCGTCCTGAAGTACTCCGGGGACACCGAGTAACGCATGGCCGCGCCATCATTCTGTGCGTCGCGGTCGCGTTCCAGGTGGGCTCCATAGATGTCGAGCTCACCGCTCAACGGCACGAGCGACGTCAGCGCCGCGTCCTGAGCGCCCGGGACGGACCGCACCGCGTTGAGCACGTTCGCGTAATAGCGGGCCTTCGCGCTGTCGCTCTGATACTGAGCTCCGGTCAATTGCACCTGCATCGTGAGCAGACCGCGTCCGTCGAAGCCGACGGGCACGGCAAAGATGCGCTGAACGCTGCGCAGCAGCAGCCCCGCGCCGACGAGCAGCATCAGCGCGAGCGCTACCTCCGCGACGACGAGCATCGCCCTCGTGCGTTGATGGCCGCCGGTGGTCCGCCGGCTGGAGCCTTCCAGCCGCGAGCTCACGTCGCGCCGCAAGATGTTGAACGCTGGAATCGCTCCCACCACCACGCCGACGATCGTCGTCACGAGCGCGGCGAAGGCGAACGCCAACGCGTCCACGCGAATCGCGCTCAAGCGCGGCAGCTCCGGCGGACTCAGTGCGACGAGCGCGCGGACTCCCAGGCGGGCCACGATGAGCCCCAACACACCGCCGATCGCGGCCAACAACAGGCTCTCCGTGAGAACTTGTCGCGTCAGCCGGCCGCGCCCCGCGCCGAGCGCCATGCGCATCGCGAATTCGCCCCTCCGCTGCGCACCGCGCGCGAGGAGCAAATTGGTCACGTTGACGCAGGCGATTATCAGCACGAGGCACACGGCGGCCAGGACGGCGAGCATCGCCGGTCTTATTGCGCGCGTGACGTCTGCCTGTAGTGATGACACCAAGAATCCGTTCGCCATCCGCGCCCACGGGACGCGCGCGAACTCGGGCGTCGGAGCCTGCGCGATGCGCTCCAGCTCCAGCATCAGGTCCTCGAACGTCATTCCCCGCCGCAGCCGCGCCACGATACGCAGGTGGTGTCCCCATTCTCTGTCGTCTGGAGTGAACGCCGAGGCGTACTGCAGCGGCGCCCAAATCTGAGCCAGCGGCGCAAGGACGTTCTCGAACGACGCCGGCATGACTCCGATCACGACATAATCCTGATCATCGAGCTTGATGTGTTGGCCGACGATGGTCGGATCGCCGGCGAATCGGCGTCGCCACAGTGCGTCGCCCAGGATCACCACTCTCGGGCCGCTCGGGCGATCGTCGTCCGAACGAAAGTCGCGGCCAATCGCCGGCGCGACTCCCAGTGTGTTGAAGAAGCCGGCGCCGATCCGCTGTCCGCTCAAGCGCTCCGGATCGAGCTTGCCGGCGAGCGTCGGTTGCCACGCTTTGAACGCGGCCGACCACTCGACGGACCGCATGCGCGCGGCAATCTCGCGATAGTTGCCGAACGCGACGTCCACCGACCTACCATCGTTCGACCGATCCGAGATTACCGCGAGGCGGTCGGGCGCGGGGTAGGGAAGGGCGCGAAAGAGCACAGGGTTCACCGCGCTGAAAATCGCTGTGCTCGCGCCGATGCCGAGGGCGAGTGTCGTCACCGCTACGACGGTGAAGCCGGGACTCCGCCCGAGTCGCCGGAATGCGTAGCGCAGGTCTCCGATCGCGGTGAAGACGAAGTTCTCCCAGCCATACGACCGGACCTGCTCCCGCGCGACAGTCATGTTGCCGATCTCGAGCTGCACGGCGCGGCGCGCCTCAGCTTCGGGTACGCCTCGCGCGGTCAGTTCGGCGACCGCCTGGTCCGCGTAGTGACGAAGCTCGTCGGAGAGATCGTCGTCGGCCGCGCGGCGATGCACGAGCACACGCGCGCCGCGGGTGAGATGACGCCAGAGCGACATGTCACGCCTCCGATTTCAGAAGGCGGGCTACTGCC
>DATMHK010000282.1:0-3727 GCA_035554995.1 Gemmatimonadaceae bacterium
CGGCGACGTCGTCCGTCTGGGCGACACGCCGACCCTGCTGCTCTCGAGCGATGTCCCGATCGCAATCGGTCGCGACGGAAGTCTGTACTACCCGTCGCGCGGTGCGCCGCTGCGGCTGATGCGCGCGAAACCGTCGGGGGAGACCGCCGTCTTCGCGACACTGCCGGCGCGGACGGGGGCGACCGAGCTCCGGGACCTCAACGGTGTCGCGGTTGGACCCGACGGGTCGGTCTACTACACCGAGAACGATGCGATCCGCCGGATCGATTCCGGCAGCCGCATCTCGACGGTCGCGCAGAATATTTCACCCGCGAAGTGCGCGTCTGTGCAAGGAATCGAACGCCGAGACATGCCGCTGTTGCGCGGATTGGCGGTCGACGCGGCGGGCACGGTTTACGTCGCGGCGACCGGATGCGGGAGCGTGCTCAAAGTCACGGCCACCGGCGAGGTGACGACGCTGTTTCAGGGTGACGGCGAGTGGTCGCCGACGGGTGTCGCGTTGCTCGGCAGCGACGTGTACGTCCTCGAGTTTCTCGGCGCAGGGTCCGACGATCGGCGCGCGATGGTGCCGCGCGTGAGAGAGATCGCGTCGACCGGCGCAACGCGAGTGATCGCGACGGCCCGACGGTGACAGGGCGGGCGCGGGTTAGACGGCCAAAGGATGGGCCCGCCGCACCCTTGCGTCGGAAAAAGCGAGCGCTCTATTTGCGTCAGCGGCTCGGGAGTCCGAGATGGCTGGAAGCACGCACGTCTTTCCGTTCGCGCTGGTGTTTTTTGTCACCGCCTGCTCGCGATCGACCGAACCGGCCGCGCAGGCCGCGGCGGCTTCGCCTATCGCGCTAGAATTCTCGGTTCACCCGAGCGAGTCCTTTGTCGACGCGCCGATCAATCCGGCGGTGACTGTCAAAGTACTCGTTGGACAATCCCAATCGGCGTACACGGGTCTCGTCACGCTCTCCCTCGTCGGCACTGGTTCGGCGATGCTGAGTGGAACCACCACCGTGCATGCGGTTGCCGGCGTGGCGGCTTTCGCCAACGTGAGCGTCAACGGAGCAGGGCAGTACACCCTGCGCGCCACGGCGGACGATGTGAGTACGACGAGTGTCCCGTTCAAGATCGTCGCGAAGCCACGCCTCGCGTACATCCCCTGTTCGTGGCCTCAGGTGGCGTGGGACTACGACGGCACCCCGTGCGACGGGGCTCGCGTCACGTTCACCGTATTCGACGATTCACAGCGAATGCCGATCTCCCTCGCCGCGAAGTATTACTGGGATCCGGCCTGGTCTCCGAATGGGACGTCGATTGCGCTCGTCGGAGCGAGCGGCTGCACGGAACAACAAAGTCCGTGCGTGTTCGACATCTATGTCGAGAACTTGAAAGACGGGACGGAGACGCGACTCACGCACGGTGAATTCCGCTTCGTGTCGTCGCCGGCGTGGCTGCCCGATTCGCGTCGTCTGGTCTTCTCGGGAGATGCAGTGGACGAAACGGTAGGGAAGGAGGCGCGCATCTACACCATCGACGCCAACGGGTCGAACGCGGCGTCGGTCGGGGAACTGCGTGGACTCTATCCCACATGGTCGCCCGACGGCCGCCGCCTCGCGTATGCAGCCGCCTCTGGCGGACGTTATTCGATTTGGGTTGCCGACGCGGACGGATCACACACCTCGACGATAACCGCCGGCGGCAGCGACCAGTTCGACATCTTTCCGGCGTGGTCGCCAGACGGTAGCCGAATCCTGTTCAGCAGGCAGCCGGCGTCATTCACGGGCGGTCTGTGCGCGATCTTTTCGGCGAATCCCGACGGGACGGGTCTGACGCGTTTGACGAATACTGCCGTCTGCGCCAACGGGCCCGTTTGGTCGCCCGACGGCCGCCAGATCGCCTTCAACGGGGTGGACGCACCGCGAACGAACTCAATTCTGGTGATGAACGCCGACGGGACGGGAGCGAAACGGCTCTCGCGAACGAGTGGGATGGAGTCGCGGCTTGCGTGGGCGCCGGCGTCTCCGAGCGCCGACTCCAACCGGCGCTGAGGCGGAGGGAATCGTGTCACGCGCGTCCATTCGAGAACTCTTACGGCTCACGGTCGTCGCGGTCGCGACAACGATAGCCGGTTGCGCCGATTCGCCGACGACCGATCCGGGGCGAGGAACGACGCCGGCGCCGATCATACCCACGCCGTCGCCGCTCGTACCTGCTCCGCCTGGATCGCCCGAATTCATCTATGTCGCGAACGCCGACGGCACTGGCGCGACGAGGCTGACGAAGGGCGGACAGGCCTCATGGTCGCCCGACGGCCGCCGGATCGTGTTCCATCGCTATCCGACGCCGTCGCCGCCGGGGCTCATCTACGTCATCGATGTCGACGGCTCGAACGAGCGCGAGCTCTTGCCGGGCGAGTGGCCGTCGTGGTCGTCCGACGGCAAAAGAATCGTCTTCGCCGACGGGGGCGGTCTCGAGGTGATGGACGCCGACGGCTCGAACGACCGGCACCTGCTCGGCGTGGATTTTGTCGACGACGCCGGCCAAGCACCGGGGTTGCCGCCGTTGCACCCGGTCTGGTCGCCGGACGGCAAACGCATCGCGTTCGAGCGCGGGAGCGATTGGGAGAGTTGGCCCTCCGAGATTTTTGTCATGAACACCGACGGAACGAACCTGCACCGTTTGTCGATGGACACACATGGCCCCTGGTACTCCGAGTACGGTCCGGCGTGGTCGCCGGACGGACGCTCGATCGCCTACTGGAGCTATAGCTATGGCATCGCGATCACGGATGCCGACGGCGGCACGCCGCGCTCGGTCTTTGCCGACCCCCACGTGGGCAGCGGATCGAAGCCGGCTTGGTCACCGGACGGCGGGAGTCTCGCCGTCAACACACCCCGGGATGGCACGAGGTGGATCACGATTCTGTCGCTGAGGACCAACACGACGCAGCTGTTGATCTCCGACGCCTACGATCTCACCTACTCGCCTGACGGAAAGCGGGTCGCCTTCACGAGTACGCGATGAAGTCGATACACTAACGCTCAGCGTTTCGTCGATCCAGCTCTTGCTGCCCGCGACGGATGGAGCACCATTCCTTGTGCTCGGCCACGGGCATGCCGCATTCCACGCAGACGCGTACGCGCTGCGTGGTCGCTGGAGTATTCGATGAGAAGAGCCGCTTGAGAAACGACATTCAAGTCTCCGGGTCCAATAATCACGCGTCATCCCTACGCAACGAGCCGCGACCTGGTTACACCCATCCGGTCGAACCCGCCATGTCGACAGTCCCTGGTTAGATCGCAGAATCAGGCGAAGGGTTGGCACGTCCGGCCAACAGACGCTTCTAATCAGGGACAGTAGATCCCCTTCGCTCGCGGAGCCTGCCCTCGAGGAGCGCCAGCGACGAAGGGCTCGCTCGAGGATGACAGCCGGCTAACGTCGCCTGGCGCGACGTCAACCTGAGCCTGCTCCGCGGCTTCCCGCACGCGTCGCTGACCGCGACCGACTTGTCGGTCTCCGGCGTTCACGCTTTCGGCCGGGACACCCTCTTCGCCACGCGACACCTGCGCTTCGTGCTCGACGTGCGGAGCGTGATCGCGTATCTCCGGAATGGGCGGCCGATGGTCATTCGCGAGCTGTCGTTCGATCAGCCGGTCGTGAGACTCAGACGACTCGCCGACGGCACGGCGAACTGGAACATCACGAAACCGGGGCCCCCGCCGACGGCGTCGATGACGGA
>DATMHK010000283.1:0-5291 GCA_035554995.1 Gemmatimonadaceae bacterium
CGGCAGGCGGATGTCGCGCTCGGAGTAGGGCGCACCCTCCTTGAGCTGTCCGAATTCGTTTCGATATCGCTTGGGCCAGCGAACGTGTCCGCGGCTCTCGAAGACCAACAACTTCGGCGCTTCTTCCATGGCCGCTCGACTGCGGCGCTCCGCGCCTTCGCTCGCGGTACCGGGCGCGAACGTATCAAAACGATACCGATGGAGGATGCCGCGGTGGATGATGAGATAGTCGCCTTCGCCGAACGGCAGCTCGCCGAACACGGTCTCGAGCAGGCCCTTGCCCTTGGCGACGTAGACCAATTCATCGGCCTGGGCGTTTCGGTAGAAATGCTCGTCTTCCTTGTCCGGCTCGACGTACAGCATCGCGATGTCCTGATTGAACAGGATCGGAATGCGGTCGAGCGTCGGGCTGCCGCCCTGCTTCACGTGCGACGTGAGAAAATGCCGGTGACGGAGCGCGTTGTCTGGATCGGCTTGGAGCGCGGTCTCGCACAAGCGTCGTACGGACTTCACCGTCGTCGGCGGGTGAACGTGATAGAGCAGCGCCGACGTTCCGGTAAAGCCCTCGTGACCCATCAACTCTTCGGCGTAGATACCGCCGTTCGGCTTTCGGAACACCGTGTGCCGCTTCTTCGGGATTTGTCCGAGCGTGTGGTAGATCGGCATGAGTCGTCGGCTGTCATCCTCCCTGAGCGCAGCGAAGGGAGGATCTATTGTCCTTCTCTCGTAACTAACTCGTGAAAGTAGATCCTCAGCGCGCTTCGCGCGCGAGGATGACGGCTCTAACAACCCTACAAGTTCCCGCGCGCCGCCTGCTCGCGCTCGATTGCTTCGAACAACGCCTTGAAGTTCCCCTTGCCGAAGCTTCGCGCGCCCTTTCGCTCGATGATCTCGTAGAAGAGCGTCGGTCGGTCCTCGACCGGTTTGGAGAAGATCTGCAGCAGATAGCCGTCGGGGTCGCGGTCGACAAGGATTCCCAGCTCCTGAAGCTTGTCGACCGGCTCGTCGATCCGGCCGACGCGGCCCTGCAGCTCATCGTAGTACGTCGTCGGCACGGTGAGGAACTCCACGCCGCGATCGCGGAGCGCAGTCACGGTGTGGATGATGTCATTCGTCGCCAAGGCGAGGTGCTGCACTCCCGGCCCTCGATAGAACTCGAGATATTCGTCGATCTGCGACTTCTTCTTGCCCTCCGCGGGTTCGTTGATCGGAAACTTGATTCGCTCGTTCCCGTTCGACATCACCTTGGACATTAACGACGAGTATTCAGTGGAAATGTCCTTGTCGTCGAACGAAATGAGATTCTTGAACCCCATGACGCGCTCGTAGAAGCCGACCCACGCGTTCATCTTCCCCAGCTCCACGTTGCCCACACAGTGATCGACGTACAGCAATCCCGTGGGCTCCGCTTGATAGCGGGGCGCGCGCTTTTCGAAACCGGGCATGAACGCCCCGCGATAATTCCGGCGCTCGACCAGCGAATGAATCGTGTCGCCATAGATCGTGATGCCGGCGGTGACGACCTGGCCGTCGTCGTCGCGCGCTACGCGGGGTTCGTACGCCGAGTTGGCGCCGCGTTCGATCGCCTTCGCGTAGGCGTCGCGCGCATCGTCCACCCACAGCGCGATGTCGTGCACGCCATCGCCGTGACGTCGAACATGCTCGGCGATCTCGCCATCGGGGCTCAGCGGCGCCGTGAGCATCAGGCGAATCTTGCCCTGCGTCAGCAAATAGCTCACACGATCGCGGACGCCGGTTTCGGGGCCGCGGTACGCGGTCACTTGAAAACCGAACGCCGCCTGATAAAAGTGCGCCGCCTGCTTCGCGTTGCCGACGTAGAACTCTATGAAGTCGGTGCCGTTGATGGGAAAGGTGTCATGCGTCTCCGTTCCCGCCGGCATGGTCTGCGTCGCCATCAAATCGTCCTCTTCGAGAGTCGCTTGCCGTTCTCGAAATGGTAGGCGTGGCCCCGGCTCAGGTCAAAGGGCTACGCGATGCGTCGTCATTGGATATTCTATATGCGTGACCGCGCCCTCATCGTCCCCGGTTTCCGGATCGCCGATCGCCAGCCCCGGCGACGCCGAAGCCTTCGCGCGTTTCGCCGCCGCGCTCGCTGGACAGTACGAGCTCGAGCGGGAAATCGGCCGCGGCGGAATGGGGATCGTCTACTTGGCGCGCGACGCACGGCTCGATCGCCGCGTGGCCATCAAGACGCTGCCGCCACACCTCGCCAATGACACGGTCGTACGCGAGCGCTTCTTGCGCGAGGCACGCACGGCCGCGCGCTTGTCTCACCCGAACATCGTGCCGATTCATCGCGCCGACGAAATCGGCGGACACGTTTTCTTCGTCATGGGCTTCGTGGACGGTGAATCGCTGGCGCAGCGGATTCGCCGCCTCGGCGTAGTCGATCCGCGCGAGGTGCTCCGCGTGCTCACCGATGTCGCGAGTGCCCTCGCATACGCCCACGGCAGCGGCGTGATTCACCGCGACGTCAAGGCCGAGAACATCCTGCTCGACGCCAAGACCGGACGCGCGATGGTCACCGACTTCGGAATCGCGCGCATGGCCGAAGCCGCCCCGCTGACGGCGACGGGGCAGCTTCTCGGAACCGTGTATTACGTGAGCCCGGAACAGGTCTCCGGTGAACGCGTCGACGCGCGAACGGACATCTACTCGCTCGGTGTCGTCGGGTTTCTCGCTCTGAGCGGAAAATTTCCGTTCGACGCCGCGTTGGCGTCAGCCGTGCTCATCGCCCATGTGACGAAAAACGCTCCACCGATCCACACCGTTTCGGAACACATCCCCCGTCCCCTCGCCGACATCGTCGACCGTTGCCTGGCAAAGGATCCGGCGGCGCGCTTTCAGCATTGCGACCAGCTGATCGCGGCGCTCGCGGACATTCGCGACGACGTCGAGCACGCGATGATCGCTCGACAAGCGCTGGACGGTCCATCCCCACGCAAACTGGTCTCGGACACGGAGGCGCAAGAGATCTGGCTGCGCGCCGCCGAGCTGCAGTCGATGACCGGCGTGACGCCGCGACCCATCCCGCCGGTTGTCGAACCCCGCGATCCGGCGCGGGACGGCGCGCTCACGAGCGGATTCGGGCTGACCCAGATCCGGGATGCTGGTGTCGAAGCGGGCATCTCCGCGAAGTACGTCGAGCAGGCGTTCGTCGAACATGGCTTGTCCGGGTCAGCGAAGACGCCGGTCGTCGTCGCCGACCGAAGCCCGCCCGCTCACTGGTTCCCCGGCTCGCCGACTCGCCTCGACTACGAGGTCGTTCTCAACGGCGAGATGCCGGCGCAGGAATTCGACGTGTTGCTGGACGTGATTCGACGCCGCGTCGGCGAGACCGGCAACGTTGGTTCGGTCGGCCGCTCGTTCACCTGGCAGTCGACGGGGCGGCGAAGCTTGCAGGTGTCGGTGTTTCCTCGCGCCGGCAAGACGACCATCCGCGTGTCGGAGCAGCTTCGCAATCTCGCCGGAGGCTTGTTCGGCGGAATCATGGGCGGTTACGGCGGCGGATCGAGCGGCGTCTGGGTCGCCATCGGCGTTGGGGTCGCGCACAGCCCGCTGCTCGGACTCGGTCTCTGGCTAGGCAACCTGACGCTGGCCTATGCCGTCGCGCGCGGGATCTTCGACGGAATGAGCGACCGCCGACAGGTCGCGCTTCGCGGGCTCGCCGAAGAGTTGGCAGCCGAGGCGAATGCGACGATCGACGCCGCGCGACCCAAACTGCCTCGCGGTTCGCGCGACTAGACGCGAAGATCCGGCAGATCGCGAAAGAGCTCGAGCGCTTGTGGGTTCGCCAGCGCGTCGACGTTCTTCACCGGTCGCCCGTGAATGACGTCCCGCACGGCCAGCTCGGTGATCTTGCCGCTGATCGTCCGTGGAATGTCGCTCACAGGGATGATCTTCTTCGGCACGTGATGCGGGCTCGCGTTGGCCCGGATCTGCGCGCGAATGCGCTCCCTGAGCGCGTCGTCGAGCTCGATGCCCGGCGCCAGGCGGACGAAGAGGACGATGCGAACATCCTCGCCACCCTCCGTCGAGATGTCCTGGCCGACGACGATGGATTCCAGAATCTCGGGGAGTTGCTCGACTTGCCGGTAAATCTCGGCCGTGCCAATGCGAACGCCGCCCGGATTCAATGTGGCGTCGCTGCGGCCATAGATGATCATCCCGTCATGTGACGTGATCTCGGCCCAGTCGCCGTGCCGCCAGACGTTCGGATACTTCTCGAAGTACGCCGCGCGGTACTTGGCGCCATCGGGATCGTTCCAGAACGCGACCGGCATGCTCGGGAACGGCGCGGTGCACACGAGCTCTCCCGGCTCGCCGCGGAGTGGTCTGCCATTCTCGTCGAAGATCTCGACCCGCATGCCGAGCGCGAGTGCCTGGAGCTCACCCCGCCAAACGGGACCGATCGGATTACCGCCGGCAAAGCACGAGATGATGTCGGTGCCGCCGCTGATGCTGCTCAACCGTACGTCACGCTTCACCTGCGTGTAGACATAGTCGAAGCTGTGCGGCGCCAGCGGACTGCCGGTGGAGAGAATCGCTCGCAGCGCGCCGAGGTCGTGCGTCTCGATCGGGCGCAGTCCCTCCTTCTCGGCCAGCGCCAGCCATTTCGCGCTCGTGCCGAAGACCGTCAGCCGCTCCGCGGCAGCCATGTCCCACAGAATCGGTCGGTGGCGAATGAGCGGCGCGCCGTCGTACAAGACGATCGTTGATCCGAGCGCGAGACACGACACGAGCCAGTTCCACATCATCCAGCCACAGGTCGTGAAGTAGAACACCCGATCGTCGCGCGTGAGATCGTTGTGCAGCGCGAGCTCTTTCAGGTGCTGGATCAGCGTGCCGCCGGCACCGTGGATCATGCACTTGGGAAGCCCCGTCGTTCCCGACGAGTACATGATGTACAGCGGATGATCGAACGGGAGCCGCGCGAACTCGAGCGGATCGCCGCGGCCGGCGTCGAGCGCGGCACTCCACGTCACGGCGTTCGGCACCGACGCCACGTCCGGTGGCGCGAGATCCTCCGGCAGATGCGGCACCACGACGACGCGCTGCACACTCGGCAGGCTAGGCAGGAACTCGCGCACGCGTTCCATGCAGTCGATGCGCTTGCCCGCATAGATGTAACCGTCGGCTGACACGAGCACCTTCGGCGCGATCTGGCCGAAGCGATCGAGCACTCCTGCTGCACCGAAGTCCGGCGAGCACGACGACCAGAGCGCGCCGAGCGATGCGGCGGCGAGCATCGCGATCACCGCTTCGGGAAT
>DATMHK010000284.1:0-4131 GCA_035554995.1 Gemmatimonadaceae bacterium
TATTAGTCGCACAGGAACCAGAAATTAGTCTCACCTAAATTATTGGGAACGCGGGCCCACCGCAAGCGCCGCGTTGGTCCATACGGACTATTCGCCGCGCACGACCTTTTCCATGGCCGGAATCGCGCGGGCAATGGCCCCGCGCTCGGCAGCGGGCAGCGCGCGGAGGGCCGCGGCGAGTGAGGCGACGCGGCGCTGCCGCCCCTCCTGCAACAGCTTGGCGCCGCGCGCCGTCGCTCTGACGTGCACGACGCGGCGGTCCTCGGACGCCGACACCCGCTCGACGAGTCCGTCCGCTTCCAACATGGCCACGAGGCGAGTGATCGTCGGCGGTCTCACCTGCTCCGCCTGGGCGAGATCGCCGAGCGTGATCGGACCACCGAACACGATTACCGAGAGCGCTGAGAGCTGCGGCGCCGGTAACCCGGACGCGTCGTCCTGGCGGCGGAGGCGACGCAAGAGATGGATGGCCGCCGAGTGCAGGCGGTCGGCCAGCTCGAGGGCGGTGTCGGGCGGCTTGCGCTGGGGGCTTGCGGATTTTGCAGGCATGGCCAATAATATACTTAGCTAGGCTAACTAAATACATAGTTCGTTAGCGCAGCTGACTGATCACCTTGTCGGGGCGTCGTCGCAAGCCCGCTCCACAGCCGGAGTCCCCATGCCGAATCTGAGCCAGTCCCGCATCGGCCAAATCGCCGTCACCTGCAAGGACGTCGCGCGCGCCTCTGCCTTCTATCGCGACGTGCTCGGGCTGCGCCATCTCTTCGACGCCGGCCCAAAGCTGTCGTTCTACGACTGCGCGGGCGTCCGCTTGATGCTGACCACCGCCGAGGCGCCCGAGCACGACCACCCGGGCTCGATCCTCTACTATTTCGTCAGCGACATCGACGCCGTCTATCGCGAGCTCGCGGCCAAGGGTGTGAAGTTCGTCGATGCGCCCCATGTCATCGCGCAGCTCCCCGACCACGACCTCTGGCTCACCGCATTCGACGATACCGAAGGCAACATGCTGGGCATCATGGAGGAGCGAAAGCGCCCCGCCTGATCAGCCCTTCCCTGCCATGCACAACCCGAGCTTGAACGGCGGAAGCGCGGCCCCCTCGCGCCGGAGATCGGCGTGCGCCGAATCCTCCATCGGCGCCAGCTGGACTTTGCCGTCGGTCCCTCGGCGGAACTGCGTACCGTAGATCTGCTTTCGTCCCGCCAACAAGCGGAGGCGATCCTCGAGCGTGGCGACGTCCGGCGCGGGGGATTCCACCGGACCGGCTTCCATCATGCGATGAAGCGCGGTCTTGGCAAGCGTCGTGTCGAGGCCGACGAGCAGATAAACCGCATGCGTCCCGGCCGCGCCGACCACACTCCTCGTTGGCCAAGTGGAGCCGCGCGTCGCGGCGAGCTTCTTGAGCACGTCGACCATCCCGGCCGCGCCGGCCGGCGAAGTCGAGTCGCTTCCTTCCAAGTGCACGCCGAATTGCACGGGCACCTTGAGCGGCGCCTTGAGGCCCGCCGCCTCGAGCAGCGCGTTGCGCAGTGAATCGTTCGACCAGTCGTGCTTCGATTCGTCGAAGAATTCCGCCTGCCGTTTGACCCACGCATCGGCCGGCTTCCAGGTGCACTCGGCGGCCAGCTTGGCGCCCGGCGTCGGTCTTCGCGTGGTTTTCTGCGCCTGCGCGTGCACGACAGCGGGCATCGCGGCGACGAGCAGCGCGTACGTGGAGAGGTGACGGAAGCGCATGATCACTTGCTCATCGGTGTGACGGTGAAGTCGGCGAACTCGATCATGCTGTCCGTCTTCGCCCAGACGCCGATCTTTCCCGCCACCGTGCGCGGCAGGGTGTAGTCATGCATCGGCTGGTCGTCGAGCCACGATTTCATTTGCGTACCGTGCACGCTGATCTTGAGCGTGTGCCACGTTCCCAGCTCGAGCGGCGTGAGCGTCGGCGCGCGGTTCACGAATTTCCGCACGCCGTTGTTGAACGTCCACAGCACGACGTTGTCCTCCGTGCCGTTGTAGCGCACGGTGAGATAATCGCCGTTCGGCTTCACGTCGAAGAGAATGCCCGCGGCGCGGTCGAGCGTTCCACCGACCATCTGGAAGCGCACCGAGATCTCGCCGTTCTCGAAGTTGTCGAGGCCCTTGTAGACGGCGATCGGGAAATACGCGAACGCCTTGATGCTCTCGATGAACTCTTCGTTGCGCGCGCCGTAGAGCTCGCGCGCCTTGTCGGCGAGACCGCCGGCGGGTTGACCGCGTTTCCACACGCGGCCGTCGATGAACAGCACATTTTTGCCCGCGTCTTTGGTGATCACCCAGCTACCGACGAGGGGGGCGAAGGTCTTCGGTTCGCGCCCGGCGGTTTCGGTCGCGAGCGACACGTGAACCGTCTTGGGTTCCTGGGAGGCCGACGAACCGGGGTTCGTCGCCGATAGACCGGCGGCGGCGACAAAAAGGAGCGTGATGCGCATGACAGGTCTCCACCTGAGCGAGCAGTCTTGCTCATGAATTTTTCATGAACCGCGAAGCTATCTAGGGGCCGCGGCGTCGGCAACCTTGGCGCTTCCGAAGCGGCTTCTACGCTTTCGCGGTGTCGCGCAGCGGACGGTTCAGCAGAAGAAACACCGACGCCGCGCCAATCTGGAAAACTAGGCCGAAGACCACGAGTGCGACGAGGCTGCGGCTGTACAGCGCACCCATCACGACGCTGCCGAAAAACCACATGACGCCGAACACGCCGTTGAAGGCCCCGAACGCATGACCGCGCTTGTGCATGGACACGACTTGGGCGATCCCTGCGCGGAGCGTGGCGTCCTGGACTCCGAGTCCCGCCGCCCAACACATGACCGCGATCGCCGCGCTCGTCGGTCCACCGAGAAAGCCCAGGGGAAGCGCCAGCATGGTGACGAGCACGCCGATGACGAGCACCCAGACGCCAAAGCGATCGAACAGGTTGCCGCACACATACGCCGTGAGGCCGACGACGCCCATCGCGACCGCGTACAACAGCGGAATCGTCGCCGGCGAAAACAACCCTGTGTGCTCGAAGTGATATCCGAGAAGTGGAAAGTCGATGAACCCGACGGCCAACAATCCCGCGCCGACTACGTACATCCAATAGAGGCGGGTGAGCTCCCCTTCGGACTTTGGCTTTGGCGGCGTCCCCTTGTTCGGTCGGAAGTACCGGGCGACGAGAAGCGCGCCAAGCGCCAGCGCGGCCGGAAGCGCGAGGTTGAGGAACGCCGGGCCGAACGTGTGCGTGCGAGCGACCGCCCACGCCACGTACAGCGGCCCGATGATCGCGCCGGTTTGATCCATCGCCGCGTGAATCCCGAAGCCCTTCCCGTGCCCGACCACTCCCGTTGCCTCTGACAACAGGACATCGCGTGCCGGACCGCGAATCGCCTTCCCCGTTCGTTCGATCACGATCAGCACCGCCGCGGCCTGCCACGAGTGCACGAAGGCGAGGCCGGGGATCGCGATCAGGTTCATTACGTAGCCGGTGATGACGATCGGCCAATAGGCGCGCGTGCGATCCGCAAACTTGCCGGAGAAGTAGCGCAAACTCGCGGCGATCATCTCGCCGAAGCCCGATATCACCCCGACCATCGCCGCGCCGACACCAAGCTCGTTGAGAAACGGACCAATCCCGCTGTACGCTCCCTCGTACGTCATGTCCGCGAACAAGCTCACCAGCCCGATGCAGACGATGAAGCGGAACGCGGCGCGGCGGGTGTCCGCCGTCACCGAAAGTGATGAATCAGTCAACGAGAATCCCCATGACCTCGAGTACCGATAGCGTTCCGAGAAGAATCAGCGCCGCGACCGCGCCGTATCGGACGTAACGCGGCTGGATGTGATTCGCGATCCATGACCGAACGCTCGCGCCGAGGGTGACGGCGAGCCCGCCTTTGGTGACCATGGCGAGAAAGGCCGCGACCCAAACGAGCAGCGCAACCGACGTGCGGCTCATGCCGCGCGACGCGGCGCTGCTCACGTACGCGGCCGCCCACACGCCCGCCGTGGTCATGCCTTTGTCGCCCCACTCCGAGAAAAAGATCGTCGCGAAGGCGATCGCCGCTCCACGCAACATGCGCGTGTCCTTTTCCTTTGGTGTTCGCACATCGGGTTTGCGC
>DATMHK010000285.1:0-5739 GCA_035554995.1 Gemmatimonadaceae bacterium
GTCCATTGCGGTCGGTCATCGGCTGTCCGTTGACCATGCGCGGACCGATGAGGTTCAGATCGCGGATGCGCACTCCGTTGACCGCGTGGCGATACAGCGCCTCGAACGTTCCGGAGAAGCCCAAGGGCAACTCCTTATCGAAGCCGCCCGAAGTGACGAAGTACTGCGGGTACTTGAAATTGGGATCGTTCAAGTTGACGCCAACCGTTCCCGCGGCGCCGTTGGCCGGCGGGGCCTGATTGAGGCAGGCGTGCGGGAGATTGTTCTCGTCGACGGTGAAGGCCGGGACGGCGTTGCCGGTGCACGAGAGGCGGACCAGACCAAGGCCGGTATTCTGCTGCGCGTTCGCGAGCAGGATGAATGGCGGCGGCCCGGTGAAGATGCCCGCGTTGCCGCGGAGCTGTGTGCGCTGATTGCCGGAGACGTCCCAGTTGAACCCGATGCGCGGAGAGAAATACGCGCGCGACTTCGGTGTCCACGAGGTGTGCATGTCGACGCCCCTCGCGGCGGCGAGCTGCGTGATCTTCGGATTGTCGACCGGGGTGATGTTGGGATTCGGGACATCGGCGCGCAGGCCGGCGGTGACCGTGAAGTTAGTCTTGAGCGCCCACTGATCCTGCGCGTACAGGCTGCTCATGTTCGTCGTGAACGCCGCCGGGATATCTGCCGGGTTGCCGCTGTTCGGATACGCGACCGCGTAGCCGGACGGCTTGAGCTGATTGAGCGCCGCGATGTTCGGGAACACCCAGACGCCGCCGAGGCCCTGCGGGAAGTTGTCGTACATTTTGGTGTGCTCGAAGCGCGCACCGAACGTGAACGTGTGGTCGCGCCAGGGCATGGTGAGGTTGTCGGAGACCTCGAAGATGTCCTGATTGAGCGCGTTACCGATGGAGAATTGCTCGGTGCCGAACGTGATCACGGCGGTCGCGTTGTTATTCGTCGCGCCGACCGGGACAACGCCCACGCTCATCTCTGGCGTGATCTGCGGAACGATGCGGGTGTCGCGGATCGTGTTATACCCGGCGAGTACCTCGTTGGCGATGCCGCTGGAGAAGTTCGAGAACAGCTGGAGCGCCGTCGAGTTATTGGTGTTCACGCCGTTGAACAGGTTGGACCCGAGGCGGAAACCCGTGTTCTGCTGTAGCGGATCGTTCCGGAACGTGTTGCTGTTTCTGGAAAATGCGACGTTCTCCGTTCGGTTCGCGATTTCACGCAACACCAACCGATGGACATCGTTGATCTGCCAATCGAGGCGACCGAAGAGGTTCTTGAGCGGATTGCTGTTGTCGATCTTGCCGGCCGAGCCGGGATCGAATCCCATCTTGTCCTTCACGAGCTGCTGGACGAGGGCGATCGAGTCGGGGGAGATGTTGAGGGTCGTTCCAGTGGCGCCGGCGGTCTGACCGACGAAAGCGCCGGACGAGCCGCTCACGCGATCCTGCCATTCGGGTGCGACGTAGAAATGCAGCCTGTCGCGGAAGATCGGTCCGCCGAGTTGGAAGCCGTACTGCTTCACGTCGAGTTTGGTGGTGCGAAAGTTCGGGGAGCTGAATTTTTCGTTGCGATAGTTGACGATGCCGCCGCCGTGGAATTCGTTCGTTCCACTTTTCGTAACCGCGTTAACGAGCATGCCGGTGAAATTGGCCTGGCGAACATCCGTGGGGGACATCAAAACACGGAATTCCTTGATTGCTTCAGGCGAGATGAGGCGACCATTTCCCGCGGCGCCCGGCTGACCGGCGGATGAGTTGAGGTTGAAGCGGTCGTTTTGGCTGGCGCCGTCGATGTTGAACGAGTTGTACCGATTATACTGACCACCGGCGCTCGGCCCGCCGGAGGATGGAATCGTGACCTGTGGCGTGAGCTTGACGAGGTCCGTGAAGTTGCGGCCGAGCATCGGCATTCGACTAATGATGCTGTCGGAAATCGCCGTGCCGACGCCTTGGTGCGAAGGGCTGAACGTGCTCAAGCCGCTCGTCGAAGTGACCTGGACGCCGGCCAAGTTGACGGCGCGTGCGCCGAGTTGGACGTCGACCCGCGTAGTCTGTGACAACGAAACACTGATATTTTCGATATCGCGAGGCTCAAGTCCGATTCGTCTGACGCTCAACGTGTAAGGGCCACCGACTTCGAGCCCCTGGATGAGGTAGTAACCATTTGAGCGCGTGCGTGTACCGCTGCGGTAGCCGGTCGCATGGTTGACGACTTGTACCTGGGCGGCCTCGACAGGCTGGCCCTGTTCATTTGTCACGGTACCGGCGACGGCGCCGGTGGTGACGCCTTGAGCAGACAGCGAAGTCGCTCGGCCGGCGAGCGCGGCGATTACCAGGGCGACCAGCGGTCTCCAAGCTGGAATCTTCATAACGGGAGAGGGTTCCTTCGTGGGGGTGTGGCGCCGCGGTAGCGGCGGGGAGCGCGTGCGACGGTCGCGGCATGCGAGGCGGGTACCGAGACCCGCTCAAGAAACCGCGTGTTAGTCGTTCGAGGTCACACAGTTCCGACCGAACGGCCGAGGGTGAATGTACATGCCGTACAGGCCCTCCGCGAGCTTTCACAAAGAGTGGAAATTCCACGTTTCCGAAATGATACGATTAACCGGAAACGCGTGACTGAAACGTGGAACACGGGACGTGAAACACGTGACACGAGAGGGATTCGTCGCGCGAGCGGTTCCGCGCGAACGAAACGGATGAAGAGACGAGCGCAACCACGCCGGCGCGATTGACTTGCGTGAAGTAAGCCGAATAAATTGAACGGCTTGAGGCTAGGTAGCTCAGTTGGTAGAGCAGCGGACTGAAAATCCGCGTGTCGGCGGTTCGATTCCGTCCCTAGCCACTCGATTCAACGAAATCCCATAACAAATGGCCACCCGTAGCGGTGGCCATTTGCGTGTGCGCTCATTCGTTCTACTCGGCCCGTAACGCCGTGATTGGGTCGATGCGCGTGGCCCGGCGGGCAGGGATGAGACTCGCGCTCGCGGCCGCTAGAACCAGAAGTCCGCTGACGCCGACGAAGGTGAGCGGATCGGTCGGTGTCACGCCGTAGAGCATCGACTGCATGAACCGCGTGAGGACGACCGCGCCCGCGAGACCCACGACGAGACCGACTGTGACGAGTCCCAAGCCGCGTGACAACACAAGACGCTGCACGCCGCCGCTCGACGCGCCGAGGGCGATGCGGATTCCGAGCTCGCGAGCGCGCTGTGTCACCATGTACGACAGGAGTCCGAAAACTCCGAGGATCGCGGTGACGAGCGCGACACCGGCGAATGCTCCGAGGAGAGTTGTGGCCCAGCGGGCGGGGGCCGAGACAGTGGAGATGACGTCCTCGAGCGTCTGAACGTTCGTTATCGGGATCGTGGCGTCGATGTCGCGAACAACGCGGCGGGCCGACGCGACGATCGGTGCGGGATCGCCTGAATGCCGCATGACCAAGGTGAAGAACGGCCACCCGCGCATCACCGCGATCGGGATGTAGACCGTCGGCAGCGGGTCGCTTCCAAGTCCAGCGTCACGCGTGTCGCCGACGACACCGACGATGGGTGCGCTGTCGAAGAGCCGGTTGTCCGGCGCGCCGAGGTACACTGGTTTCCCGAGCGGATTCTCGTTGGGGTAGTACTTCTTCACGAGCGCCTGGTTGACGATGATCGCGGGCGCTTCGCGGCGATCGTTCGCGTCGAACATCCGGCCGGTTTTGAGCGGGATGCCGACGGTCGCGAAATAGTCGGGCGTCACGACGCGATACGCTTCGCCGGACGGCTGCACGTTTTCGGGAAGCGGTCGGTCGATGCGATTGAACCACGCGCCGATGCCGCGCCCCGCGACAGGAAGGTTGCTCGTGATGGCGACGCTCTGCACCGCGGGAATGCGGCGGAGGCGCTCGAGCAGCGTGGGAACGAAAGTCGGATCGGGCTTCCGGCGTTGGATCGAGAACGTCACGACGTGTTCCGGCTTGATCCCTGTGTCGACGCGCTGCATCAGCGCGAAGCTCCGAAGCAGCAACCCGGCGCCGGTCAGGAGGATCATCGCGAGCGCGACCTCGACGACGACGAGCGTGTTCCGCGTCCACTGATGACCTGAGCTGCCGCGCGCGCCATCGCGCAACCCATCCGTGAAGCGCTCGCGGGTGAGATGCCACGCGGGCATGCACCCGAAGAGCAAGCCGACGACGACGGAGACGCCGAACGTGAAGACCAGCACGCGTCCGTCGAGCGCGATCTCCTCGATGCGCGGCAAGTTCGCGGTGGCCGATCCCGCGAGCAGGAGTTTGAGCATCCACTTGCCGATCAGGACACCGGCGATCCCGCCGGCGAGCGCCAGCAGAATGCTCTCCGTTACGAGTTGGCGCGCGATGCGGCCGGTTCCAGCGCCGAGCGCGCGTCGCACCGCAATCTCTCGGCGTCGCGTGGCAGCGCGCGCGACGAGGAGGTTGCCGACATTCGCGCAGGTGATCAGGAGTACGAAGGCTACCGCGCCCATCATCACGAGCAGCCCGCCCTGGACCGAACCGACGATCGTGTCGCGCAGCGACTGGATGACGATGCGATTCCCCTGATTGTACTTTGGCCAATCGCGCGTCAGCCGGTCCATGACCGCGTTCATCTCGGCTTGCGCCTGAGCGACCGTCGCTCCGGAACGAAGCCGCCCGACGACGTTCAGATAGTACTGATCGCGATTGCCGCGAAACGCGGCGTCGAGCTGCGCCGGGGACCAGAAGTCGTTCGGCGCTCCAGGAAAGGTGAAGCCGGCCGGCATCACACCGACAATCGTCCGCGGCACGCCATTGAGCGTCAGCGTCTTCCCGATGACGCCGCGATCGTCGCCAAAGAAACGATGCCATGCATCGAAGCCGATGACGAGCACGGGCGGCGCGCCGGCGTTCTCGTCGGCGAGGGTCAGGTTGCGCCCCATCAACGGAGATACGCCGAGGATGCGCATCAAATCGCCGGTGATCTGGGTGCCGACGATTTGCTGCGGATCGCCGATGCCGGTGAGCGTGCGACTGATGCCCTGGTTGTAGGAGCCCAGCTCCATCGTGGCCGAAGAGGCCTTCCAGTCGAAGAAGCTGCCCGGCGATGTTGAGCCGATCGATACGGTCGTCTGGGACCTGGGCTGTTCGCCGATCGCCACGAGCCGATCGGGATCGTTCAGCTTGAGTGGCGAGAGGAGCACGCTGTTGACGATGCTGAAGATCGCGGTGTTGGCGCCGATGCCGAGGGCGAGCGTTCCAACCGCGACGATCGTGAAGCCGAGGGAGCGACGCAGCGAGCGGACGGCGAACGTCGCGTCTTGAGTGAACGAGTCGATCATGTTGTCCTCCAAGCGTGGCTTGACGCGACGAGCGCGAAGGGTCCTGTGCGTGCGCCGTTCACGAATCGCAATGCGGACGAGTCCCGGGATCTCGCCGAGGAGCGCTCGCAGTGCGCCGGCAAAGCCGGCGCGGAGCCGTGCTTCGCGGTCGACCTCCGCGTAGACCGACAGGAGCTCGTCGGCGAACGCGTCGTTGAAGCCCGACGGCAGGAGCAAGGCGACGAGCGCGCCGTAGAGCCGAACGGTCATCTGGTCGTGGGGAGCAGCCGCTTGGCGCGCGCCATGGCGGCGAGGCGCTCGAGTCGCAGCGCTTCGTCGCGCGCGGCTCGGCGACCGGCCGGCGTGAGGCGGTAGTAGCGGCGACGCGGATCGTCGTCGCGCGAGCGGCTGCGCACCTCGTCGATGAGACCCTGGTCGAGGAGACGCTTCA
>DATMHK010000286.1:0-5144 GCA_035554995.1 Gemmatimonadaceae bacterium
GCGGCGGGCGACGCGATCCCGCAGCCGATCGCGCGATACGAGGAAGCGCAGTTGATCCTCGCCGAAACGCAACCGGACGCGCGCGCGGTGCCGATCATCAACGCGATGCGCACGGCGGTGGGTCTCAAGCCGTACACCGGGCCAACCGACGCGGCGTCGATCGCCAACCTGATCATCGGTGAGCGGCAGCGTGTGCTGTTCGTCGAAGGCTTCCGCGCCTACGACGTCGAACGTTTCATCATCACGCTCAACCCGGCACCGGCGAGTAGCTACAGGTTCGGCGGCGTCTACGGCAACACCGTGTGTCTGCCGCTTCCGGATGTCGAGAGAGCGGCAAACCCGAACGTGGATCCGACGAAGCTCATCTCAGGCGTTCGCGGGCAGTTTCCTTTGCCTTAGGGACGGGCGGTCGGCGGTGGGCGATGGGCGATGGGATGCGGTAAAAGAAAGAGGGCCGGCATTTGCGCCGGCCCTCTTTCTCTTCCGAGTCGCATGCGACCGTCTAATGCAACTTCGGGTTATTCAAGAACTCTACCTGCGGCAGCGGCAAGCACATCTGGCTGCCCTTGTCCGGTCCGTAGGCCTGGTTCCACGGAGCCAGCGTCCCCGCGGCCGGTGACACCGTCAGGTTGTAGCGAATGATGTCGCCGAAATGCGTTCCCGTGAGGAAGAGTGCGCGACGGCGTTGATCGATGATCTCGTTCAGATCGTCCGCCGCCGTCGTCCCGGTGTACGCCGGCTGACTGCCAGCCGCGCGCATGGTGGCGATGATCGCGAGCGTGTTCGAACGATTCGACGCGATGTCCGCCTCGGCGATCAGGAGCTGCATCTCGGTTCCCGTCGCGGCGGGAATGGACGAGTTGACCGCTGTGTATTTCGTCTGCGCCCAGAGCGGCACGTTCGTGCCATTGGAGAGACGGTTGAGGTTCTGAACCTTGATGCGTGGATCGCTCGTGTAGGTCGCTTGGCGATAGCGCGCACCGACCGAGGAGCTGGGCGTAATGCCCACGTTGTTCTCCTGGAAGACGCGGTTCTGCCGCCGCGTGTTGGTGTTCGACGCCGTAATGTTCCAGACGAAGCCCACGGGAACGATGATCGCATCCGCGCGCGCGTGCGCCATGTCGCCCTTGTCCTGGTACGCACGGGCACGAGCGACGAGCGCGAAGTACCGAATGCTGTCCGCCACGACGCCGCCAACCGATTGCGCGGTCGTGATCGCGCTGCTCAACCGGCTGATCGCCGAGTCGAGCGCCTGCGCGCGAGGAATCTCGGTGCCGTAGTCGATGTCCTCGCCTTTGACCGTCGAGAACACCGTGGTGCAGAACATTTCGGCAATCAAGAGCTGGCTCCAGCCCTCGTACGCCGACATGCGCGCGATGTGGAGATTGCGGTTCGGTACCTGAACATCGGTCCAGCCTTCGAGCAGCCGCCGGACGTTGCTCGCCGAGACCCGCGCCGCTTGCAACGGCTGATACACGCCGAGCGCCGTGCAGCTGTTCTGCGAGTAGCGGCTCTGGTTAGCCGCGACGGTCCTCTGGTCGTATGGCCAGCGATCGGCCGTCTGTATCGCGTCGTCCAACTCCTCGCCGAGCAGACCACCGACGACGACGTATGAGTTGAACGCGCAATCGTAGTCGCTCGCGGCGCCGGCGACGAGCAACAATGCGTTCTCCGGGGTCTCGAGCGTGACCGCCGGGATGAGGTTGGCCGGTTGGACCTCGAGCGTTTTGCCGAGGTCGCAGCCGACGATAGTGACCGTTCCGAGCACCGCGGTGACGGCGAGCGCTCGCATGATCGTGCTAGGTGTGCGTGTCATGTGTGCGCGTTCCTCAGAATGAGAGATTGAGTGAGACGATCCACGTTCTGAGTTGCGGCAGCGTTGTCTGCTCCCACGCCGCGTTGCCGCCGCGTGAGCCGCCGAGGAACATCGCCTCGGGCTCGAACCCTTTGTAGCTCGTCCACATGCCGAGGTTGCGGCCGGAGACGGCGAGCGATGCGCGCTGCGCATTGACCTTCTGCGCGAAGCGGTCGGGAACGTCGAACGTGAACGTCAACTCGCGCAATCGCGCGTAGTTGTTCTTGTCGATGAAGAAGTCGACCAGGTTGCTGCTCGATTGCGCCTGGACCGCGCGAATCGAGTCGATCGTGGCGCCGTAGGTCGCCGGGAAGTTCTCCTGGCAGCGTCCGAAGATGCCGCAGCGGGCGCGCGTGTTGCCGTCCAGCTTCTTGCCGCCGTTCTTTACGTCGAGCATCGAGAAGACGTGGAAACGGCGGAAGAGACCGAGCGTGCCGCTGAACGCCATCTCGCGTGGCGGCACCGACCGTCCGAGGTACACCGACGGCGCGTCGTCGGACGTGCCGTACCGCCCATCCGGGCCGGCGCAGAGACGCGGTGCACCGCCTTCCTTCCCATGCGATCCGGGAATCGTATCCGAGCACATCGGGTTCGACCCCACACCGAACGTCTTGCTCGCCGGGTTGCGGTCGATCGTCGTCGAGACCACGCGCTTTTCGAACCAACCGAAAACCGGGTAGCCGACCTGCTGACGGAGATACGTACCGGCGACGATGAAGTACTGGCCCGGGATACCGATGTCCGTGACCTGGTTGTCGTTGGTCGAGAACTGTCCGGTGAGGTCGAGGCTCAGGTTCTGGCGCCGAAGCGGCGTTCCCCGAACCGTCAGCTCGAAGCCCTTGTTCAGGATGCCGCCGACGTTGATCGGCTGCGTGCCGGCCTGGCCAGAGGACGGCGCGACGATCTTGTCGAGGATGGCGTCGACAGTTTTCTTGTTATAATACGTGAATTCGATGCCCACACGGTCGTTGTAGCCGTTGGCGTCGAAGCCGATCTCGAGCTCCTTGCCCTTTTCGGGGCCGAGGCTCGGATTGCCGATCGTGTTCGGTGTGACCGCCGCGGCGTCCACCGGACCGGCGGTCGGCGAGTACGTCTTGATCGATGAGTACGCCACCGGTGCTTTGCCCGACTGACCGTACGCCGTGCGGAAGCGGAGCTCGCCGAGATTGCTTCCGACGAACGGCACGTGGAACCACGGCTCGTCGCTCAGCACCCAGCTCAACGACGCCTTCGGAAAGAGCACCCGGTTGAAGTTCGCGCCGAACGCGCTGTGATCGTCCGAACGCAGGGCGAGGGTGACGAACATGCGATCGCGCCAGCCGATCGCTTCCTGCCCGAAGATGCCGAGCGTCTTGTTGTCGCTGAAGCCTTCCGAGGGCGCGCCGCGGTTCACCGTCGAGGTTACCGACTTGAGACCCGGCGTGGGGAATACCGAGCCGAACGCGTCGACCGAGTGGATGCTCTCGGTGAAGTACTGCGCGCCGACCGACGTCGTGAAACGGAAGGCCGGGCTGTAATTCCAGATCGCGCTCGCCGAGTAGTCGAGCGACCGGTCGGTGACGTCGCGCTCGTTGATGTCGCGGAAGCCGAGCGACTGCAGCGAGTCGACGCGCGGATCGTACTCGTTGTTTCCCTCGCGCGTCACGTCGCCGCCGAGCGTCAGGCGCTGCGACAGCCACGTCGTCGGCTGATGTTCGATGCGCACACTCGCCGTCGTGCGAGCCAGATCCTGCCAGAGCACCACGGTCTGATCGTACTGATAGGGCAGACTGCTGTGGAAGCCGTGGCGGTTGGCGAGGTTATAGTTGTTCGGCGTTGCCGAGAGCGTCGTCCACGTGTAGCCGCCGCAACCGGCGTCGCATGGCAGGTTGGTCGGGCCGGTGACGTAGCCGACGTTCGTGCCGATCGTGACCGTCTTCGACGGTGAGATGGAGAGGTTGAGGCGGCCGCTGTAGTTCTGGCGGCTGCTTCGCGGTTCGGCGCCCCGATCGTCGAGCAGGTTGCCGCTCGCGTAGTAGTTGAGCAGTCCCGCCGAACCGGACACGGAGAGCTCCGTCTCCTGGTGACGGCCGGCGCTGAAGTAGTCGCACTTCTTTCCGAGACGCGTGGAGATCGAGTCTCCACAGGCGCCGACGAGCAGCGAGTCGAAGTTGAGCTGCTCGACTGGACCGGACGGGCTCGCGGACGGCGCGTCCGTCGCCAGGCGTCGCGCGCCGTAGTTTTTCGGGAAGCGATCCTTCCAATCGGCGAAATAGTTCCAGCCCTGGCGTGTCGAGAAGTTCCAGCGCGGCGTCGTGCTCACGCCCTTCTTCGTGATGATGTTGATCACGCCGTTCGCCGCTTCGGTTCCGTAGAGCGTCGCGGCGCTGGGCCCTTTGAGGACCTCGATCGACTCGATGTCGCTGGGATTGAAGTCGTTCAACCGTGAGATCGGCGACGAGCCGAATGCCTGGCTCTGCGGGCCGGTCGCCGGATCGTTGTTGACGCGAACGCCGTCGACGAAGATCAGTGGATAGTTGCCGAGCGAGAGACTCGCCTGGCCGCGGATGCGAACCTGCGAGCCCGTGCCGACCTGTCCCGACGTCGGCATCACGACGATGCTCGGCGAACGGCCGTTGATCAGGCCCTGCATGTTGATCACAGGCGCCTCCGCGACGACGTCGGCCGCGTTGATCGTACCAATCGCGTTGCCGATCTCGCGCTTCGCTGCCGCGCCCACCGTGCCGGTGACGACCACCGCCTCGAGGCTCGTCGGGTTGCTGGTGAGCGACACGAGGACATTCGTCGCGCCGACGCGCGCCGGGACCTGTACCGTGCGATAACCGATGCGCCGCACGTCGAGGCGCACGTCGGTGCCGGTCAGGCCTATGATGCGGAAACGACCGTCGGCGTCGGACGCGGCGCGCTGCGGGCCGCCGCTGACCGTGATTTGCGCGCCGGCGAGCCCTTCATTCGAGCCCGCCGCGACGACGCGGCCGGAGACGGAGTTGTCCTGCGCGCGAGCAGCGGTCGGCGCCGCGAGCGCGAGACCCGCGACGAGCACGCCGAACAACGATCGCGGAATGCGTGTGTGCCTCGCGCGAACAGAAGCTCGGCGAGTCGATCGAAACATCGTTGCGATCATGAGACCCCTTCCTGAGCGGGGAAGCCAAGGCCGCTGAAGTGGAGCGGCGGTGAGCAATGTGAATCGCGCGCGACCGGTGGGTTCGCGATGGTTGCGGGGTGGGCGTCGCGTTCGATTCGGGGTAGCGTTACACCAGCGTTACACGCTATCGCGCAACCTTACGCT
>DATMHK010000287.1:0-6487 GCA_035554995.1 Gemmatimonadaceae bacterium
AGCCGGTACTCTCGTTGTTGTGATGTAGCGAGCAGAGTTGCCGGTGCGTCCATTGCAAGGACGCCACTCAATGACTTTGCTCAGAACGCTCTCGGCTGCCTTGCTCATGATCGGCGTCGCCGCCTGCGGCGACCGCGCTCCCGCGCCTCAGGGCTCAACACGGCGCGATTCCACTCGCGACTCCACCGGCCTCGCCGACGGAACGATTCCCGACTCGGCGGCAAAACCGGAACCCACTCGTGCGGCACGCACCGCGCCGCCGACGGACTCGACGTCGCGATCGCGGCGCAAGACGCCGTCCTCGCCCGATTCCGCCATCCTGCTCCAGATCGCGACGCAGCCGAAGTCTCGCACCATGGCCGACAGCATCTCGCTCGTTGCAACCATTCGCGCGGGCCTCAAGCACGACGGTTGGCCGGTCAAGGCGCCAGCGCGGCTTCCGGGTTCGATCCTGCCCGGCAAGCGCATCGTCGCGTACTACGGCAATCCGCTGTCGAAAAAGATGGGCATCCTCGGCGAGATCCCGTACGACGCCATGCTCGCCAAGTTGGATTCGACGGTCGCGCTCTGGCGCGCTGCCGATCCCACGCTGCCGGTGCAGCCGGCGTTGCACCTGATCGTTTCCGTCGCCCAAGGCCAGCCGGGCAAGGACAGCATGTATCGCCAGCGATCGGATCCGGACCTGATCGAGAAGGTGTACGGATTGGCGCGATCGCACGGCGCGATCACGATTCTCGATATTCAGGCCGGCAAGAGCACGCTCAAGGCGGAGCTGCCGGTGATCGAGAAATTCCTCTCTCGGCCGGACGTGCACGTCGGCATCGATCCCGAGTTTCACATGCACCACAATCGGGAAGGGCGCGTTCCCGGAACGAAGATCGGCTCGATGACGGCGGCCGACGTCAACGGAGTCGTCGACTACCTGGCCTCGATCGTGACGAAATACCACTTGCCGCCGAAGGTGCTCGTCGTCCACCGGTTCACGACGAACATGCTGCAGGATGCCGAGCAGATACGGCTCGATCCGCGCGTTCAGATCGTGATCAACATGGACGGCTGGGGCCAGCCGTGGCTCAAGTTCGACACCTACGCGCGCTGCGAAGTGGCTGAGCCCGTGCAATTCACGGGGTTCAAGCTGTTTTATCACAACGACACGAGAAAGGGCGACCGCATCCTGGCACCGATCGAGGTGCTCGCGCTGCGTCCGCGGCCGATCTACATCCAGTACCAGTAGCGCGAGCTCAGTGGCGCTTGAACTCGTGGTAGAGGTTGATCAAGCCGCCCACCGCGATCGATGTCGTGCCATTGAGAAGCGTCTGTTCGAGACGGCTTCGTGAATCAGGTCTCCACGTGCTTTGCGCGTAGGCGCCGGCATACGCACCGAGGATTCGCGGAATGGCGATCGGGTGCTTGCCGCGGGGCATCTGGTCGGTCACGGCGCCGCCAAGCGCGTACCCGATGCGATCGGCCGTGCCCCTGCAACGGCAGGGCGTGTAGTCCAACGGACGCTTCATGATCGCCGCGACGCCGTCAGTTACAGATTCTTGAATGAGGAACTCACCCAGGTTGGACGCGACGCGTTTACCGAAGCCGTTCCAGTTCCTTCCCCACTCGGTCGGCTGGTCGTTGATCTGGTTCACGCCGGCGTAGGCGACGCCCATGATCGCGCCGTAGCCGACCGCTCGTCCGAAGCGCGTGAGGCGAGTCGCCGAATCCCGCCCAACGCGCTGCCCGTGCGCCATCGACGGCGCAGCCAAGAAAACCAAGAAAGTTGTGGTGAACCACGTTCGTCGGACGTGCACGCTCGGACCCCGCGATTATTTCGGGGCCACCTCAGTGCAACCCCGGGGCCGGGTTCCCGCAAACGCCTCGCACCACGCGTTCACTACCTCGCGAGCCGCCGCGGACGACCTCAAGTAGCCCATCAACTCGTGTGGATCGGGCTCATCCGGCGGAGGTGTCGTGATCACGTCGCGGCCGACGGACAGCGGAGCAGCGAGCACGTCCTGGCCGTTGCGAAGGTTGACCCACGCCTTCACACTACGCGGCCGCGAAAGCGAGTCGTCCGCGCTGCCGCCGCCGCCGATGAGCAAGCTGCGGAGCTCGGGATACCCGACCATCGATCCCATCGTCACGAACCGGTCTACGATGGGGAGCGAATCGCGCCGCGCCGATAGGTAGTCATAAGCGACCACCGCGCCGAGGCTGTGCGCGACGATCACGATCGGACGCCCCTCCGCCTTCGCGCGATCGATTTCCGCGCCGAGCCGCTGTTCCGACGCACAACGTTTCCCGGGGTCGGATACGAACGCGGCGTCACTCGCCAGGGCGCGAAGCTGTGAGGTCGTCTCCGACTGGTCGACCAGCGAGCTGACGACTCCCAGGATACCGCCCATCATGCCGAGAAAGGATCTGAAGTCCGCGTCGCCGGCGCGCGCGCGTCGCGCGCGCGGATCGCCGGCGGCATATTCGCACGACGCGGCCGACCGCGGATCGAGGACGTCGGCGTACCAGACGACTCGGACGTCGCGATCGCCGATGAGCGCCTCGGACGTGAGTGTCCGCGCGCCCGAGGCGAGTGCTTGCTGCCACATCTTACGCGTCGCCGCCGTGTCGCGATCGGACATGCCCCGTCCGTGGACCAGCAGTACTATCGGCCGGCCGCGGTCCTCCTGTCCGGCCAACAGGCTCGTGACGAGGGCGACGAGCGCCACAATGCGCGGAATCATGACTCTCAGTACCTGCCCAACCTACGCGATGTTTCGCCGACGACGCATGGGGCCTTCGCCCTATCGACAGCGGGCTGATCGCGATGCAGTGTAAAGGACGTTCATAGGGGAGGCCCTATGGTTCGAGGCGTGATGCTTCTCAGCGTCTGCATCGCCGCAATCGCCGCGTCGCCGTTGCCCGGTCGCGCGCAAGTCCAGCAGCAAGGCACCGTCGACATCTCCGTCAAATCGACCGTCGACAAACTCGGACTCAAACCGTCCGGGAATCTGCCCGACGAGTTCGAGCTCGGACGGTCGATCACCGTTTCACTCGCCGACCCGACCAAGATCGCGAAGTACGGCATCGTCGGGATGCACGAGGGAGCGCGGGTGGTGATCACACGAGTGGCGCCGGACCGGATTCGCGTCGAGGCAGACGAAATGGAGCCAGTACCGAACAAGTCCGTCGTGACGCTCAAAGTCGCGGCGAACGGCTCCATGACTCAAGCGCCCGAGCGGCCGAAGCCGCCGAGCACTTGAGAGAAATCTAAAGACCGGCGGTCAGGCGAAGAGGCCGACCTGGCCGCCGGTGTGCCAGAACAGCACGGTCTCGTCGGACGAAAAGCGCCCGTCGCGCGCGTACGCGATGAGCGCTGCGGCGGCTTTTGCCGTATAGGTGTGGTCGACGAACAGAGCTTCGGTTCGCGCCAGCAACTGCTGCGCTTCGCGCGAGGCATTTGTCGGGATGCCATACCCATCCCCGACCATCGCATCGTCCACGACGATCTCGCCATCGAAGGAATCACAGCCGGGAATCGCGCGCACGATGGTTCGCACCGTCGACGCGATCGAAGCGGCCGGATCGTCGGCGCTCACCGCGATGACCCGCGTCGCCAAACCGTTCCGCGCCACGCCGGCGACCAGACCGGCCTGTGTCCCGCCGGACGACCCCGCGTGGAGGATCACGTCCGGCCGAACGCCCTGAGCAAGCATCTCATCGACGGCCGCGGCGAAGCCGAGCGCTCCCGTCGGCGTCGATGCCCCGAGCGGAATCAAGAACGGCCGGCGCCCTTCGGACTCCAACCGCGTCACGACCCGCTCGATCGCCGCCGCTCGCTCGGCGCGCGAGGCGATGTACTCGATTTCCGCGCCGAGCAGTCGATCGAGCAGCGCGTTGGCCGACGGCCGTTCCTGCGGCGCACCGTTGATGATCAGCACACACCGTAGCCCCAACTTCGCCGCGGCCGCCGCGGTCGCTCGCGCGTGGTTCGACTGCACACCGCCGAGCGTCACGAGCGTGTCCGCGTTCACCGCGAGCGCTTCGGGTAGCACGAACTCGAGCTTGCGGACCTTGTTCCCGCCGAAGCCGAACGGGATCGCGTCGTCTCGCTTCACGAGAAGCCGCGGCCCGCCGCCGAGCAGCGCGCGGAGCCGCCACATCTCCTGGACCGGCGTCGGGCCGGAGAACAGCTCCTCGCGCGGAGGACGAGTGTCGATTGTCGTCATTCTTCCGCGGCGGCCGGCGGTCCACCGGTTCGCGCGACCTGATCCGCCTTGATGCGTCCGGCGTCGAACCGGCGAGCGCTGCCGAGCATCTTGTCGATCGTCTCGTCGAAATCAGCCGTCGGTTTTCGCTGGAAGCGGAGCGGGTTGATGCGTGCCACGACGAACGCCTTGAGGTAAGGACTTTCCAGCCCTCGTCCCTTGAGCTGCTTTACTGCTTCGTTCACGAGCTCGTTCAGCTCGAGAAGTTTTTCCGCGCGACCGCGGCGCGTCTCGAGCGCATTCGGCAGCTTCGAGCCAAGGAGCTTGTCGCATCGCTTGAGGATCGGGTGATATGCGCCGCCCGAAAAACGACCATTCTGCTGGTAGCACAATCCGAGCGTCACCAACGCCGCTTCCTCGAACTCGGTCGCAAACTCCCGCTCCGGGCGATCGTCCAGCGCGGCCAGCGCCTCGGCGAGCCGCGCGACTTCCAGCGCCCGCTCACGAAGGTTGTGCGCCTTCTCCGTGTTGAGCAGCAGAATGCGGTGCGCGACCTCCGGCTCCGGCACCACGAGCGCCACGATCGACCGCGCGCCGAGCTCCTTCATCGCGCCGAGACGATGGTAGCCGTTCGGCGACCAATACTTGCCGTCACCCGCCGGCACCGCGATCACCGGATCGAGATAACGATCCAGCTTGTCGATCGCATTCGCGACGCGGCCGACGTGCGCCTCCGAAAGGTCCCGCTGGAACGGCGTCGGTTCCACGCGGTCGAGCGGCAGGGCGGCGAGGATTTGCCAGTGCGAGCCGAGCGGATCGCGATACGTCGCGAGCACGCTGCCGCCGTCATCCTCGATCGTCCGCGCCAGCGTCTGAACCGCCGTCGGCGGAGTCGCCGACCCCAGTCTCCGCGCCTCGAGCCCGCGCGACTGTGCCGGTGCGGTCTCGCGCTTCTTCTTCTTCCGTTTGGTGGTGGCCATGATCGAAAGCTACGCGCCTTGGTGGGAGCAAGGCATCGCGTGGCTTAATCGGGCGCTTTGTTCGACGTGCTTCATAGGTCTCAGGTCTCAGGTCCCTGGTCTCGGGTGGTAACAGCGCGGACGTCGTTTCACCTGAGACCAGAGACCAGGGACCTGAGACCTGCTTCAGCCCGCACCCATCTATTCCGTATTAAGCCACACCCGCGGCATCACATGCGAAATAGATAGCTGTACTTCACAAACAAGTAATCACTGCCTCTCTTGATCGGCTGAAAGTTGAAGCGATCGTCGGGATCCGGCACACCGTTGCCGACGCTTCCATAACCGAGAAACAACACGGTTCCCGGGCGCGGCTGATAGGAGAAGAGGTAATCGCCGTGCACCGCGCGCGCGCGGGAGGCGAGCGCCCGGCGGCCGTTGATCAGAATGGGGTAGAACGTCCGCGTTTCGTCGCGCAGGTCGTCCGTCCGGCTGATGTCGTACTCGCCGACCGCGCGCATGAAGATCGAGCGAGTGAGCTGATACTCCAGCTTCACGCGTGGGATCATGTTGCGGGCGACGAGACTCTGGTCGGTCCGGCGCCAATAGCCTTGATACGCCAGCGTTCCGCCGACGCGCAGACGATCGCTCGGGCGGGCGTTCACAGTCAGGCTCGCGACGTTGATGTTCGCCTGCGCCCATTCGTAGAAATTCTCGTCCTGCCCGGCGATGTACAGCAGACTCGCGTTGAAGGCGGACCATTGCGGCGTCGAGAACGTCAGGACGTAATCGCGATTCGGAATGCGCCCGACACCGGTGAACGGGAGTGTGTCGCCGGCGGGCGAGAGAATGCGGTAATTCCGAAAGAGAGCCTGATCCCAGCCGAAGGTCTCCCAGTACACGCCGGCGCCTGCGTTCCAGCCGCCGCGCAGCCCGACGCTTCCACTGAGGTGGAACTTCTTGTCTTGCGCGTCGCCCTGATGAACGAAGTGCGAGTACTGCCAGGTGTCGTCGAACAGGATGTCGCCCGTCACCGCTTCGATCGCCGAACCGCGATCGGCGTACCACGTAGCGCGATGGTCGGCGGCGGCGTGGACGATGCCCGGACGCGAAATGAATCCGCTCGCCGCGCGGAAGTCATCGTGGATTCCCGTGAGCGTGTACCGGAAACCGAATCGCTTGCCGTTCCGCGCCACGATTGTCTCCCACAGAGGCGCGTTGCGAAGGGCCGACCCCGTCTTGTCGTAGCTCTGCGCGTACTGGAACGAACCGGAGTAGACTCCGCCGAAGAGAATGCGGCCGTCCACATCGGCGACGCGATTGTAGTCGCCACCG
>DATMHK010000288.1:0-3528 GCA_035554995.1 Gemmatimonadaceae bacterium
AGCTTCACCCGGCCGTCGCTCGTGACGAGAATGTTCGACGGCTTGAGGTCCCGATGAATGACGAGACTGGCGTGCGCGTGGCTCAGCGCGTCCAGGACTTGGAGGAACAGCGTGACGCGCGACGCGACCGACGCATCGTGCACCGACGCCCACTCGTCGATGGGCACGCCATCCACGTATTCCAGCACGAGGTACGGCTGCCCGGCCTCGCTCACCCCGGCATCGAGCAACCGCGCCACGTCGGGGTGGGTGAGCCGCGCCAGAATCGATCCCTCGCGTCGAAAGCGCTCGAGTCCTGACGGCCGGACCAAGGTCAGGTTGAGCAGCTTGACGGCGGCACGCCCCTCGAACCGGCCGTCGCTGCGATGCGCCAGCCAGACACTTCCCATGCCGCCGTGACCCAGCGGCCGCTCGATGGTCCACCCGCCCAGCTCGAGGCCGGCGAGGGAAGCGACGGAGATAGGCTCCAGGAAATGTGTGCGCTCGGCCTCGTCGTCGCGCGCGAGGAGGCCGCTCAGGTCGCGTGCGAGATCCGGATCGCGCGCGCGAAGCTGCTCGACGAACGGGCCGCGTTCGTCAGCAGGTAGCTCGAGCGCCTCATCGAGCAGTGGCTCGAGCCGAGACCAGGACGGCAGATCCATTGACGTCACGGGCGACGCCGCTCGGTGACTGATTGGAGGTCAGGAGAACCTGTCGTCCCGGACTGACTCCCGCTAGCACGCTCCGCCGAACGGTCAAAGGCTGATCAAGATCGCCTTGATCGGTGCAATTCGGTCCTCGAGCGGCTCGACACTGAGCTCCACTCCCTTGGCATCCTCTCCGAACGCGTCGCGGATCTGCGTCCGCTGGTCGTCGGTCAACTCGATTTGAACGCGTACCTTATCGCGACCATCGGCGAGAAGCGTCTCGTTGTGATTGCCGGCGAGCCTGAAGAACGGCGCAATCCGCTTTTCGAGCTCTTCCACGGTGAGCTCGATGGCTTCGGCATCTCGATTCGTTGCCGCTTTGACCACTTCTTTTTGTTGCGTCGTGAGATTGATCCGAACCATCTCGCGTTCGGGTCTCGTTTCGTTGTTCGAGGACATGACCAGACTCTCCAGATTTGAAAGGTTGCGGCGGCAAGCCGCCGTCTTCGGGTGTTCCGAGCCAAGTGCGCCTTCGAGAATGTCGACCGCCTCTCGGTAAAGGTGGTGCGCCGCGGCGAGCTCGCCCCGGACCTTCCGCGCCTCCGCGAGATTGTTGAGAGTCACGGCCAGATCGGGATGATGCGGGCCCAGAGATTGTCGCTTGAGACGTTCGGCGCCCGCGAGCAGCTGAAGCCCTTCCGCCACGCGATCACGCAGCAGGTACTGCGCGCCGAGGTTGTTGAGCGCAACGGCGATCTCGCCGGCGTTCCGCTCCGGGTTTCGCTCCAACAGGGCGAGGCCTTCGAGATACACCGCTTCCGCTTCGTTGAACTTTCGTTGCCCGTCGAGGATCGCGGCGAGGGCTATCAAGTCCGCCCCGAGCGCGTCGCTGTCGCCGAGGCCTCGCCGGAGTGCCACTCCCCGCCGCGCGAGGGGCTCCGCGGCAACAAAATCGCGTCGCGCATGCTCGATACCGCCCAAGTTGTGGAACAGGGCGGCGATATCATGGTCCGTGCGCACCGGCGATTGCTCCACGATGGCAAGCGCGCGCTCGTAGAGCGAGCGAGCCTCGTCATACCGCGCGAGATCCTTACAGAGCATGCCCAGCGTATTGAGCGCGTTCGGCAGCGTTCGCTCGCTGTCAGATTCTCTGCTGGGTGAATCGGCGAGGGCAACGGCCCTCCGTAGCAGAGGTTCGGCACTGACCACATCGCCTCGTCCGCGGAATTCATTGCCCGCTCGCATCAGCTCATCGATCGCGCGCGTTCCCACGACTGCCTCGCAGTCCGGCTCAGGGGATGTAGTTGATGTGAACTCCTTGGTAGGAGAAACTCGTCGGCGCGATTCGGGCCTCGAGCTCCTCGACAGTCAGTTCCAGCGACGGGACCTCGATCCCCGTTTGCTCTTTCACCAGTTCCCGCTGTTCGTTCGTCAGCTCGATCCGAATGTTCTTCTGTTCGTTGGACATGCGGCCTCCGATCAATGGGTTCCGAGGATGCGAAGCAGGAGGTTGTGGTCGCGCGTGTGACCGTCGAAGGCCGTTCGTTCCGACCGGAGGTCGTGGCGTTGGACCGGCGTTCAAGTATTAGAGCGCAAGACCGCGCCCGAAGCGGACAACTACGGCTTAGAAGCGAAGAAGGACCTACTGTCCTTGACCGGTGACCGGTCATGGACAGTAGGTCCTTCCCGTCGCTCAGGATGCCAGCGCGACGTTACTTCGGCGGCTTCGACTCAGGTGCCGCCGGGGGAGCTCGGATCGTTGACGATCTCGGGATCGGGACTTGTCACCGGAGTTTGGTTCTGCCCGTTTGGCAACACGGTGACAGTGTACTGAAAGACCTGGCGTCCGTTCGCCGCCGGACAAGAATCGGACACCGTCATCTGGTTGCCATTCGAATTGATCGACGGGGTTCCGAAAATCGACCCGCCGCTCTTGACGTTACAGCCCGTGAACTTCCACGGAGAGTTCCCCTTCGCGGTGAACACGATGTTCCCGGACGCATTCACCGTCGCCGAATCGGGCTTGAACTTCCACACCGGATTCGCGTTCGGGTCGAACGTCACCTCCACATTCGCGCCGCCCATAAGTGCTCCTTTCAAAGTGATGAGGGTTGGGGGATGGGGACCGCGCCGGCCCTATTCGGACGCCGGTAAAAGGTTCTTGGCCCGGGCGACTGTGATCCAGCGCTGTCGTCGATAGCCTTGATGCACGAGATCCACGACGATCGGCCGCGCTTCGTCGAGCCGGTCCAGTCGCATGAGCGCGGCGCTCTGCAACGCGAGGTGGTCGGTCAAATGCCTCACCCGCGCCACCGAATCGATCGCCGCCAGAGCTTGTGACCACGCGGCGCGTGCGTCGGCGGTTCGACCACCTCGCGCGAGCGCGTCGCCCAACTCGATGTTCGCTTCGGCCGATGCCGCCCGCAGATTGAGATCCGACGGCTTCTTCGCGAGTGCCGGCGCAACGATTCCCAAGGAACGCCGCTCCGTCGCCTCGGCCAGCGCCGCCCGACCGAGCGCGAGCTGGGCGGATCCGAGCGGTGCGAGCGACTGCGCCAGGTTGAGCTGGTACGACGCGTTTGTCGGCACGCGCGAAACGAGCGCTTCCATCGCGGCGGCGCTTGCGCTCAACGGCACGAGCGCTGCGGCTGGGTCTCCACGCTCGAGCGCGACGACACCGAGAAAGCGATCGGCTATGCCGAGCAGGCGTCGTCGTTCCGGGTTGGTCGTATCGAACGCGGCAAGCTTGGCGTAGGCACCGCGTGACGCCAGCGCCAACGCACCGGCATCAGCCGGACGTCCCTCGGTGAGCAGCAGAACGCCGAGCTGGTTCTGCGCGAGTGCGACCATCTCACGATAAGTGTTGTTCGCGGAATCCCGCGCCGCGATGCCTTGCTTCACG
>DATMHK010000289.1:0-23688 GCA_035554995.1 Gemmatimonadaceae bacterium
GTGAGCTGTCGTAGCGCGAAGCGGACATCCTGCAAGAACGACTCGATCGTTGGCCACTGCCACGCCTCGCGCCCTTGCTCTTCGATTCCCGTGACGTTGCCAAATGCACGCCGAGCGACATCGCGAGCCTCGCGTGGCGAGAGGCCGCGCGCGATCAGCTCATCGGCCTTCTCGTCGAGGTGCGCGCGAATTTCCTCGGCCAGGTCGTCGTAGATCCGGCGCCGGCGGAGCAGGCGATCGAGCCAGCTCATGAGGTGCCTACCGACAGCACGAGGTTGATGCCCTCGAGCATGCGCTCGAAGCTCGACACCTCGTTGCCCAAATGTCTCGTCCCGGCGCGCGTGATGGAATAGACGCGCACGCGACGGTTGGTGGACGACACGCCCCATTCGGCCTCGACGAGGCCGTCCTTGAGCAATCGCTGAAGGGCGGGGTAGAGCGAGCCTTCTTCCACCTGGAGGAGGTTGCGCGACGCCTGCTGAATACGTTGGACGAGCGCGTAGCCGTGCAAAGGCTGCTGTTTCAGCAGCCGGAGCACCATCATCTCGAGAGCGCCGGGGAAAAGGTCGCGCGGCTTTACGTCGGGCATGGCACCTGTTTGCTCAAGGCCTAGAGCAAAATAGTGTCAGCGTCGTTCGCCTGTCAATGCACCTCGGGCAAACTCCTACCGGTCTAACCTACCCGTCCCGCCTGAGCGCCGTCATCGGATCCACTCGCATCGCTCGTCGCGCCGGCAGATAGCTTCCCACGAGCGCGGCCGCCGCCAACACGCACACTGCCGCGCCCAACGCCGTGGGATCGTTTGGCGAAAGCTGCGTCAGAAGATGCGCGAGCCCGCGCGTCATGAGCAGCGCTCCCACCACTCCGATCGCGATGCCAACCGCGACCAACCGCATCGCCGCGCCGAGCACCCCGCGCAGGATGTCGGACGGTTGAGCGCCGAGTGCCGCGCGGACGCCGATGTCATGCGTCCGCTGCGCTACGCTGTACGACATCACTCCATAGATGCCGATCCCGGCCAGGCACAGCGCGACGATGGCGAACGCCGCCATCATCTCGCTCGTGATCCGCTGCGGTGAGAGCGACGTGTCGCGCAGGTGCTCGAGGGTCAGCACACTTCCCGGCGCCACGCTCGGTGCGATGCTCGCCATTGCGCGAGTGATGCGGTGGGCAATCGCCGCCGGATCCTCCCGGGTCCGCACGACCAGCGACATCGTGCGCCAAGGATGCGCTCGCGCCATCGGCACGTAATAGATGGGTGCCGTCTCCGACCGCCCGAGGTTCGGGTTGTAGTGCACGTCGCCAACAATACCGATCACGGTCGCCATCGTCGTGTCGCTACCCGTCCAGCCGATCCGTTTGCCGACTGGATCCTGCCCCGCCCAATACGTGCGCGCCATCGACTCACTCACCACGATCACGCGGCTCGACGTCGTATCGTCATGATCCGTGAATACGCGCCCTCGAACGAGCGGAATCGCCATCGTCGCGAAATACGTCGCGCTCACGATGCGGGATCGTGGCGTGCGCGCCGGATCGCCGCGCGTAGGACGCGGCTCTCCCTCGAGAAAGATGCGGTCGCCGTGGTCGTTCCACTCCGGTGGTAACGCCGTGGTGTACGCCGCATTCACCACGCCGGGTTCGGCGCGCAGGCGCTCCGCGACGCGATTGTACATTGCTTCGGCGTCGGCGATGGTGGCGTAGCCCGCGATCGGCGCGGTGAGCTGCATCGTGAGCGCGTGATCTGCTCGGTAGCCTGGCGCCTGACGCGCCAGGGCATCGAAGCCGCGCACGGTCACTATCGTCCCCGCGAGCATCGTGAGCGCGAGCGCCATCTCGCCCATCACGAGGAGTCCGCGCAAACGGTGACGACCGCGGCTTTCCCCCCCGCTCCGCCCGCCGGCGCTCAATGCTTGCTGCGGATCGGCGCCGCTCGCGACGAGTGCCGGGACCGCGCCGACGACGAATGCGGTGGCGAGCGACATGGCCGCGGTGAAGGCGAGCACGGCGCCGCTTACGGCCATCCGCGTCCATCCCGGATTGAAGCTCACCAGCTCGGCAGGCAGCATCGTGCGCACGGCTGCCACGCCCCACACGGCGAACAACGTCCCGAGCAGGCCGCCGCCCAACGACAGCAGCAGCGACTCGACGAGTTGCTGCCGGACGATCCGCCCGCGCGATGCGCCGATCGCGACGCGCACGGCGATCTCGCGTCCACGTGTCGTCGCTCGGGCGAGCAACAGGTTCGCAACGTTAGCACATGCAATGAGCAGCACGAGCACGACGGCGGCGAGCTGGGCGAGCATGAACGGGCGCGGATGCTGTCCGTAGAATGCGTTCGCGTCCTCGACGCGCATGTCCCACTTGGCGTCATCCTCGGGATACTCACGCTGGAGCTGCTGCATGATCCCGTGGACGTTCGAATTCGCCTGACCTATCGACACGCCCGGCGCGAGGCGCCCGAGCACACCGGTGAGGAATCGTCCGTCGCGCTCGCGGCCGAATTCCCCGTCGAACGAGAGCGGCGTCCACAACTCGGAGCCCGTCGGAAATACGAAGCCCGCCGGCATCACACCGACGATCGTGCGCGGAAGGTCGTTGATCCGCACGACGCGACCGATGATGCCCGGATCGGCGCCGAACCGGCGATGCCAGAGACCGTCGCTCAAGATGACGACGTTCGGCGAATCCGTGTAGCGGGCGTCGTCGGCGGTGAACACGCGGCCGAGCGCTGGTCGCGCGGCGAGCACATGGAAATAGCTCGGTGTCACGCGGTAGCCGTTGACGCGCTCCGGGTCGTCGATACCGGTGAGGTTCGCGTCGAGCCCCCGGAACGCCGCGAGCTCGCTGAAGCTGCGATTGCGCCGCGCGAGATCGAGATAGTTCGCCGGCGCCATCATGGATTGATCGAGGCTTGGATTCGACGGCGGCACCTCGGTCACGATGACGAGGCCGGAGGGATCCTGCGCCGGGACCGGATGAAGCACGAGCGCGCTCGTCACACTGTAAACGATGGTCGTGCCACCAATGCCGAGGGCGAGGCAGAGCACCGCGGCGGCGGCGAGGCCTTTCGCGCGGACGAGTCCGCGTCCGGCGAATCGGATGTCATCGAGCATGGTGGTTCTCGGGTCGAAGGCGAGCCGGCGCTAACGGGATGTCGCGTCCCGAAAGCGAACAGCCCTCAGCTCAGGTCTTTCTCCGCGCGTCGAGCCGCGTCAACGACGGCGCGCCGCTCCATCGCTGCGAGCTTGCCCGCGGCGGCCCACTCAGTCGCGACGCGTTCGACCGCCGCGACGAACCGCCCATGATCCGCGAACGGCGCGCCCGTCCACACCGCGTCGAGGAAGCTGACGCCGTCGTCACGTTTGCTGTTGGCTACCCCCGTATCAACGGTGCCGAAGACGATGATCGGCTCCTGCCGCCGCAAGTACATATGGTAGGGCTGCGACTGCCCAGCCTGCGGATCCGACACGAAGAACGGCGCCAGCGTCTGCCCGTTGAACGTGAAGTGCAGCGGCTTGTCCGCCACCGGGGTCATCGCCGACGCGAAATCACCCGACAGTTTGAAGTTCTTGTACAGTGAAACGTTGATCAGCCCCGTCTCGAGCGTGTCGCCAACCGGCGCCGCCTGTACCGCCAACAACGTCGGCCCGTAGAAGATCGACTGTACCGACGAATCATCGATCGTTCGCTCGGCGCGGAAGGACATCGGCATAGCGATCTCGATCTTGTCGCCATCTCGCCACTGACGATCGATCGTGACGTATTTGCCCGGCGTTGCCGCGATCTGCTGCGGCGTTCCGTTGACCGTCACGGTATAGCCGCGACGCACCCAGCTGGGCACGCGCAGCATCATCGCCAGCCGGCCGTTGCCTCGTACTGTGAGCGTGCTCGCTCCCTCGAACGGGTAGCGCGTCGCCTGCTCGATCGTAAATCCCTTCTCCCGCCACTCGAGCGTCGACGGGATGTAGAGATTCACATACAGCGTCCTGTCGTCGGCCGACCGGAAGTAGATCGAGTCCTGGTACTTCGTGTGGTTCTCCATGCCGGTGCCACCGCAGCACGTGCCGACGTTGCCGTAGCTCCGCCGCTCACCCGGACGCACGGGTACGAAGTACGTGACCTCGGGGCTCGTCACGCTCTCGGCGTCCCGACGTGAGCCGAGTATCTGGTTGTAGAGCCCGTGCTCGTAGTAGTTCATGTACTTCGAGTCTGGCTCGTGAAAGAAGAGATTCCTACTGAGCTTCAGCATGTTGTACAGCGGGCACGTCTCGGCGTGATTGTGGTTGTTCGGCTCCGAGTAGAGCGAACCCGCGATCACATCTCTCTTTCGAAGAATCTCGCCGACGCCCACGCCGCCGTGGCTGTACACGCGATGCGGCACGACCATGTCCCAGAAGTTCTTGGCCGCCGTGTGATAAGCCTGCTCGTTGCTCTCCTCGTAGACCCTGAGGTAGCCGATGAACTGCGGGATGTGCTGGTTCGCGTGGCGTCCGTCGAGGATGTCAGTGCCCGCGATCGTCGGATCCTTGACGTTACGGTTGTCGAAGTAGCGCGCGACGGTGAGGTACTCCGGCTTTCGCTTGATCGCGTGCAGACTCGCGAACGCGTCGTTGGCGCCGCCGTATTCGCCCGCGATGTACATGTTCCACATGCGGTCGAACTGGTCGGGGCGGAGCTTCGACAGGCGGCCGTACGCCCAGTCGCCGATCTTCGACGCGACGTCGAGCGCCTGGTCGTTTCCGGCCAGCGTGTTCGCGGCGAGGAGACCGGAGAGGATCTTATGAAGCGTGTAATACGGCGCCCAGATGCCCTGGTTGCCGCCGTAGGTCGCGAATTCCTCGAGACGCATGAACTGCGTTTCCGGGTACGCAGAGAGGAATCCGGGATGACGTCGGCCGTCGGTCGGCGCGATGACGGTGCCGTGACGTCCCTTGCCCGATGAGTCCTGCGCGCGCATGCCGTCGTGCTCGTCGAACTTGTACCAGAGAACGTTTCCGCCGCCAACGCTGCCGCCCGCCGACGACATCAGTGACCGCACGTCGTCCGCGCTCAATCCGCGATCGAAGATCTGGAATTCGTCGAGCTGCGCGTTGAGGTACGACACATTGCGCTGCGGGAACTGACAGCGGCCAAGCCAATTGCCCGTCGTCTCGCCGAGGTCCGCGGGCGAGAGCGTCATGTTGGGATTGGTCGCGACAGGTTGGCCGTCGATGTAGAGCGTCGCTGTCGAGCCAGAGCGAGCGATGGCGACGTGCGTCCACTTGTCGACCGGCAGCGCCTGCGTTGCGTCGAGACGTTGCTCGCCGGCCACGCCGTTCGTGGTGATCGCGAAACGCGGTACCGGCGCGTCGTTGCCGGCGCGCACGGTGAGATACATCCGCGTCAGCGCCGGCTCGGCGTACTGCGGATTGGGTCGACCGAAGTCGAAGATCGCCGTGCCGTTGGTCAGCGTCGCCTGATCGGCGTTGGCGCGGGAATCGGAGAGGAGAGCGCGATCGTACTGCGCCGGGTTGATCCACAGTGCGATCGTGAAGTCTTTCAAACCGCTCACTACGTTCGCTGGAACCGCAACGTGCTCAGCGAGACCAATCGGCGAACCGCTCAGTCGAAGCGCGTTGCCGAACTTTCCAGTGGCGCGAGATGTGGGCTTCCGCGCCGCCGCCGCGAGCGCGTCCTGGCACTCGGCGAGCCCTTTGACGATGTAGTCGAGCTTCTGCTTGAAGATCGCGTCGCCCGTGCCGGCGTACGCCTGCGACAGCATGCTCATGAAGTGGCCGGCGTAATGGCCGCGCAGGTAGCCGGTACCGTTCTCCCAACTCCCGACGGGCTGCGCGCCTTTCGTGTCGAGCCCCGCGTTGGCGCGGAAGATCGAGAGCACGCGATCGGGGCCCGCGAATACGTCCTCGGTGCCGCCGTATCCGCGCGCATAGCCCAGCATGCGGTCGCGCTTCTGCGTGAACAGGCTCTCCGCGAGCTTCACCTGCGTCAGCGCGAACGGGCGAACCGTCCAGCCCGCGAGCGCGGGACTCACCGATTCGGCGAGGCCCGTTGTGCTGGCCGCTGCCTCGAGCTGCGGCAATATCAGGGCGCCGGCCGCGGCCGCACCAGCAGTCTTCAGGAAATCGCGCCGATCGGGATGGCGTCGCGTATCAGGCTTGCGGGACATGCGTTGTCTCCCTGATGCATCCGTGCAGACGGACGAGGCTACTCGGCCTTCTCGTCGGGCGGCGGCCCGGGTTCAGGCGGCGCCCCATCGTTCTCGTTTGAGCGCTCGGCTTCCTTGCGTTCGCGCCGTTCCTGGCGCTTGGCGTCGCGCTTTTGTTGGCGCGCGACTTCCTTCTGCCGTTTCTCAAAGTTGTAATTCGGCTTTTTCGGCATGGTGGAAGGTACATCGCGGGGAACCGGCCCAGCTAGTTTCCCTTGCATGAGTCCCAAGGTGCGGCAGCAAACCGGCGACGCGTTCGGGGGGCTGGGTCTTTCGCCGGCGCTGCTCGAGGCGCTAACGGCGCTCGGCTACGAGGAGCCCACGCCGATTCAGCGGGAGGCCATACCGGCCCTTCTCGCCGGCCGTGATTTGCTCGGCGAGGCGGCTACCGGGACGGGCAAAACGGCGGCCTTCACGTTGCCGTTACTCGAGCGCATTCATGGGCTAGGGGGCCGTGCGGATGACGAGACGCGCCGAGCTCGTGCGCTGATCCTCGTTCCGACTCGCGAGTTGGCGATGCAGGTCGCCGAGGCGGTACACAGATACGGAAGCACCGCCTTCGGCACCGCCGTCGTGCCGGTGTACGGTGGGCAGGCGATTCAGCAGCAGCTCCGTGCCCTGAGGCGCGGCGTGGACGTCATCGTCGCCACTCCGGGGCGGGCGCTGGATCACATTCGTCGACGCTCGATCGACCTGTCGGACGTGCGGTTTGTCGTGCTCGACGAGGCGGACGAGATGCTCGACATGGGATTCGCCGACGACCTCGAGGCGATCCTCGACGCGCTTCCGGCCGAGCGTCAGACGGCCCTCCTTTCGGCGACGATTGCGCCGCGTGTGGCGTCGATCGCCGAGCGGCATCTCAACGACCCGGTGCGCGTGAAGATCCATCGGGAAAAGGCCGCCGCCGGCGAGGTGCCGCGCGTGCGTCAGACAGCGTACGTCGTGTCGCGCCAGCACAAGCTGGCCGCGTTGGGGCGCGTGCTCGACATGGAGGATCCCGCGTCGGCGATCGTGTTCTGCCGAACGCGCGGGGAGGTCGACCAACTGTCGGAATCGCTGGCGGCCCACGGCTATCGTGCTGCGGCGTTACATGGCGGACTGACACAAGAGCAGCGCGATCGCGTCATGCGACGCTTTCGGGAAGGCACCGTCGAGCTGCTGATCGCGACGGACGTGGCGGCGCGCGGTCTCCACATCGACGATGTATCGCACGTCGTGAACTACGACGTGCCGATGTCGCCCGACGCGTACGTCCATCGCATCGGGCGTACGGGGCGGGCCGGCCGCGCCGGCGTGGCGATCACGTTCGCCGAACCGCGCGAGCGACGGTATTTGCGGAACATCGAACAGCTCACGAAGCAAACGATCAGAACGGAGAGCGTTCCGACAATCGTCGACCTGCGGGCGCGCCAGCTCGAGGTGACGCGCGCGGCTATCCAGGAGCTGCTCGTCGCGGCGGGCGAAGAACTGGACGGCTATCGCGTTGTCGCGGAGACGCTCGGCGACGAATACGACGTAATGGACGTGGCAACCGCCGCGATCAAACTGGCGCACGAGGCCCGCGCCGGAGCAGGCGTGCCAGGCGGAATCCTCGGGGCAAACGGTGAGGCCGATATTCCCGAGGCAGTCGTATCACGTCATGTGGACGTAGAGGATGTCGCGGCGAGGGCGGGGGGGCGTTCCAAATCGAAGGGAAAACGCGACAAGAGATCCAAAGCCGCTCAAAACGACCGCGGCGGGGGCGGGGGCGGGGACGTCACCCGGATCTATATAGGTCTTGGACGTTCGAGCGGAATCCGCCCGGGAGACATCGTCGGGGCGATCGCGAACGAGGCGGGGATCAATCCCAAAGGCATCGGCGCCATCGACATAGCCGACACGTTTGCGCTCGTCGAGGTGCGTGAAGAGGAGGCCGGATCGATCATAGCGGCGTTGCGGGGCACGACGCTGCGAGGAAAGAAAGTGACGGTGCGACAGGACCAGGCTGGGGGGAGGCCGGGGAGGGCGCGCGGGGCTGGGCGGGGGGATGCTCGAGGGACCTAAAGTTGTCGAAAGGGGTTATATTGAGTGAACGAGGCTCGCCGTCCCACGCCTCACCAGTTGGCGAAAATTCCTAGGGTCCGGCTCTGCCCGGACTTTTTCATTTCGGACGGCTTCGTCCTCCCGCGCGTCGGGGCGATCGACACGACGCAGTTTCCGCCCAACCAGAGGCTCATCGCATGGATTTTGTCGAATTTCGCGACGGCGACCGGACCTTCACCTGTCACGCCGAGTCTTCTCCTGCGACGCCGGGAACGGTCTGGTGGTGGGTCAGTGTGACGGGTGAAACACAGCGCTACGCGGCGTTCCGCGTCGAGAAAGGCGATACGTCGCCGAACCTTCGCCCGCGAATTCTCGCCTACTATGCGAAGCTGCTTGCTGATCGCGAACGTCCACGCGAGTTCCGCCAGCACTGGACTAATCGCCGGCCGGTCAAGCAAGGCGACAGTTAGTCTCCGGCGTCAAATCGCTGCAGGACCGGCCGCCCGATAGATTCCGCGACGGCACGCACCCGGAGGGGGGCCAACGATGATCGCCCACTCACGTCGAATCGCTGCCGTCGCCGCGGCGCTGGTCTTCAATGGTAGTGGCCTGACGGCTCAGGACCGATCACAGTCGCGGTCCACGGTTGCTTCTACCGGTGGGATAGTCGCCAGCGAGAGCGTACTCGCCTCCGAAGTCGGCGCTCGAGTACTCGAGAGCGGCGGCAATGCGGTCGACGCCGCCGTAGCGACGAACGCCATGATGGGCCTCATCGCTCCGATGAACGATGGGATCGGCGGCGACCTGTTTGCGATCGTGTACGACGCGAAAAGCGGAAAGCTTTACGGCCTCAATGCCTCCGGCTGGGCTCCCACCGCCCTCACCGCGGAATATCTCCGCGCCAAAGGCATGACGTCGATGCCGCAGCGCGGCATCCACTCCGTCACCGTTCCGGGCACAGTGGACGGCTGGGCGAAGCTGCTTCAGCGATTCGGCACCAAGACTTTCGCCGACGTTCTCGCTCCGGCGATTCGCTACGCTGAATTGGGCTTTCCGGTGGGCGAAGTCGTGAGCGTCTATTGGCGCGATAGTGAGAGTATTCTAAAAGAGGACTCGGCGACCGCCGCGCTGTACATGCCTGGCGGCAAGGTTCCGGCCTCGGGCCAGGTGTTCAAGAATCCCGAGCTCGCCTGGACGTATCGGCAAATCGCGCTCGCCGGTCGCGATGCGTTCTACAAAGGTGCCGTGTCGAAGAGGATTCTCGCGACGTTTGCCGCGCACGGTGGCTCGATGCGCGCCCCCGATCTCGCCGAGTATCAGGCGGAATGGGTCACGCCGCTGTCGACGACCTATCATGGATGGACCGTCTACGAGCTTCCGCCGAATGGGCAGGGAATCGCCGCGCTCGAGATGCTCAACATCATGGAGCAGTTCCCGCTGGGGCAGTGGGGACAGAATTCGGTGCGTGCGTTGCACACGATGGTCGAAGCAAAGAAGCTCGCCTACGCCGACATGATTCGCTACGACGCCGATCCGCGCTTCGCGAAGATTCCCGTCGAGGGTCTGCGGTCGAAGTCGTTCAGCGCCGAGCGTGCGAAGCTGATCGACGCGGCGAAAGCGAATTGCAGCGTCGAAGCGGGCGTGCCTCCCGGCGTCGACCACGGCACGACGTATCTCTCGGTCGTCGATCGCGACGGCAACATGGTGTCGCTCATTCAGAGCAACTTTGCGACGGTCGGTTTCGGTTCGGGACTCGCCGTGGGCGGCGCCGGGTTCGTGCTTCAAAACCGAGGCGGGTTGTTCACCCTCGACGCCTCGCACCCGAATGTGCTCGCCGGTCGCAAGCGGCCCGTTCATACAATCATCCCGGCGTTCATGGAACGTGGCGACACGCGCATCGCGTTCGGCATCATGGGTGGGTGGAACCAGGCGCAGGCGCACGCGCAATTCGTCTCGAACGTCGTCGACTTCGGAATGAACATTCAAGCCGCGCTCGACGCGCCGCGCTTTTCGAAAGAGACGTTTCCCGGCTGTGACGTGAACTTCGAGTCGCGCATTGCCGATTCGACGCTGCGCTCGCTCAAAGCGATGGGCCACCAGATCGTCATGCGCGGAGACTTTTCGTCCACGCGTATGGGGTCCGGTCAGGCCGTTGCCCGCAACTTCACGACGCGGGTCAATCTCGGCGCGTCGGATCCGCGCAAGGACGGCGCGGCGATCGCTCAGCTGGTTCCGTTCCGCCAACATTGAGCCGGGAAAAATTTGTGGCCCGCGCCACGTACGGGCGTCAGGTCTGAGGATTAGTATTTACAGGGTCTCAATCGGTCGCGACGCCGCGCTCAGATCCGAAATCTGCGTCCAAGCCCTGATGAAACTCCTCCTTCGCTTTTCACGAGCTCTGTGCGCGGTGTGTTGCGCGGCGCCGCTCACCAACGCCGTAGCCCAGGAGCCGCGCCGGCTCGCTACGCTCGACTCGATCCCCGTTGAACTGGCCACGGCGCTCGTCGCTTCCGGTGGCTTCGGCGGCGAGCCGATCATCCTCGTGGGTGCGTTGCCCGAATGGTTCACGAGTCGCGTCGTCGTTCCGGCGGAAGGGAGGGTGCTCGGCGCGGCGAGTCTCGGCAGCACGGTCGTCGGCATCTACAACGTGCGATCCGCGCCCGACGTGGCGATCGCGGAGCTCAAGACGTCGCTGCTCGCGCATGGCTGGAAGAACCCACCGCCGCCATTCCAGTATCCCGGCGGCGGATTTCGACCGGCCACGATGCTTTCGCAATTCAATCCAACAGGCCCCTCCACTCGCGCGACGCTCTGCCGCGATGATGCATACCTGATCGCCTCAGCCGCCGCGGCACGCGGTGGTGCCACGAACGTCACGCTTCGGCTCGCGGCCTCTGGTGGCCCGATGTCGTACACCACGTGCAATCCACCGGCGCGGCCGGAGATGCCGGCGGGGCGGCCACTGTATCCGACGCTGTACGATCCCCCGATCAGCGGCGATCAGGCTGGACCGAATGCGTGTCTCCCGAATTACAACGGCATGGCGTCGACGAGCAACTATCTCCGCTCGACGTTGTCGCCGGAGCAGGTGCTCGAGCACTATGCGCGGCAGTTGCAGGATTCGGGATGGGCGCCGTCCGCGCCGGCTTTATCGAGTGTCGGTCGAACGTTCACGCGGCGCGATTCGACAGGAGCGCCGATCGATCTCACACTGACAGTCGCCGCGTCGCCCAAAGGCCCCGCCTGCCGCGACGTGTCGATGCAAGTGCGCACACCGCCAAAGCCATGAGGGCAGTGGGGCTGCTCGCCGGCGTGATGGCGGTTGTCGCCGCCTGCTCGAAGACGCCCAAGCCCAGTCCCTCATCGGCTCCCTCCGGCGACACCTCGCGCGTCGCGCGTCAGCCGACAGATCTGCTCGTCCGAACGCGCGTCACGACCGGCGGCAGCTTCTCGCCGCAGCGAGGCGATTCGGCGCTCAAGGCGTTCGTTCCGGAGGTGGCGCCGTTCGACTCGGGCGGCGACTGCTTCACCGGCAAGATTCCTGGATCGGGCGTCACGATGGTGTCCGCGTCTTTTCCGAGCCGAAAGGACCGGCGAACATCCATCACGTTGACCTTCGACTCCGCCGGACATCTGGCGCGTTACAGCGAGCTGCGCGGTGTTCCAATTCTTCCGCCGATGAACAACCTCACCGACGCGCAGCGCGATAGCGCAGTTCGCGCGGCGGATGACGCGATTCGTACGACGAGCTTGAGCTTCGACTACGCGATCGATCAGGCGATCGTCATGAATCGAGGTGGCGGCAAGGCACCCAATGCTGTAATGGGAACCATCCGGTCGATGGAACGCCTCGATAAACTCGGGCCGCCGATCGCCCGAATCGAGCGCGCCAGAAGACTCTGCGGCGTGTAGGGAGCGATCGAAGCGCTCCACCCGTCATCGGGATTCTACGGCTCAGGACGCAAACGGAACTGTTTTTGCGATCCAGGTCACAAACTGAATCCGTGCGCGGCCCCGCCGCGCGTCACACACAGTTCGACGAGGGTCGCATGAAACGCCTACTCGCCGGCGCCGCGGTTTTGCTCACGCTCGGCGCGTGCTCAGTTCCGTTCATCAGTAAAGGTGGCGACAAGAAGTCGGAGTGTGACCGTATGTCGGCGGAAGCGATCCAGACGCAGAACTTGCAGAAGGCGCGGGAGTTGTCCGCGGGTGCCAGTGCCTGCTACGCCAAACTTTCGTCGTAGCCGCTCAGTTTCCGCGACGTACCAGCGCTCCAATTCTGGTCTCGTCCTCTAAGCGCCATACGCGTTCGATTGCCGCGCGGGCCTCGTCCGACGTCGCGGCGCCGCCGAACCCGGCGAGCTTGAGCGCCTTCGCTGTGAGCTCCTCGCGTGTCAGCGTGTTTCCCGGATCGCCCTTCGGCACGTCCACGCGGGCCGACAGCAGTCGGCCGTCGTTCGTCTCGACGTCCACCTTGCCGATCCAGCGGCGCGGATACTCCGCGTCCACTTCGTCGTCGAGCGCCATCGATACGCGATCGCGAAATGCGAGCACCTGCTCGTCTCGCATCGCGTGATGCTCGAATTCGTCGAGACCAGCCGCACGATGCACCGCAACGAGGCCCAGCACGGTGCCCATCGAGAACTTGGCCTGGTGAACGCTCGTCGGATTCGTCACTGCGCCGAGCACATCGATCGCGCCTTGATGCACGCGAGCCGTAACGTGAGCGATGTCGTCGGCGCGCAGCCCTTCGCGCGACATCAGGGCTTGCAGGGCATCGGCCGCCGGATGGGTATGCCGACAGGACGCATGCCACTTGAACGACGTCTCGACCGTTGCCCATCGTGAGCCGAGCCGGTCGACGAGCTTCGAGACATCGGCATCGCTCGACATTCCGGCCGCCATCCCTTGCTTCCCCTCGAGAATTCGCTTGGCGCCGGTCACGCCGTCGCGCGCGAGATAAGCCGAGAGGAGTCCGTCCGACGCGGCCTTCGCCGTGTGAGTTTGCTTGGAGTCGGCGGCGTCGCGGAGGAACTCCCAAAGGCCGGCGGCCTGAGTTCCGGCGGAGCCGAGAGCGTGCTGCGTGCGGTCCGCGTCGAGGTTGAGGACGCGCGCGACAGCGGCGGCTGCCGCGACGGTGCCCGCGGTGCCGGTCGTATGAAAAATCTTATAGTGCGAGCGCCCGAGGAATTCGCCCACGCGGATTCCGACCTCGTAGCCCGCGATTACCGCGACGAGGACGTCGCGGCCCGAGGCACCCTCGGTTTGCGCGGCGGCGAGGACGGCGGGAAAGACAACGGCGGCCGGATGGAAGACCGAGCCGTTGTGCACATCGTCCTGCTCGGCGACGTGCGACGAGGCGCCGTTGATCATTGCGGCGAAGAGGGCGCTGGTCGTCGCGCCGCTGGGAATGATCTCGGCGGGTCCGGTGGCGGGTCCCATCGTCGCCGCGAAGCGCTCGAGCGCGACGACCGGGCGAGCGCCTTTGCCGGCGAGTGCTGAACCGAGCCAGTCGACCATGAGGTCTTTGGTCTTCTCTATGACATGCTCGGGAATGCGCTCGTAGCACAGGCCTGCGACGAACTCGGCGAGCTGCCGCGTTGCTTGGATGTCTGGTTTGTTCGACATCAGATCGCTCCTGCTTCGCGCAGTGCGGCGACCCGCTCGCTGCTGAATCCGAGCTCGCGGAGTAGCGCGTCGGTGTGCGCGCCTGCTTCGGGAATGGCGCCCATGAACGGCTCGACACCATCGAGGTTGGCGGGCGGCAAGACGGCGTCGATCGGCCCGGCGGGCGAGTCCACCGACCGCCACCGATCGCGTGCGCCGAGCTGCTCGTGGTTTCGGATTTCGCCAACGTCGTTCACTCGGCCGTTGGCGATGCCGGCACGATCGAGGGCGTCGGTCACCTGCGCCGCGGTGTTCGACGAAAACGCCGATTCGATGGTCTGGGTGAGTGCCGGGCGGTTCGCGACGCGGTTTGGATTCGTGGCGAAGCGCGCGTCGGTTGCGATCGTCGCATCGTGCAGAACGTCCGCGCAGAACTGAGCCCATTCGCGTTCATTCTGAATGCCGAACAGCACGTCGTGGCCGTCGCCGGCACGATGAGGACCGTACGGGGCGATACTCGGGTGCGACGCGCCGCTCCGGGGCGGCGCGCTGCCGGTGCCGTCGGCGAAGTAGCGCGGTTGGCTCATCCACTCGGACAGCGCTTCCAGCATCGAGACCTCGACGCGTGTGCCGCGGCCGGTGCGTTCGCGCTGGAAGAGGGCAGTGAGCGTTCCTGAATAGGCGTACATGCCGGCGGCAATGTCGGCGATCGAAACTCCGCAGCGCGACGGTGTATCGGGCGAACCGGTCACAGATACCAGTCCGGCTTCGGCCTGCACAAGCAGATCATACGCCTTCTTGTCGCGAAACGGACCGGTATCGCCGTAGCCGGAGATATCGACGACGATGAGTCGAGGGAAGCGCGGCGACAGGGTCGTGTAGTCGAGGCCGAGGCGGGTCGCGGCGCCGGGGGCGAGGTTTTGTATGAGGACGTCGACGCGTGGGAGTAGGGCGTCGAGGACGCCGCGCGCGGCCGGATGCTTTACGTCCAGGGTCAGGCTTTCCTTGGAGCGGTTGAGCCAGACGAAGTACGACGAGAGACCGTTCACGGCCGCGTCGTAGTGGCGGGCGAAGTCGCCGGCGCCCGGGCGCTCGATCTTGATCACGCGCGCGCCATAGTCGGCGAGCTGGCGGCTGCAGAAGGGCGCCGCAACAGCATGCTCGAGAGAGAGAACGAGGATGCCGTCTAGCGGCCGGGACGTCATGCGGAGAAGCTGACGTCCCGGCGTCGGGACGTCAATCGGCGGCGGCTGAACGAGCGAGCGGATACTCGCCCAGCATTCTATTCTTGACCCTTGTCCGGCGTGTGCGTGCCCCGCTTCCCGCACTCGGTGTAGATGACGGTCAACGCCTTGCGTGTTGCATCCTTGAAGGTCTGGGTTCCCTCAATACTGTCGAGCCCTTGTTTGCTAAACGGGCACACGCAACCCTCCCGGTACCAGCATTGCCCCTGTTCGTCCCGCTTCGGTACGGGGGTATCTGACCAGTTGGTCGGCTTTTCTATCCCCCACGCGTTTACCCACTTCGGCTGTTCGCGACCCAATTGGTCCAGCCTCTTTAGCGTTGTCATACAGCCGTGGGCGATGCTCCGCGCTTGGTCGACGCGCTTAAAGCCAAGCATTGGATGGAACGCAAAGGTCCCACAGAGCCACTTCGGCTTTACGCAAACGACTTCGAGATCGAGAGGTACATACGGTTGCGTTGCGCCATGGAGCGACTCGCACACCCGACGCAGGTCTCTTTGCGTCTGGGCGTAGTTGTCAATCTTCTTGTTGTACTTCAACTCGGCGGCCCGCACTCGAATCCGCCGCCAGTGCCTGGCAAGCTCTTCGGTCCGTTGAGGGGACAGCTCCGCGCCTTCGACTTCGAGTGATCCGGTGAAGAGCAAATGCGGAACCGCGACGCCATCGGCTAGAGGCCGGGCCTCGATGCGGTGTTGATGTCGTGCCTCATTCAAGAAATCGGCAACCGCATCGAGCGGCAGATTGTCCATCACTCCACCGTCGATGAACTGCTCGACGGCGCTTGTTTTGGGATTGACCTCCCAGCTCCAACGCGGGCGAAAGACTCCGGGAAACGCGCTACTCGCCAGGAGCGCGTCGATTGCGCGCGTGCCGTCCAGCGCCGGATCTACGGCCGGCAAATGATTGATGTCCAGACGACCACACGTGATGTTCGTCGCTGTGGCGATGAACTGGATTCCGCGGGTTCGCAGCAGTTCCGCGAAACCGGCCGCGGGGTCCGGGCCCCGTGCGGCGATTTCATTGAGCACGTGCTCGCGAATGAGGATCGCGAGCGGTTCCGCGCCGAGGATCTCGAGACCGACGCCGCCGCGCTCGAGCCACTCCTGTACGTACGCCTCCAACAGCGAGTGTGCTTCGGCGTATCGACGAAGGCGGAAGGCCTTCACGGCATCGCGCGCTTCGAACGGGCTGATGTAGAACAATCGCTCCACGCCTGCAAGAACGTTTCGCATCTGGTCGCCGTACGCGTTCGTTCCACTCCGATCGAATGCTCGAAATGCTGTATCGAGATCCCTGAGTGAAAAACCCGTGGACGCAGCGCGAAGTGTAAAATTCCGAATGAAATCCGAGAACCGATCGGTCAGCACCAGTCGATCGACGGCAATGTAGGTCGCCGCGACATCCACGATCTGGCGCTTTCGCCGCAGCCGGTCCTCTTCCGAGAAGACGCGCGCGGCCATGGCGGCAGTTATCGATCCGATCGAGGAACCGGCGATAAGATCCGGTCGGACCAAAGCTTCGTCGAGCGCGTTGATGACACCTGCGAGATAGACACCGCGAAACACTCCTCCACTAAAGAGCAAGCTAATTGTCGGCCGGGTCTTATCTATTTGCTTGGCCGATGCTCCGGGCAGGCGCGACCGCGGCCATTGCTGATGAGCTTCGCGAATGCGTCCTCGTTCCTCGTCCTCGGCCCGATCGCGCAATTCTCGAAGCGCCCGAGCCGGCACGGATTCATCACCTACCGCCGGCCACACCGGTAGCTCGGGGCGTCTCTTCTCGGGAACACGCAACGATTGGCGCTGTTCGTCCGCGACCGCATTCGTCGCGCGTAGCGCGCAGGCGCGGCAGACTTCGGGAAGGCCAGGCCCTTCCGTTGCCCCGCCGGCGCCGGGCAGAAAGCGTTTGTCGACACGCTCGGATATGAGAGCGCGACACGATACGCTTTTCCCGGGCAGCGACGCGATGTCTTGGTGAAGCATCACTTCGAGAGACGACCGACAACCGTCGGCAACTGCTTCGGCGATCACCTGGCGCCGGTCCTCGATTGTAGGGGCCTCCGCCAATCGCGAGTCGACGGACTTAGATCCGTTTACATCGATCGGGAATACATTCGCCCGCAAATAACGCTTGCCCGTCGCCGGTTGCCCCGTGTCCCGTCCGGACCACCAAACCGCTTTGGTGCCTGGCAGTGTCTGTGAGACCAGTGTTGTCATCCGTCGATCCAGCGTCGCGTCGCGAAAGTTCTCGAGCTCACGCGCGCGCTTCGCAATGTCGATGATCCCGGAATACGTCTCTCGCCCGCCACCCAATTCCGTGTTCGCCAGTGGAATGGACGATACGGGATACACGTCGAGGCATGTCGAGTCGTGATTGATTCGCGTTGTCAGATGACTGACGAGTGCCCGGATCGGCTCGTGTGCGACGACGGAGCCATCGATGTACCATGAATGCCCGCATTTCTGCGCTTCGAAGAACGGGGGATACGCCGTCGAGGCGAGCAGCGCGTCGACTACCTGGGCCTCGCCATCAAGAACCTCGAGCTCAGTGGTCTGAAGATTGGCCGCCATGGGCCGCACGTATATCTGTGGCGAGCTCTGAGAATACTCCTCGAGACGTTTGGGGGATCGCGTGCCATCCTTGGCTTTGCCTTGGGATATTGCCGCCTCGACCACGTCGGCCATTGGAACGCGGCCGTAGTAGTCGGGATCGAAGATCCTGACGAACCAGTTGCGAATGGCGTGAGGATCGAAAAGCCCGTCGTCGATGCGATACACGGCCAGAATGCGATCGAGCCCAACCCAACGCAGGAGCAGATAGAACAGCCCTAGATACACCAGTGAGAAGCCAGCGACTGCACTCGACTGAACCAGGAGCGAGTGCCAATGGAACCAGCTGAGCGCATGGGCTGCGAGAGGTGTAGTTCTCGGATTGCTCGCGGGAAACGAATCTGCGAGGCTGTCCGCGAGCGCCGCAAGCAAACCAACGGCGACGGCCGGCGGTGCCACAGAAATAGGCGAAAGAATCGTAAAGCCAAACAGCCATCGGACCGTTGCTCTGACGTAACGGCCCACCCACTTCGACCGAAAAACAAGCCCTCCTGCAGTGCTGCCTTCGTCGCGGCCCGTTCCACGCTCCGAAAGAGACCTTCTTACTCGGTCTACAATCTCGGCGAGGCCGGTCCGCTTCACCCAGCCGCGATCAAGCAGAGAGACAACCGCTTTGGGGAGTCTGGCCAGCCAGTCGAACATCGGAGCGAAGACCGCGCTGAACAACGGCGCTCCAATCAGCGCTAGCTTCCCAATGTTCCAGAAAATCACCAGCCACAATCGATACGCTTCCACGACATACGCGCCGATCCGGTTCACCAGCTTTCGCTGCTCGCAGGCCGCTCGAAGTCCCAGCAGGGCGCGGACACCTCGCGTAATCGCCCCCATGCTGACGTCGATCCGCAGGAGATCATTGGTCAGCTGAATGAGACCAGCGCGCGACCCCGCGGCCCGCGCCCGCTTCTGTCGCTCCTCCTCGCTGTGTATTGGGAGATCCGTGGGCTTGAGCGGCCGGCGAGCGTCGACCTGATAGATGTCCGGTAGCACCGCATTGCGTATTTCGTCTCGGGCTTCACGATAGGCCTCGAGGATCTCTCGGAAGCGCGCCACCTGCGCCTCCAACCGAGGCTGGTCAGTCGGCTTGTCGACTCCGGCTTGGAGAATTTCCGCCAGCGCCACGGCGTTGACCGCTCCCGTGGAGACACCAACGATGATTTCCGGTGGCTCTGCGCGACTAACGAGCAGTGCGTGTGCTACGCCGAGTTGCATCGCCGTGTCGAACAAACCGCCCGAAAAAGCGAGAGCGCGGACAGGCTTTGCAGGCTTGCCGAGCGTCACGGGGCCTGGCGCCTCGTACGGTTCGAATCGGCGCTTTGACGTCGTTCGGTCGTCTTCCGAACGTCTCGTCGGCTGCGGCACAAAGAACGGCGTACTCATGGTGCGCTCCCTCGTGATTTCATCGAGGAAAAGGCGGTGGTCGGGCCGCGGTGGTTGCTACGGCTTCACGATGAAGGTTGATCTCAGGGGCCCGGGTTGCCCGGAACCGACGACAGACTGAGTGCTACGAGCGCAATGTTCTCCGGCCGCTGCTGCGCCCAGTCGAGTATCTCCTGTCGGCTCTGATTTAGGGCCGCCGCCGACGTCGGATTGGATTGCGTTCGAATGGAATGCTCGATAATCGCCATCGCGTAGACGAAGAACGCGGTGTTGTCGTTCGCGATCTGAAGTTCCGCGGCCGTCGGCGGGCCGAAGATCGTGTTGAAGTTCCGAATGAGCGAAATGGCCCCCGCGGCATCGCCATCGTAGTCGGACGCCAGGCTGAGCACCTCGAGCGCGGCGTGAAAGAGTACAGCCATTGAGTCACCTCGTTATTAGTGATCCCTCAACGCCGCGGCTACGGCAGGAACTTCACTCCGGCTCCGTAGAGGTAAAAGTCGCGCTGATTGCGAAGTTGCCCATACGGATTCGGGCCTTGGTACGCGCGCGCATAGAGCTCGGCGTGACCAACCCCGATTCCGCGCGCAAAAGGAAACTGGTAGCCGACGGTGAAGTTGGTCGCGAGTGCGTACCGACGATCCGCCTCGGGATTCAAATACGGGAACACCCGGCGCGACCCGATCAGGAAACCAATATTCCAGCTTGCCGGCTCGAAGCTCGTCTCGTTGATCGGAACGTTCTTCTGCCAGACGACCAACTTTCGCCAATCGGCTGTCACCGTCCACTCGGCGCCGTTGCCGATGATCGGAACCGTCACGCCGGCCGTTTCCGAGGGATCAGTGCTGTAGTAGCCGGTATCGCTGCACTGCCGAAGGCAGGACCCTTCGATCATGCCCGCGAGCTGGACGTACGAGCGAGCGGAGGAACCACGCACGCCGTCACCGAAGTACCACCGATTCCCGAGGTTCGTTCTCCAGGGAAAGTACGAGACATTCACGCGCGGAAATCTTGCGCCGGGAATCGACCGGGCCGAGATGGTGTATTCGTCGCCGATGTGCGTGCTGATGTGACCCCAGTAAATACCCGCCCGCTGCTCCGTGCCGCGCCACAAACCGATACGTCCGCTGAGATCAAAGCCGAAGGTGTAGTCGGTGTTGATGATCGGAGCGTTCGTCGTGAACGGATCCCAGAACAGATAGAACGCGACCGGTATGGTGAGTTGCAGCGTTCGCTGACAACGCCAATCGATCGGCCCAGGGATGGCCGGCGCCGAATCGTTGCACGCCCCGTACGGCGTGAGCTGATCGCGAGTCAACGGCTTGTTCGACAGCGCCGCAATGGCGTTCGCGTACCCGACGTCTACCAGGAGATATTGGCGCGGGCGCCCGTAGAGCGCGCCCGAATCCCGATTGGCATTCGCGAGGTAGTAGCCCTTTCCATGCGCGGCCTCCACCCGCATGATCGGAGCACGATAGTCTGCCTCAGCGACGTTTCGCGCGCCCGTGTTGCGGAGGTACGCCTGTCCCGCACATCCCAAGCCTGTGAAGAGAAAACCGGAAACTGCCAGGATGCCTGCCATCCGGTGAAGCGGAGAGACAGCCGACAGAGACAACCGCACGCGATTGACCTCGTGTTGGTGGGTTCGAGACGTTATCTCTTCACGGCTTCGACGACAACCAAGCGCTCTGCGTGCCGATCATCGCCCGACCGATATCAATAGACGGACACACTGTCGTCTTTTCGCGATGCCTTCGTGGTCGCCGCGCCACCTGACCGCTTCGCCATTACTGGGCCCGGAGTCGTTTGCCGGACTCCGTAGAGTGGCGCGTTGGACATCTCCGCTTCCCGGACCTACTTTAGCGGCGCTCAAGTCCGGGACGGTTGGCATCCACCCAACGCCTGCATGGTCCGCGAACAGTTAGCGACGTCGTTAGCTGGCCGCTACACCCTCGAGCGCGAACTCGGCCGCGGGGGAATGGCGACCGTCTTTCTCGCCCGCGACCTCAAGCACCAACGCGAGGTCGCCCTCAAGGTTCTGGATCCGGAGCTCGGTGCGGTGTTGGGCGCCGAGCGGTTCCTGAGCGAGATCCGCGTCACGGCAAACCTGCAGCACCCGAACCTCCTGCCGCTCTTCGATTCGGGCGAAGCGGACGGGTTGCTCTACTACGTCATGCCGTACGTCGAGGGCGAGTCGCTTCGGGCGCGGCTCGACCGCGAGAAGCAGTTGCGCGTCGACGAGGCGGTGCGGATCGCCGTCGCCGTCGCGAATGCGCTCGGCTACGCGCACCAGCATGGTGTCATCCACCGCGACCTCAAGCCCGAGAACATCCTTCTTCAGGCCGGGCAACCGGTCATCGCTGATTTCGGCATTGCGCTGGCCGTGTCCAACGCCGGCGGGCAGCGGGTGACACAGACCGGTTTGTCGCTCGGGACGCCACAGTACATGTCGCCCGAGCAGGCCACCGGCGACCGCGCGATCGACGGCCGGACGGATATCTACTCGCTCGGCGCCGTGCTATATGAGATGCTCACCGGCGAGCCGCCGCACGTCGGAAGTACGGCGCAGGCGATCATTGCCCGGCTGATGACGGAGAAGCCGCGACCCGTGCGCGTGACGCGCGACACGGTGCCCGAGCACATCGAGCTGGCCGTCGAGATCGCGCTCGCCAAACTTCCTGCCGATCGCTTCCCCACGGCATTCGAGTTTGCTAATGCTCTCACGGGGCACACGGTCCCGGCGCACCTGCCCGTTCAAACGGCAGCGTCCGTCGCACAGCCCAAGGTCAGTTCGCCCGGGCGGCTGATTCTTCTGGTGACTCCATGGGCGATTGCGGCCGCGGCGGTCGCTGCGGCCGTCGTCAGCCGGGCTGGGACCGAGCGTCCGGAGAACACCGGGATGTTCGCGCTGAACCTGCCGACCGGAGTGCACGTTGATTTTGAGAGGGCAGGGGCCCGGCTCGCGCTGTCGCACGACGGTTCCCAACTGGCGTATGTCGGCGGCGGCACCGGAGGGACATCGGTTTTCGTCCGATCGATCGGAGACACGAGCGCGCGACGGGTCGCCGGGACGGAAAACGCCGCTCTCTTTGGATTCTCACCGGACGGACGCTGGCTTCTCGTCCATGATGGAAAGCTCAAGCGAGTTCCGCTTGCCGGAGGGACGCCGGTCGTGCTCACCGATTCGGCGGGGGGGACGGCCGAGTGGAGTGGCGCTGATGAAATCTTGTACACTCGGTCAGGCAAGTTGTGGAAGTTGTCGGCGAGCGGCGGCGCGCCACAGCTCGTCGCGACGCCTGATTCGAGCAAGGGGCAAGGGCGCTTCAGGAACTCCTCGTTTCTTCCCGGGGGCGGCGCATCGCTGGTCACGATTTCCAGGGGCACCGCCCGCAACGACGACTATCTGGGGGTGTTCGACCTGAAGAGCGGCAAGGTGACCGACCTGGGCGTAGCCGGTGTGTCACCACGATACGTTGCTCCAGGCTACGTCATTTTCGCTCGAGGGAGTGCGGTGTTCGCGGCGCCATTTTCAGCGTCGCGACATCGACTGACCGGACCGGCGGTTCAGATCCTCGACGGTGTGAGCAATTACTTCGGCGCACTCGAACTTTATGCCGCCGATGATGGGACGATCGCATTCATCGGAGGTGCGCTCGGCAGCAAGCTGCAAATGGTCGTGGTCGATCGCCAAGGTGTCGAGCGCGCGATCGGCGACGCGCGATTCTTCAGCTGGCCGCGCGTTTCGCCGGACGGAAAGCGCATTGCGGTAGAGATTGGAACCGGCGACGGCTCGTTCGACGTGTGGCTCTACGACGTCGCGTCCAGAGCATTCTCGCGGCTTACGAACAATTTCAGTGGAATCCGACCTCTTGGCTGGAGCACAGACGGCCGCATGGTCGAGTACTTGTCCGCCACGGGCGCGGGCGGCGGTGGAAGTAGCTTGGGAGCGTTGCGCGTCGCTCGCGTTCCGTGGGATTTGAGCTCGCCTTCCGAAAACCTGACGGCCGCGGTTTCAGCGAACCCGGAGGACGGCTCGCTCGGTCCGCCGCACACGTCGCTCGTCGTGCGACTTCGCGGCTACAATGGGCCGGGCGACCTCGAGATCGCGTCGCTCGATTCTCCAAACGTCTTTAAGCCGTTCGTCGCGACCGGCGCCGACGAAGAGACACCTCGCATCTCCCCCGACGGAAAGCTCGTCGCGTATGGCAGCGACGAGACGGGCCAGTTCGAGACCTATATCCGGCCGTTAGCCGGGAGTGGTGGACGAATCCAGGTCTCGGCCGGTGGCGGCGCGGAGCCGGTGTGGGCCCGCGACAGCCGCACTCTCTATTATCGATCTCCCAGTCGGCTCATGGTGGCGACGATCGCCGCGACGCCGGAGCTATCCGTCGTGAAACGCGACTCGTTGTTTGCCGACACGTATCGCCGCGAAGGCAAGGCCGTGCAGTACGACGTGTTTCCCAACGGCGACTTTTTAATGCTCAAGCGTGACGAGCGGTCGGAGCCGCGGCCGATGATCATCACGAACTGGCAAAGACTGCTCCGGCAGAAGAGCAAGAAAACTCGGGCGATGGGCGATGGGCGATGGGCGATGGGCGATGGGAGACGGACGGCGGGCGACTGG
>DATMHK010000290.1:0-26599 GCA_035554995.1 Gemmatimonadaceae bacterium
CGCCAAGTTCAACGCGCGATCCCCGGCGACGCCGTCGCGATACCGATCGGCTATCTGAAGCGCCGCTTCGCGCGTCGCGGCGACGGCGGTGGTGAACGCGACCGCCGCCGAGCGGCCCGGCTCGATTCGTACCCGCACACGCAGGGCGACGATGGGATCCAGCACGGCGCCGGCGGTTCCTGACAGCGCGCCATCGCTATCGAGCGCGCGCGGCGCACGAGCGGTTCTTCCGCGTCCGAGGAAACGGGCGCGATCCGTTTCACAGGTTATCTCGCCGAGGCGATCTGGGCCGGCCGCGACGACGTGGACGCACCACGGCCACGCTTCACCCGCGGAACGCGGCCGACGGCTGGCGAGTAACGCGCCATCATCGATGCGTTCGGTTTCTACGAACAGCTTCTGGAACGCCGGATGCGCTCGGTCCGCGTCGGCGGGACAGAGCACGACCTCACCGTAGCTCGTCAGCTCGATCTCGCGCCTCACGCGCGACCGGTTGACGAGCGTTACACGACGCACCTCGGCCTGCTCGCTGGCGACGACGACGATTTCGGTATGCGTATCGACCGCGCCGTCGCGCCGCGCAAAGACGACGCGGTCGGCAGAGAACGTCGCCCGATACGACACGGGAGTCGCGCAGGTCGGCTGGTACGCCGCCGACCACATCGCGTCGGCAGTGAGATCCTTGATGTAGATCCAATGACCCGTATCGTCACGTGTTCCGTCGGCGCGCCACCGAAGGACATCGACCCCACCGGCTCTGCTGTACCCGCTCCCCGCATTCGTGAGCAGTACGCTGTAGCCGGCCCCGCCGAGCAGCGCGACGTGAGGCTCTGGTGTGTGCGGTGTGCTGACCTCGTGCACCGCGATACGCGTCGCCGGAGCGGCCGCCGGCATCGCAACCGGCGCATCGGACTGCGCGGGACGCGGGACGTAGCGGCGCGGAATGCGCTCGTCGAGCAACAGTGCCGTTGCCCGAACCGCGGCGTCGGCCATGAATCGGCGCTGCCAGACGCCTTGATTCTCCGCTGCGCCGATGCTCAGCGCGTTGTCGAACGCGACCAAACTCATCCCGACATGGTGCGCCATGTGCGTTCGGACGACCACAGCGCGCTGATCCTCATCACACCGCGTGTAGTCCAGCGCGTCGTAGAAGCCGTACGGGCCGAGTGCTCCGCGCGCCTCGAGCGCCGCGAAATTGCTCAATGCTTCATGGGCGTCGACGGCCAGCGCGAGAGAGGTCGCATACGGCGCGACGACGAGATCGGACGCGAGGCCTCGTTTGAGGGCCAGGTCGGGCACTCCGAAGGCGCGGTACTGGTAGGTACCGTGCCGGTCGCGAAGATTGTACGCCGACTCGGAAATTCCCCAGGGAACGCCGCGCGTGCCGGCATACGCCACGTGCCGTTGCACCGCCGCGTGACACGTCTGGTCGAGCAGCGAGTTCGGCCTGGCCGGCATGACGAGCAGCGGCATGAGATACTCGAACATCGTCCCGCTCCACGACGCGAGCGCCGTCGCGCCGTCGGCGACGGTGAGCGATCGCCCCAGGTGGAACCAGTGCTCGACCGGCACGTCGTCTTTCGCGATCGCCATGAAGCTGGCCAGGCGCGACTCCGACGCGAGCAGATCGTACGACGCTTCGTCACGCGTGGCGGAACGCGCGTTGTAGCCGATCGAGAACAACCGGCGGCGCTCGTCATAGACGAGTCGGAAGTCCATTGCCGCCGCCATCTCACGCGCCTTGACCGCCAATGCATCGAGGCGCGCAACGAGCGCCGCCGCGACCACCGACGACGACGCTATCTCGCGAAGTGAAGTCGAAGCGTCGCATTCGGCATCGAGATCGAGGCGCGAGAGCTCGTCGGCAGTGGCTTGGAGACGGTGCCGTCCCCAGAGCGTCGCCGCCGCAACGTCGGGATCGTTGGTCGCGGCTCGGTGGCGAAGCTCGAGAAGGGCCGATTGATACTCGAGAAGACGTTCCCCAACCCAGGTGCCGCCCTCCCCCGCGCTGGGGTTCACGCGAGGACCCATCTCCGTTTCAATCGCCGCCCAGACGCGCCCATCATCGACCGGCGCGCCGGCCATCTCCAGACATCCCTGAGCGAGCGCGACGAGATGGCCCGCGAGGTTGCCCGAGTCCACCGTCGAGACGTACGGCGGGTCGAGCACCGTCAGATCGGCCAGGCTGTACCAGTTGAAGAAATGGCCCTGAACTCGGGGCATCCGGTCCATGGCGTCGAACGCGTGCTCGAGGCGATCGATCGTCTCGCCGCGGGTCAGAAATCCAAGATCGGCGGCCGACACCGTCGCGAGGAGCTGCAACCCGATGTTAGTCGGCGACGTGCGCGATGCGATCAGCGGGTCGGGCGTCTCCTGAAAGTTGTCCGGCGCGAGCCAGTGCGTTTCCGCGGTGACGAACCGATCGAAGTATCTCCAGTGACGCAGAGCGTAGCGCAGCGCCGCCGCGCGCTCGTCGACGTCGAGCATGAGGGACCGCCGACGGACCGGTGCGCTCAGCGCTAGCGCGACTTCCGGCACGAGAAGCCACACGGAGGCGAGCACGGTCCATGCGGCCGCGGCCGACAATTGATTGGCGGCCGGGCTGGCGTTCACCCAGGCAACGACGGCCATGATGCCGGCGCCGAGTAGCACCGACGGCCACATTCGGCGCCAGACGGAGCGCCGGCCATGGCCCGTCGTCGCTTCGGCGTGCGAAGCGGTTTGCCACTCGAGCATGCCACGGCGCGTCCAGCGCACACGGATCACGGTCCGCACGATCGCGTCCGTTGCCAGCAGCGCTTGATCAGGCAGCAGCACCACCGCCAACGCGAGCTGTTGCAGAACGCGCGACGCATCGCGCGCGATCGCTCTGTAGTACGGCCCCCACGCTTGATCGCGCGGTGGTCGAGCTGCCGCGAACACTAGCGGGGCAATCCATGGCGTCGCGAATGCCACAAGGACCGCGGCCGTCCAGGCCGCCCAGGATCCGGGGAGTACCGTCAAGCCGGCGAAGAGCCAGAGGAGGAGCGCGATCGGCGTCGTGCTGCGGCGAAGGTTGTCGGCGATCTTCCAGCGCGAAAGCGCCGAGAGCGGATCGCGGTTGGCGCCCTTGCGCCCGGGGACGCGCGGCGTCAGCCAGCGAAGGAGCTGCCAGTCTCCGCGCATCCATCGATGGGCGCGCCGGCTCGACGTGAGGTACCGCGTCGGGTAGTCGTCGAACACCTCGACGTCGGTGACAAGGCCGGCGCGCGCGAACGTTCCCTCGAGGAGATCGTGGCTGAGCAGGCTGTTGTCGGGGAACCGGCCGTCGGTCGCGCGCCGAACGATGTCGACCTCGTAGATCCCCTTGCCGGTGAACGTGCCCTCGCCGAACAGATCCTGGTAGACATCCGACACGGCCGTCGTGTACGGATCGACGCCCGGATGCCCCGAATAGATCGCGGCGAATCGCGACTCACCGGCGCTGGGAAGCGAGACGCTCACGCGCGGTTGCAGAATGCCGTAGCCGCGCACGACGCGGCCGCGCGCCGGATCATAAACGGCACGATTCAGCGGGTGGGCGATCGTTCCAATCAACGCCGCCGCGGCGGATCGCGGGAGCATCGTGTCGGCGTCCAGCGTGATGACATACCGGACGCTCCGTAGCCACGAGACGTCGCCTTCGGCGATCGCAAAGGCTCCATCGGCGGCGCCGCGAATGAAGGCGTTGAATTCCACGAGCTTTCCGCGCTTCCGCTCCCAGCCCATCCAGATCGAATCCGCGGCGTTCCATCGGCGCGAGCGCTGCAGCAGGTAGAACGGCGCGTCCGAGTCGCCGCGATACGCTTCGTTCAACACTCGGATCCCGGCGACCGCCGCGTCGACGATTGCCGCATCCTCGGGCGTGTGCTCGGTTGCCGCGTCGAGAAAGTCGCCGAGCAACGCGAACCGGATCTCGCGGTCGCGATTGGCGAGGAATTGGACTTCGATGTGATCGAGCGCCCGCGTCACCGCCTCGGCGCTCCCCAACAGCAAGGGCACGACGACGACTGTCCGATGCTGCGCGGGAACGGCGTCCGCGTAATCGAGTCGCGGCAGACGCGACGCGGGAATCACGAGGTTGACGACCTGATGCACGATCGCGACCGCCGCATCCGCGGCGGGAAACGCCGCGAACAATGCCGCGAGCACCAGCCACGCCGCGCCGCCGCCCGGCGTCGCGACCCACAGCGGCGTGAGCAACGCGGCAAGAATCAGTACGAACACGACCACCACGGCGCCGAAGTACGACGGGGCGGGATGCGTGAGGACGGATTCTCGCATGCGCGTGGCAAGCGTCGTCCGCAATCCGCAGGCACGCTCGAATTCGCGCCGTCCTTCCCCAATCAGGTAGTGGCCAACGTGATAACGGCGGGCGTCCGCGCCATTCTCCGTGGTCGTCGCGCGCGCGGCGCGAACGGCTTCGAGGGCGACGTCGCCCTCGCTGAGCGCCGAGCCCTTGGCGATCCGTTCTACAGCGTGGCGGTACGCGTCGCGCGTCGCGCGCGTCATGCCCGCGTAGGCGTGCGCGGGGTCCTCGCGCAGCCTCACCTCCACCGTGCTCGCCGCCTCCACCACCGTCGTCCAATCGATGTTGGTCACCAAGCGCAGGCTCGCGATGGAGTTGGCCATCACGAGTTGTGTCAGCGCGAGCTCTTGCGACGAGCGTTGTGCGGCGTCCTCCACCGTCATGACGTCTTCGGCGAGCCACTGCTCGAGCCACAGCAGCGGCGTGAAGTCGGATCGCCGGCTGCGAATCTGCTGGAGAAACCTGGTGAGAAACGCCGGAGTGAGGTGCGGACTGTGATGCACGAAGCTCGCGAGATCGTCACCGTCCGACGGACTCGCGGCGATGAGTCGCGACACCCAAGCATCCGCCAGGGCCCGGTCGGCGACGTCGCGCGACGCACGGTGCGCCATGCGTCTGACGTTCTCGAGATAGCCCATGCGCAGCATCGCCGGAACGGCCCACAGCTCGCCCAACGTGAGCGCCGACACCTGTTGATACTCGGCGAGGGTCAGGGACACGCTCGCTTCATCGAGGCGCCCATCAGTGTGGGCGATCAGCTCCAGAATGATGTCGTAGATCCGCGGATACCCGGCGCGAGGTCCGTCGCCGGCGAGCTTCGGCAGCTCCTGGTAGTAGCCCGCCGGAAGCATCGCGCGGATCTCCGGGAGCTGTTCCATGACGACGAAGAAATTGTCGAGCAGCCATGCGCCCGCGGGGCCAACGTCCGCGCCCGCGGTGGAGGCGGCGGCGAGCGTCTCACGCGCGGTGGTGAGCGCGCGCTCGGTCGCATCGAGGCGGGCGATCAGCGGCCCGCGATCTCGGCGATGGAACCATCTCGTCCGCTCGGTCGGCGCGAGGGTGTGTCGGCGCGCCAGTTTCTGGGCGTGTGACCCAAGACGCGCTGCACCGAACATCTCGCCCTTGATCGGGCGCCGCTCGAGTGTGTCCGTTCCAGCCGACGTCAGCGCGTTCGCATCGAGCGTCACGCGTAGGTAACGCTTCGTCGGACCATCACGATGGTCTCGATGACGAGATCGTCGCGCTCACTCGTCGCCGACAGAGTCCCGCCGCGCACTGTGAACGTAGGTCAACGGCTCCCATCGGCCGTCGCTCCGGCGCGAGAGATTCCGCGCCAGCCGCTCGCGCCAATCGGAGAACGACCTTTCAGACGGACGGGCCGCGTCGGTGACGGGATACGCCGGATCCTCACTCGCGATCTCCGATGGCGTGGCGAGCGGGCCTCGCACGAATCGGCGGTGTTCGTCGCGCGGGTCGTCGCTCATCGGTTGGACGACGGCCGCGGCAAATCCGCGTACGCGTCGGCCTCTCGCCCGAGAACGTCGCCGCCTAACTGGCCGAAGTACGCCTCGACGCACCAGAGAATCACGCGTCGCAAGCGCGCCCGTTGGACGGCGACCGGCGCCGGTGGAGCTTCGTCGACGAGATCGGTCAGCGCCATGATGACCTGACCTGGAGACGCGCCCGCATCACGCTCGGTGCCGACGAAGGTCCAGATCCCGCGCCGCAATGCATCCTCATCGACCGGTGAGGCAGCGAGCGCCGCCGTGATCACCGAGCGGAGGTCGGCTGCGTCGGCCAGTTCCGTTGCGTCGCGCGCGACGGGGGCGGATGCCGCGGGGAATCGGCTCATCGGCCACCCGCGGTCAGCCTGCCGGCGACATCGAGCAATCGCGCCTCGCCGTTCCTTTTGAGCACGTAACCATCCGCTCCCGCGGCGACGGCCCACGCTCGGTCCCTCGCACGGCCGTGTCGCGTGTACGCCAATACCTTGGTGCGCCCGTACGGCGACGACTCGGCGATCGCGTTCAGCAGACAGCGGCTTTTGCGATTTTCGAGGTACAACTCCGTGACGACGAGCCTGATCCGCGCCTTGCCGACGACGGACAGCGCCTCATCGCCGCTGCTCACGGCGGTGACGGAATACCCTTTGGCTTCGAGCGTCGCGCGAAGCTGCGCGCGGGCATCGGAATTCGGCTCGACGATGAGGACCGTCCGTTCTGCGACTCGAGGCATAGGCGCTCACGATCAAAGAAAAGCTGGACCGAGAGGCTCTCGAGTCGGCGGGCCATTCAGGCCGCTCGACCAGGGGGAGGTGGCGCAGTGGCCACACACCAGCATCTGTAACATACACTGGCGGCGAGCTTCGCGCCCGAGTACGCGGGGTCTTTAGAAAACTCCGAAAACGCCGCGATGCCGCCCCTCTCGAGGATGCACTCACAGCCGGACCCATCGGGCGCGGGCGTCGTTTGCATAGCGCATGTGGCGCGTTTTGCCGGCTGACGAGAGCGACCCAAATCGTTATCCTTGCGCGCATGGTCCCGGATGACTCCGATTGGGAGAAGGGCAGTGCAGAGCCTAAACCCCGTTTCCCGCAAGGGAGCGCCAGTTCGAGTCTCGGTCAGGGCACCGCATGAACTGGCTCGCCGTCGCGATCGGCGGAGCACTCGGCTCGCTTCTCCGTTACGGGATCGCGGGCGTTTGGCTTTCGCCGGCGTCGCTCGATTTTCCGTGGGGCACGACGGCCGTGAACGTCACCGGATCGTTCGCTCTCGGTTTCCTCGGCCGGTACTTCGCCCCTCCGAACGCGACGCACGCCTGGTTCCTGTTTTTCACGGTCGGTATCTGCGGCGGCTTTACCACGTTTTCAACTTTCGCGCTCGACGCGTTCACGCTGGTCGAACGCAGCGCCACGCTCCGCGCCCTCGGCTACATCACCATTAGCGTTCTCGGTTCATACCTTGCCGTAATCGCCGGATACGCGACCGCTCGAGTGATGCGACCTCTGACATAAGCCCTACGAACAAGAAACGAGCCCCGATGTTCCAGGGCCCGTTCCCGTTTCGCGACCGCCGACTTGCCGAGTTGCCGAGTTGCCGAGTCGCCGAGTCGCCGAGTCGCCGAGTCGCCTAGAACGGAATGTCGTTCGTGCTGTCGAAATCATCGAGCGTCGGCTCGACTTTGGCTGCAACGCTCGCGACACGTGACGGCCAGATCACGCCGTCGCACGACCGATTGCGACACTTGAAGTCCGGCGCTTTCGGATTGCGCTTCGACAATCGGTTGTCCCACATCCGCCCGCCGCACTTCGGACAACTCGGTTCGTCGCTCGCCAGTGGCCCCGTCGCAGCGGGAGGTTCGTCGGCGACGTCAGCCAGCTCGCTGGCGCGCGCCACTGACCACTCAGATTGCGAGCTCCGGCTCACGCGTCGGGCGTACGCTTCCGCCGGGTCTTCCAGCGATTTGGCGTATTTGCCGTCGCCGTCGACCTGCACCCAATTCTGCTCGTACGCGTACAACTCGTGCGCGATACCGAAACGGACCGCGGCGCGCTTGAACGCGTCGGTCGCCGCCGCCTTGTAGTCGCGGCCCGTCCCGACGTCCTCGCGAATCACGCCGAGGATCTGCAGGCGCGCCTTGAACGAACAGGTCGACTCGTCATGGTCGTCCGACGTCAGAGTGGGGAGCAGCTCGAGCGTCAGATCCCACTCGCCCGCCACCACGCTGTCCAGTCGCTCACGTACCGTGTTCGCGTCGACGTATGCAACGAATCGCGCGAAGTACTTCCCGTCGCGCTGTACCGCGCGACCGTCCTGCCGCCACGCAATCACTCCCGTCGGGAGTGGCGCCGACAGCTGTGCCCAGATGTCCATCTTCTCTACCGTCGCCTCGTGTCTCGCAATCATGCTCTCATCCTTCCGTTGTTAGTCGGTCCACGTGTTCGTGCACCATCACTAGTCGTGCGGACCTGCGATACCGCGGGACAATCGCGGCCGTGCTCGCAGTACCACCCATGCCGGTCGAGAAAGACCATGTGCGGCCTCACTGCACCGTCCACATGTTCGTCGATGCGAAACAGCCGTCGAACGGATGTCCCGGAGCCGCACTTCGCCACGGGATCCAGTTCCCGCACTTTGAAAGTCGCCACGACCTTCTCTCGTGCACCGGATGGTGCATGCTTTTTCCGCCCAGGCTTCTTCGCTCTGGACTTCCCAACTCGGCCCCGTTTCTTGACTTTGCCCACCTGCGCTCCTAATCTCAGCGGTAACAGATGTCGTTGAATTCGGGGTCTGTTCGGTAATTCAAATGTAGCATTTGTTGCAGGGACGGTCAATGGAAGCCCAATCCGAGAAGCTGCCAGCGGGCGCTCCCGAGTTCACCGAGCTCGGCAAGCGGATCGAGAAGCTTCGCATCGACCGCGGCCTGTCAAAGCAGCACCTCGCGCGGTACGTCGGCACTTCGCGTCAACAGTTGTGGCGCGTCATGACCGGAAAATCGGAGCTCACCGGCGCCCTCGGTTCGCGCCTGTCTCAAGTGCTCGGCGTTGCGGTGCTGTCCGGCCCAATCACTCAGCCTGCCGACACCGCGTCGTTCGTCGCAATCGGTCGCACCAACGGATCGCCGCCGGTTTCGTTCGCCGCGTACCTCGGCGGTGCATCAGCGGTCGCGCGTACGTTGGAAACGATTCCGGGCGGCGCGGAAGGTCGTCGGGTCAAACGTCGTCTGCTCGACGCGCTCGAGGACGAAGCGATTGCCCGTGGCATCGAGCTCGATCCCGCGTTCTTCGATCTGCGACGCCGCGTGCTCGCCGGAGAACTGTGAGGGGCTAACCGGATCGGCTAGCTTTGCCGCATGACCGACGTCGTCGCGTTGGCTGCGGAGCTCCTCACGATCGATTCCTCCACTGGCGCCGAAAGCGCGGCGGTGGATTTCGTCTCGAAGTGGCTCGTCGCCCGAGGGTGGAACGTGACGCTGCAGGAAGTGTCTCGTGGTCGCGCCAACGTCTGGGCTTTTCGTAGCGGCGGCGGAGTGACCCTCTCGACGCACCTCGACACGGTCCCGCCCTACATCGCGCCGAAACTCGAAGGCAACAAGCTCTACGGCCGCGGCGCCTGCGACGCAAAAGGCATCGCCGCCGCGATGATGGTTGCCGCCGAGCGACTCGCCAACGCCGGCGAACAGCGCGTCGATCTGCTGTTCGTCGTCGGTGAAGAGAAGGGGTCCGACGGCGCGCGCGCGGCGAACCGGTTGGCGTCGACCAGCCGCTTTCTCGTCAACGGTGAACCGACAGAGAGCAAGCTTGCCAGCGGAGCCAAGGGCTCGTTACGCGTCACGGTTCGGACGACTGGACGCGCGGCGCATTCCGCTTACCCGCACCTCGGCGCCTCGGCCATCACGCCAATGCTCGGGTTACTGCCGACGCTGAGTCAAATCGAGCTGCCAAAGGACGACGTGCTCGGCGAGACGACGTACAACGTCGGCACGCTCCACGGCGGAACCGAAGCCAACATCGTTCCGGCGTTGGCCGAAGCCGAAGTCATGTTTCGGCTGGTGAGCGATGTCGCGCCGATGCGCTCGGCGCTGCAACGCTGGGCGAAGGGAAAAGCCGAGCTCGAGTTCGGCTCGCACATCCCGCCACAGCATTTTCACACGATTCCTGGATTCGAGATCGCGCCGGTCGCGTACACCTCGGACATCCCGCTGCTCGGCCGATGGGGAACGCCGCTGTTGTTCGGACCCGGCTCGATTCACGTCGCGCATACACCGGACGAGCACATCGACGTCAAGGAGCTACGCGGCGCGGTCGGTGCGTATGAGAAGATCGTGAAGGCCCTGCTCGCCACATGAGTACACGACCAGAAGGCCCGCCGGGGGGCGAACGTCGCAAGGTTGCCGTGCTCGGTGCGACGGGAGCCGTGGGGCAGGCGTTCATCCGCCTGCTCGAGCGTCATCCGTGGTTCGAGCTGACGGAGATTGCGGCCTCCGAGCGCTCCGCCGGCAAGCCGTACGCCGAGGCCGCGCGTTGGATCGGAGCCGACGCGATGCCTTCGCGCGTGTCCGGAATGACGGTCCGTGCCTGTGATCCCTCGGAGATCTCGGCGAACATCGTCTTCTCCGCGCTCGACTCGAGCGCCGCGGCGACCGCCGAGCCGGCGTTTGCGCGCGCTGGCAAGATCGTGCTCACCAACGCCAAGAATTTCCGGATGGAGGCCGACGTCCCACTCGTCATCGCTGAGGTAAATCCGGAACATCTCGACGTCATTGCCGCGCAGCGAAAAGCGCGCGGGTGGAACGGCGCGATCGTCGCGAATGGCAATTGCTCGGCCATCGTTACCGCGCTGCCTCTCGCGCCGATTCACCAGACGTTCGGTATCACGAAGCTCGTCGTCGCCACGATGCAGGCGATCTCCGGCGCCGGCTATCCTGGCGTCGCGTCGCTCGACATCCTCGGCAACGTGATTCCGTACATCGGCGACGAAGAGCCAAAGATCGAGGGCGAGGTTCGCAAATTCCTCGGCACGAGCGACGGTGCGACGGTGCACAGCGCGGACTTTCCCGTGAGCGCGCACGCCAACCGTGTCCCCGTCGAGCACGGACACACGGTCGTGATGTCGGTCGGGCTTTCGCGTAGCGCGAGCCCGGAGGAGGTGAGCGACGCGATCGCCGGTTGGCGGGGCGCCGAGGTCGCGCGCGGCTTGCCCAGCGCACCCGAGCATCCACTCGAGGTGAGCGCGTCACCCGACCATCCACAACCCAGGCGACAAGTCGATCGCGGCGGCGGCATGACGGTGACCGTGGGGCGCATCCGTCCCGATCCGGTTTTCGACGTGAAGTTCGTCGCGATGGGGCACAACGTAATTCGTGGCGCCGCGGGCGCCTCGGTGCTGAACGCCGAGCTGATGGCGCGCCGCGGGCTGCTCGACGGGTTGTGATCGTCCTCAAGTTCGGCGGCACGTCGGTCGGCGACGCCGAAGCGATCGCGCGAGCGGGGCGCATCGTCGGAACGCGCGCCGACCAGGGAGCCGTCGTCGTCGTGTCGGCGCTCGCCGGCGTGACGAACGCGCTGATCGCGATCGCCGAGCAGGCCGCGAAGGGACATCTCATCGGCGCGCTCGGTGCCGTCGAAAGTCTGCGCAGCCGCCACATGGAACAGGCGACGCTTCTTCTCGGTGAGGGCGAGCGCGCCACGGAAACGGTCGCCGAGTTGAGCGCGATGGCCGACGAGCTCGCGCATCTCGCCGAGGCCCTCGCGACGCTTGGCGACCTCACGCCGCGGAGCTTCGACGCCATCTCGTCGTTCGGCGAGAAGATGTCGTCGCTCCTCTGCGTCGCCGCGTTTCAGCAACAGGGAATTCCCGCCGTTCACGTCGACGCGTGCACCGTGATGATCACCGACGCCACGTTCACGCGTGCCGAGCCGCAGCCCGAGGCGATCGCCGAGGCTTGCCGACGCTCGGTGCTGCCGTTGGTGCGCGAGGGCAAGGTACCCGTGCTCGGCGGCTTTATTGGATCCAGCCAGGGGACCGGCATCACGACGACCTTGGGGCGTGGAGGCAGCGATTTCAGCGCGTCGCTGTTCGGGGCGGCGATGCGCGCGGACGTAATCGAGATCTGGACCGACGTGGACGGCATGCTGACGGCCGACCCGCGCGTCGTTCCCGGAGCGAGAGTGCTCGAGCAGATCGCGTTCGACGAAGCCGCGGAATTGGCGTCATTCGGCGCGAAGGTCCTGCATCCGAACACGATCGCACCCGCGGTTCGCTTAGGGATCCCCGTGTATGTGCTCAACTCGCGCCGTCCGGACGGGAAGGGCACCAAGATTACCTTCGAGGCGCCGAAGCGTTCCGTCACCGCGATCGCCGGCAAGAACGACGTGACGCTCATCAAGGTCGGCTCGCCCCGCATGTTGCTGACGGAGGGTTTTCTCCGCGAACTGTTCGACGTGTTCGAGCGTCACCGCACGTCGGTGGACGTCGTCGCTACGTCGGAGGTGTCGGTGTCGCTCACCGTCGATGACGCTTCTCAAATCGACGTGATCGTCAGCGATCTCCGCCGGCTCGGCGACGTGACGCTCGAGCGCAATCGTGGGATCGTGGCCGTGGTCGGCGGCGCGATCGCGCAAGGCGGCCACGCCATGTCGCGGGCATTGGAGGCGATCGGCGACGTGCGCGTGCACATGCTGTCGCTCAGCGCAACGGGCATCAACCTCACGATGGTAGTGGACGACGACCAGGTGAAGCCGGCGATGCAGCGATTGCACGCGGCCTTCTTCGGCGGGAGTGCCACATGACGCGACGCTTGGCGATCGTTGGGATGGGGAAGATGGGGCGGGCCATCGCGGATCTGGCGCCGAGTCACGGGTTCGAAGTGGCGGCGCGCCTCGATCATGCCGAGATGCAATCCGGCCTCACGAAGGACATGCTCGGGGGCGCGGATGTTGCCGTCGAGTTCACCGTTCCCGACGCCGCTCCCGCGAACGTCCGTGCGCTCATTGCGGCTGGTTGTCCCGTCGTCGTTGGCACGACCGGCTGGTATGCCGATCTCGACGACGTTCAGCGCGACGTGAACCGATCGAATGGCGCGCTTCTCGCCGCGACGAACTTTTCACTCGGGGTGAACATCTTCGAGCAAGTCCTTGCCCGAGCCGCCGAGTTGTTCGCCGCTGCCCCCGGGTTTGACGCGCACATGATCGAGACTCACCACTCAGCGAAGAAGGACGCGCCATCAGGAACGGCACTCACGCTCGCCAAGGCGGCTGCCGCCGCGGGGGGGCGCGAGATTCCAATCACGAGTGTGCGAGTCGGGTCGGTTCCCGGCATTCACGAAGTCATTTTCGACGCGCAGTTCGAACAAGTGCGATTGCAGCATGTCGCGCGCGACCGCCGGGTGTTCGCCGACGGTGCGCTCGTCGCGGCCGCCTGGCTGATCGGCCGGCGCGGCGTTTTCACGATGAAGGACGTCCTCGACTCCTCGAGCAATGCCTGATACGCCGACACGCTTGATCGGATGCGGAACCGCGCTCGTCACGCCGTTCAACCGCGACGGTTCCGTCGACGAAGCCGCGCTCCGCGCACTCGTCGACTGGCAGATCACCGAAGGCATTCATTTCCTCGTGCCATGTGGCAGCACTGGTGAAGCGGCAACGATGACACTGGACGAGCACGAGCGCGTCGTTCGCGTCACGGTAGAGGTGGCGCGCGGTCGCGTGCCTATCGTTGCCGGCGCGGGCAGCAACGACACCAAGAAGGCGATCGAGCTATCAATGCGGATGCGCGACGCCGGTGCGACGCATCTGTTGCACACGTCGCCGATGTACAACAAACCGCCGCAGCGCGGCATCGTCGCGCATTACCGCGCAATTGCCGAGGCGGTGGATCTGCCGATCGTCATCTACAACGTGCCCGGCCGTACGGGGAGCAACGTAGAGGCAAAGACGACGATCGAGATGGCTGCGATTCCCGGCATCGTTGCGGTGAAAGAGGCCTCGGGCTCGTTGCCGCAGATCGCCGACATCATTCACGGCCGGCCGTCCGGCTTCTCGGTGCTCTCCGGTGACGATGAGATGACGCTGCCCGTGATGGCGCTCGGCGGCGACGGCATCGTCTCGGTGATCTCGAACGCGACGCCGCGACTGATGGCCCGATTGTGCGACAAGATGCGCGCGGGCGAGTTCGACGCCGCGAGGGCGCTGCACTTCCAACTGCTCGCCTGGATGCGCGCCGCGTTCATCGAGTCGAATCCGCTGCCCGTGAAAGCCGGATTGGCCATGATGGGTCGCATTCAGAATCAGCTCCGGCTTCCGCTCGTGCCAATGGCGGAAGCGCACAACGGGGCGGTGCGTGCCGCCCTTCAAGCCGCCGAGGCGTTGCGGTGAACGTCGACGAGCTGAGCACGCGCATCGAGAGATACGCCGGGGTGCCCACCGGCGAGCCGCTTCCAAAAGAGGCGGGCCTCGCCGTCGAGGAGCTGCTCGACGCACTGGAGCGCGGAGAGGTCCGGGCCGCATCATGCGACGGCAACGATTGGCGCGCCGTGCCATGGGTGAAGCGCGGAATTCTTCTCGGCTTTCGCGTCGGAAAGCTCGCCGAGTCTGGGGAGACGCTGCACTTCGTGGACAAGGACACGTACCCGCCCCGCCGCTTTCGCGCGACCGACAACGTTCGCATCGTGCCGGGAGGGTCGTCCGTACGACGCGGCGCATTCGTCGCTCCGGGTGTCGTGTGTATGCCACCCATGTACGTGAACGTCGGCGCGCATATCGGCAGCGGCACGATGATCGACTCGCACGCGCTCGTCGGGTCGTGCGCGCAGATCGGCGAGCGCGTGCATGTCAGCGCCGCGGCGCAGATCGGCGGCGTCCTCGAGCCGGTGAACGCCGCGCCGGTGGTGATCGAGGACGACGTCCTCGTCGGCGGAAATTGCGGCGTGTACGAGGGGACGATCGTGCGACGCGGCGCCGTCCTCGCGGCTGGAGCGGTCCTTACGCGCGGAACTCCGGTGTTCGACCTCGTTCGCGAAACGATCTATCGCGCGTCGCCGGAGCGCCCGTTAGAGATCCCTGAAAACGCGGTCGTCGTTCCCGGCGCGCGGGCCGTCGCGAGCGGGTGGGGCGCCGCGCAGCACTTGAGCCTCCAGGCGCCGATCATCGTCAAGTATCGCGACGAGAAGACGGACCTCGCGACGACGCTGGAGTCGTGGCTGCGATGAACGTTCATGGATCGCTCCGCGTACCCGGCGACAAGTCCATCTCGCATCGTTCGCTCATTCTCGGCACGATCGCGGACGGTGACTCGCGCATCAGGGGAATTCTGCCGTCGGCCGACGTCCATTCCACCGCCAGCGTGCTCCGCACGCTCGGCGCCGAGATTCCCGACCTGGCGCCCGAGATGGTGGTGCGCGGCAGCGGACTGCGCGGGCTCTCCCAACCGCCGGCACCGCTGGACTGCGGCAATAGCGGGACGACGACGCGTCTCGTCGCCGGAGTCGTCGCCGCGCTGCCGATTCGGGCGACCTTCGTGGGCGACGCGAGCTTGAGCCGCCGTCCGATGCGCCGTGTGGCGCGCCCGCTCGAAGCGATGGGCGCCACGGTGGAGCTTCCGGAGCACGGTGGACTGCCGATGACCATTCGCGGCGGTCAGCTCCATGCCGTGGATTGGACGAGCGAAACCGCCAGCGCGCAGGTCAAGAGCGCCATCCTCCTCGCGGCGCTGATCGCGGGAGTACGCGCGGAGGTCACCGAGCCGGTGAAGACCCGCGATCACACCGAGCGCATGCTCGCCGCGCGCGGAGCCCACTTGACGGTACACGGCGAACAGGTCGTCATCGATCCTTCGGACCGCGTGGACGCGACCGACGTCGTCGTGCCGGGAGATCCGTCGTCGGCGGCTTTCTTTGCCGGCCTCGCCGCGATCGCCGATGAGGGGTCGCTGCGATTGGAGAACGTGTGCGTCAACGAGACGCGAAAGGGATTCTTCTATCAGCTGCGTCTCGCCGGCGCCGACGTCCGCGAGGAGAATCGCCGCATGGAAGGCGGTGAACCCGTTGCCGACCTGATCGTCTCACCCGGCGAGCTGCACGGCAGCGTCGTGGAAGGGGCGCGCGTCCCGTCGATGGTCGACGAGCTGCCGCTCCTCGCCTGCATCGCGACACGCGCCGAAGGCGAAACGTTGATCACCGGCGCCGGTGAGCTGCGCGTCAAAGAAAGCGACCGCATCACTGCCGTCGTGGACAATCTTCGCGCGATTGGCGCCGACGCCGAGGAATTGCCTGACGGAATGCTGATCCGCGGCTCCAGCCGTCCGCTCGAGGGGCGCGTTCTCACGCACGGCGACCATCGCCTCGCGATGGCGTTCGGCGTTCTCTCCGCGGCGCGTGGAAACTCGATCGCCATCGATGATCGCGATTGCGTCGCCGTATCCTATCCGAACTTCTGGTCGGACCTCGAACGAGTCATCTCATTGTGACCGAGCGGAACGTCGTGATCGCGATCGACGGCCCGGCGGCGTCGGGGAAGTCGTCGACGGCGCAGTGGGTCGCCCGGCGTCTCGGCTTCCATCACGTCGATTCCGGTTCACTCTACCGCGCGGCCACCGCCGCTCAGCTCGACCAGAAAGAACGTGTCGACGCGGAGCGCTGGACCGACGAGATGGTGCTTCAGGCCGCCAATCGCGTCACCTTCGTTCCCGCCGAAGGGGCGTTCGCGCCGCTGCTCGATGGCGCTCCCTGCGACGCCGCGCTACGCAGCGTCGAAGTGACCAAGCACGTCTCCCGCGTCGCCAAGATGCCGCGGGTTCGAGACTGGGTGAACGAGCTCGTGCGACGAACGGCCGGCGCGCGCGACGTGGTCGTCGACGGGCGGGACATCGGCACCGTCGTGTTCCCTGACGCCGAGCTCAAGGTCTTTCTCGTCGCCGACCCATGGGAGCGGGCGCGCCGCCGCCTCATTCAACGGCTCGATCGGCACCCGACCGAAGACGAAATTGCCGCGGAGACCGATGCGATCGTGCATCGCGACGCGAAAGATGCGACCCAGACGGTTCAGGCGACCGACGCGATCCTCATCGACACCACCTACTTGACCCAGGAGGACCAGGTGGAGCGTATCGTGGCCCTCGCCAAGGCCGTAACTCGGCGTCCTGACAAGACTTCTGCAGTTGACGAATAGTTTGGTCACAGGTATCTTTGACGGTTCGCGGCATTTGCCATAGACATTGATTGATTTGGTATCCATTCAACCTCGTTCGCGGCGAGCCTAAACCTCCGCGATAAGTCGGGAGACACTCACTTCGGTATGCCAGAGCTCGAAACCTCAACCGCCACAGCAACCGGTACGCTTTCGGAGCGCGAGAAGCGCGATGCGCAGCGCGCGCAGCTTCGCCCGCTCGCCAACCGCCGTCCCGAACTCTACGACGACGAATACACGTCGGAAGAATACGAGACGATGATGGAGCTCTATAACGGCACGCTCGCGTCGATCGACGAGGGCGAGATCGTGAAGAGCAAAGTCCTCGAGATTCGCGACAACATGGTCGTCCTCGACATCGGCTTTAAGTCAGAGGGCAGTGTTCCGCTCGAGGAGTTCAAGGACCATCCCGACCTCAAGCCGGGCGACGAAGTCGAAGTCCTCCTCGAGCATCTCGAGGATCAGGAAGGCTCCGTCGTCCTGTCGAAGAAGAAAGCCGACTTCATGCGCGTGTGGGAGAAGATCCGCGTCGCGTATGAGACCGATCAGCCGGTGGAAGGCACGCTCGTCAAGAAGATCAAGGGTGGCGTGGTCGTCGATCTCATGGGCGTCGACGCGTTCCTCCCGGGTTCGCAGATCGCGCTTCGTCGCGTGCCGAACATCGACGAGCTGCTCGGCCAGAAGTTCGAATTCAAGATCATTAAGCTCAATAAGCGCCGCCGCAACATCGTCGTCTCTCGCCGAGTGATCCTCGAGAACGAGCGAGCGGGCAAGCGCGAAAAATTGATGAAGGAGCTCGAGAAGGATCAGGTGCGGAAGGGCATCGTCAAGAACATCACCGACTTCGGTGCGTTCATCGATCTCGGTGGCGTCGACGGCCTGCTCCACATCACGGACATGTCGTGGGGCCGCATCTCGCATCCGTCGGAGCTCGTCACGATCGGTGCCGAGCTCGAGGTCAAGGTGCTTGACATCGACTGGACGCGCGAGCGCATCAGTCTCGGTCTCAAGCAGCTCCAGAGCTATCCGTGGAAGGACGTCGCGGACAAGTATCCGGTCGGCACGCGCGTCGCGGGCAAGGTCGTGTCGATCACGAATTACGGCGCATTCATCGAGCTCGAGCCGGGCATCGAAGGTCTCGTGCACATCAGCGAGATGAGCTGGACACGCAACGTTCGTCACCCGTCGAAGCTCGTCAGCATCGGCGAGACGATCGAAGCGGTGGTGCTCAAGGTCGATCCGAACGAAGAGAAGATCTCGCTCGGCATGAAGCAGACGGAGCAGGATCCGTGGATGGTGCTGCCGCTCCGATACCCGGTCGGTACACGCATCAACGGGAAAGTCCGGAACCTCACGAGCTTCGGCGCGTTCGTCGAGATCGAGCCGGGGATCGACGGGCTGATTCACATCTCCGACATGAGCTGGACGAAGCGTGTGCAGCATCCGTCGGAAGTCGTGAAGAAGGGCGACACGGTCGACGTCGTGATCTTGAACATCGACAGCGACAACAAGCGCATCAGCCTCGGACTCAAGCAGGCCGAGGAAGATCCGTGGCTCCGTATCGGTGAGAACTATCCCGTCGGGATGGAGCTCACGGGCACGGTCGTTCGCCTGATGGACAAGGGGGTCGTCGTCGACATCGGCAACGATATCGAAGGCTTCGTTCCGCTCTCACAGCTCTCCGTTACGGGCAAGCCGGTCAACAGCCCGACGGACGTCGTCTACGAGACGATGCGCCTCGACCTCCGCGTGCTGGAAGTCGATCCGATCCACCGTCGCATCGTGCTCGGCGTGACGAACATTCCAGAAGATCAACCGCCGCGTCCCGAGACGCCGTCGAAGATCATTCCGATGGAGTCCGAGACGGATATGGGTTATCCGCCGGTCGACATGTCGGTCGTCGACGTCGAGTAGATCGACTCACAGGAAAGAAAAAGCGCCCTCGGATTTCCGAGGGCGCTTTGTTTTTGGTGAAAGCTTTTCGCGGTTAGAGCTCGCGAAGCTCCTCGGCCGCGGCCAGGAACGTGTCGATCTCGTTCGAGAGCGCCCGCGCTTGCTGCGTCGCTGACGAGACTTCTCGAATCGACGAGCCAAATCCCGCCGATCGGAGCCTGATCAGATCGAGCCGCAGGTTGCCGAGTGTGAGCGCGGCGCTTTCCATCTGCTTGGTCATCGCAGTGCGCCGCCGCGAAAGCTCATCGAGCGTGTCGCGCTGATGATGAAGTAGCGCCACTCGGCGTTCCTCCTCCGGTGTGCTCGCGTCGCCCCGCAACGACGCGATACGGGCGTTGAGCTCCGCCAGCTGCGCCGTGTCGACGTCATTCTCCATGTTGTGAATGGCGCGAGCGAGTCCGACGACGCGCTCGAGGAGCGCGTCCGCCGTCGGCTTGATGTCGGGGACGAGCGAGCGATCGTCCTTGGACATCTTGCCGACGATTTCGGCGATGGCGGCACGATCGGCGGCCGCGCGACGGATCACGTCGCCGAAGGGACCGTCGAGGATAACGCGCGTGGCGAGCTTCTCGAGCTCTCGCTCCGACGGCAGGGCGGTGGACGCCGGCGCCGGGAACGCCCGCCGCGAACGCAGTGAGAAGAAGACGCGTCGCAGCCGTAGGCCGGCCAGCCGCAGCGACTGACTGCGGCGCCAGACCTTGAACCACATGTAGAGCGGCACGATCGGAGAGAGCGCGAGCGGCGGCACGTCGGCGGCACCGGCGATTGCGCCGAAGCCGACGAACGTCATCACGCCGGTCATGAGCGCGTATCGCCGAGCGAACCTCACTCGATCGAGCAGATTCACTCGCCCGTTCCACAGGCGAAGATCCATTCTCTGCTCGGGCGTGAGCGTGGTGAGATGCGCCGCTTCCATTTCGATCGTCCGCGGCGACGATGTACCAGCGAGAATGGGGGCGTTTGGCGACGACGAGGGCCGCACGACAACCTGGGCGTCTCGACGCCCAGCGCGCGGCACCGGCGAGACGTAACGCACCGGCTCTTTCTGTTCGGCGCGCCACGCGGCGGCGTCGCCCGACAACAACGCTTCGCGAAACGCCGCCGCCGTCGGCCAGCGAGCATCCGCGGACTTGGCCAGCGCGCGCTCGACCGCCTCGGCGAGTGGCCGCGGGGTCTCCGGTCGCAGCTCGAGGATCGGCTGCGGTCGCTCGCTCACGTGCTTCAACAACAGCGCCATCGCATTGCCGGCCGTGAACGGCACGCGACCGGTGAGCATCTGATACCCCACCACACCCAGAGAGTAGATGTCGCTTCGTCCGTCAACGTGCCGGTCGCCGACGGCCTGCTCCGGCGACATGTATGTGGGCGTGCCGACCGCGATTCCGGTTTGGGTGAGCCGCGCGCCGCCCTCCATCGCCCGCGCGATGCCGAAGTCGGTCACCATGCACCGACCCCCCTCCGACTCGAGGAGGATGTTGTCGGCTTTGATGTCGCGATGAATGACGCCCCGGAGATGCGCGTAAGCCAGCGCATCGGCGACCTCGGAGAGGACGCGGCGCACCTCCTCGATCGCGCGCAGCGGCCGAAGCTCGAGATGGGTACCAAGGTTGCCCCCGGTGACGAGCGCCATGACGAAGTACACCACGCCGTCCGCTTCGCCCACGTCGTAGATGGGCACGATGTGCGGATGGGACAACTGAGCCGACGTCTGAGCCTCGCGACGGAACCGCGACCGCACGGCTTGGTCGAGGGCGAGGTCGGGTGGCAACACCTTCACCGCCACGTGCCGATTCAGCCGCAGATCCTGGGCGCGGTAGACGATGGACATGCCGCCACGTCCGATTTCGTCATCGATTCGGTACTGCGCGCCGAGGGCGGCGGTTATTCGTGCGCGGAGCGGATCGGTCATCGCGTTCTCAATCGGACGGGGGGCGCGTAGCGGCGGGAAGGGACTGATCAATCATAACGTTAGCGCCCGCTGTTGGTTTCCTCGGCCGAGCCCGGCGTCAGTCGCTGAGCACCTTCATCGTCAGGTTGTACGCGCTTTGTGCTTCGAGCGGGTCGTAGACGATGAGCGCCGGCGCGCCCGAAGCAGTGCCTCCCGCCGCGAAATCCATCAGCGATCGCGCATACTGCTCCAAGGTTCCCTCGGATTCCTGTGCCTGCGCTTGTGCCGTCGCGAGAAGCGCGTTGAGTGACGGATGCGGCCCGCCCCGTTCGACCGCCGTCGCGACCATCGCCACGAGGGCGTTGCAAAGGAAGTTGGCCTCGAAGCCAAGCGGCGAATACGCTTTCGGCGATGGCCGCATTGCCTCGAAATCGCGGCGCATCTCTTTGCGACGATGGTGAAAGGCGTCGCGAACGAGCCCGTGATCGTGTTCGCGGCCGCGCAGGCAGGGTGGGGCAGCCCCAATGAACAGCCAAGGATCGGCGCTCACGCCGCTCAGCAAGCCTTCGACGATTGCCCGTCGATCCGTCGAGCCGTCGCTGGCGCGGCAATACGCCTCGGTGAGTGTGCGCATCGCGAGCAGCAGCCACGGATAGTCCACCACGTTGTCGTCCCGAAGCCGGCCGAAGTCGCGCCGGTACATGAACCGCAGGCCCCAGCGGAAGTGTCCACTCAACACCGGTGCGCAGGCGAGGGCGAAGTGCAACCGGTGATGGTCGTCGAGAGTCGCGATGCGGTCGACGAGCGTGTCGTATGCCGCCTCCTCCGGGTGGTAATGAGAGACGGCCAATATCAACAGCGTAGCGGCGTCGTCGACGAACCGATGCGACGAGTCACCGAGCATGCCGAGAAGGCGCGTCACGTCGTCGAACACGCCGTTCGGATCAGGTTCATCCCACGCACGAACCACGCACAGCCCCAATACGGAGAGGAAGTACTGATCGATCAGAACGGAGAGTATGGCATCGCCGTGTTGCTCATTTACGCCCGCTGCCGCGCATCGATCCAGCATGAGAACGGGGACGATGTGCTCGGCAAACCTATGCCCGACGTAGTCCCAGCTCTCGAGCACGTGGAATCCCTCGGTCTTCGTTCGCTGGTCGAGCGCTTGAACGACACGCGCCAGCGATTGCGTCGCTCCATTTGCCGGAAATGCGTGCGAACGCATCGCGCGTCGCAACCGCGCGAGCGAGGCGACAACGCCGTCGGGCGATCGAACCGATTCGAGCATCCCCTGTCGAGCATCCGGCGCGAGGAGACTTGCGAGGAGCTCGGATGCCTCGCGGACGGTCACCCTGACGCGCTCGCGTTGGGAGGGGGAGGGCATTATTCGACAGATGTCCGAGAGACGGGTAGGAGCGCGCGCACAGCCGCGCGGCGAATGACTAGTGCCGTCCGCGACGCGGGTTGTCAATCGGTTTGTGTTTTCCGACGCTTCCGGTAGGTTGAACGCCTATGACCATGCGTGAGAAGCTGGACCTGCTCGAACGGCGTGTTGCCGAGGCGGAGCAGGGAGGCGGCGAGCGACGCGTCAAGGCACAGCACGCGAAGGGAAAGCTCTCGGCGCGCGAGCGTCTCGACCTGCTCCTCGACGAGGGTTCGTTCGTCGAGCTCGATCGCTTCGTCGTGCATCGGTCGACCGATTTCGGACTCGATCAGGAGAAGTATTACGGCGATGGCGTGGTCACCGGCTACGGCCGGATCGACGGCCGCCTCGTCTACGTCTTCTCGCAGGATTTCACGGTTTTCGGCGGCTCGCTGTCGGAGGCGTTCGCCGAGAAAATCGTGAAGATCATGGATCTCGCTATGCGCAACGGAGCGCCCGTCATTGGGCTCAACGACTCCGGCGGCGCGCGCATTCAGGAAGGCGTCGTCTCCCTCGGCGGCTACGCCGAGATTTTTTTGCGCAACACGCTCGCATCGGGCGTCATCCCGCAAATCTCGGCGATCCTCGGGCCGTGCGCGGGCGGGGCCGTGTACTCGCCGGCGATCACGGATTTCATCTTCATGACGCGCGGCACGTCGTACATGTTCGTGACCGGCCCCAACGTCGTGAAGACGGTCACGCATGAAGATGTCACGATGGAACGGCTCGGCGGCGCGGAGACGCATGCCGGCACCTCGGGCGTCGCGCACTTCATGCACGACTCGGAGCCGGCCTGTATCGCGGCGATTCGTGAGATCTTTCGTTTCATCCCGCAGAACAACATCGACGATCCACCGCGCGGCCGCGGCACCGATCCGCGCGATCGCCGCGACGAGGCGCTGCTCGACGTCGTGCCGGACAACACCAACAAGCCGTACGACATGCACGACGTCATTCGTCGTGTCGTCGATGACGGGGTGTTCTACGAGGTGCAGCGCGATTACGCGCAGAACATTCTCTGCGGCTTCGCCCACCTCGGCGGGACGAGCGTGGGAGTCGTCGCCAATCAACCCGCCGTGCTCGCGGGGGTCCTCGACATCAGCGCGTCGCTCAAGGCGGCGCGGTTCATTCGGTTTTGCGATGCGTTCAACATTCCTCTCGTGACGTTCGAGGACGTCCCCGGTTTCTTGCCCGGCATCCTGCAGGAGCACGGTGGCATCATCAAGCACGGCGCCAAGCTGCTCTACGCTTACTGCGAAGCGACCGTCCCCAAGCTCACCGTGATCACGCGCAAGGCGTATGGTGGAGCGTACGACGTCATGTCGTCCAAACACATTCGCGGCGATTTCAACGTCGCGTGGCCGTCCGCGGAGATCGCGGTGATGGGACCAAAGGGCGCGGTCGAGATTCTCTTTCGCAAGGAGATCAATGACAGCGGCGATCCGGCCGCGGCGACGGACGCCAAGATCGAGGAGTATCGCGGCAAATTCGCCCATCCATACATCGCGGCCGGTCGCGGGTACCTGGACGACATCATCGACCCGCGCGACACGCGCCCGCGCCTGATCGACGCGCTCGAGACGCTGCGGACGAAGCGCGACCGGAATCCGCCGAAGAAGCACGGCAACATTCCGCTCTGAGCCGCGCGATGTTCAAGAAGATCCTGGTCGCCAATCGGGGAGAGATCGCGCTGCGCGTCATTCGCGCCTGTCGCGAGATGGGTATCCACTCGGTGGCGGTGTACAGCGACGCCGACGCGCGCGCGCCGCACGTGCGAGAAGCAGACGAGGCGGTGCACATCGGGCCCGCGCCGTCGTCGCAGAGCTATTTGAACGGCGCCCGCATCATCGAGGCGGCGAAGGAGACTGGAGCGGAGGCGATCCACCCGGGCTACGGCTTTCTCTCCGAGCGTGAATGGTTCGCCAAGGCCGTGCGCGATGCTGGCCTCGTGTTCATCGGTCCGCCGCCGGAGGCGATCGCCGCGATGGGCAGCAAGGTGGCCGCGCGGCAACTCGCGATCGCCGCAAACGTGCCGATTGTTCCGGGGACCACCGAAGCGTTGCGCGACGCGGACGAGGCGCACGGAATCGCGGAAAAGTTCGGGTACCCCGTGCTGCTCAAAGCCGCCGCTGGAGGCGGCGGAAAGGGCATGCGCGTCGTGCGCGAGCCCGGCGAGATGAGCGCGTCGCTCGACGCCGCGCGTCGTGAGGCGAAGAACGCCTTCGGCGATGACGCGGTGTACGTCGAGAAATACGTCGTCGGTCCGCGCCACGTCGAGATCCAGGTGCTCGGCGACACGCACGGCAACATGGTGTCGTTGCTCGAGCGCGAGTGCTCGGTGCAGCGTCGGCACCAGAAGATGATCGAGGAAGCGCCGAGCGTTGCGGTCACACCCGAGCTGCGGCGTCGCATGGGTGAAACGGCGGTTCGCGCCGCGAAGGCCGCGGGCTACGTCAACGCCGGCACGTGCGAGTTCCTCCTCGATCGCGACGGGAACTTCTACTTCCTCGAGATGAACACGCGGCTGCAGGTCGAGCATCCGGTGACCGAGTTCATCACCGGAATCGACCTGGTGCAGTGGCAGATCCGCGTCGCTGCCGGAGAGCCGCTTTCGTTTCGCCAGGACGACATCGTGCCGCGCGGTTGGGCGATCGAGTGCCGTATCACGAGCGAGGATCCGGCGAACGGCTTTTTGCCGTCCACCGGCACCGTCAACTATCTGCGGGTTCCATCGGGACCCGGCGTGCGGTGGGATGGCGGGATCGAGACAGGGTCCGAGGTCGGGCTGCACTACGACCCGATGCTGGCAAAGCTGATCGTCTACGCGGCGAATCGGGAGCTCGCGATCGATCGCATGCATCGCGCGCTGCTCGAGCTCACGATCGACGGCATCGAGTCGTCGCGCGACTTCCATCTTCGCGTGATGGAAGACGAAGAGTTCCGCGCCGGCGCGATCGAGATTCAATGGCTCGAGCGGCGGCTCGACTCGTTGATCGCGCGCAAGGCGCCGGCCGAGACGACGCGCCTTGCCGCGCTGGTCGCGGCGTTGATCGCCGATAGCGACCGGCACGCGCCTCGCGTGAACGGATCGCCCACCAGTGGAGCGAGCGAACGCGCGGCCGCGCCGGCCGCCGATGCGTGGACGCGCACGGCGCGATTGGAGGCCCTGCGATGACGACGGCCGAAGTCGTTATCGATTCGATCGCGGCGGGTGGCGATGGTGTCGGGCGAACCGATGGCGTCGTCGTGTTCGTTCCGCGCGCGGCGCGCGGCGACCGGCTCCGCGTTGAGCTCGAGACGCGAAAGCGCTTCGCGCGCGGAACGATTCGCGAGCTGATCGAGCCGTCGCCCGACCGGGTAGATCCGGTCTGCTATCACTATCGCGTCGACCGCTGCGGCGGATGTCAGTTGCAACACGTGCGCTACGACGCCCAGCTCGAAGCCAAGCGCCTCATCATCCGCGATTCGCTCGCGCGCATCGGCCGACGCCAGGTCGAGCCGCCGGACATCGAGCCGAGCGAAGAGCAGTGGCGCTATCGCCGCAAGCTCACGCTCGGGATGCGTCGCAACCGAACGGGAAGCTGGACGATCGGCCTGCATCCGTTCGATGACCCGGTGAATGTCTTTCAGCTCGCCGATTGCCCGATCACCGACGAGCGGGTCCTGACGATCTGGCGCCAAGTGATGGAAGCGCGCCGACATTTTCCCGTTGCCGACGAGCTGCGGGGCTCCGTGCGCCTTCTCGACGACGGATCCGCGGTTGTCATGGAAGGCGGCAATGCCTGGCCGGACCGTGTTGCCTTCTTCGAAGCCGTTCCCGGCGCGACGGCGCTCTGGTGGCGGCCGGCGCATCGCGCGCGGTCGCTCGTTGCCAGCCGCGGAGCACCGGCCGCCGGCGCGTCGTTCGCGCAGGTGAACGCCGCGATGGGTGCGCGCCTTCACGATTTCGTGCTCGATCGCGCGCGCGACTACAAACCCGCGACCGTTCTCGATGCGTACGCCGGATCGGGCGCGACGGCCGTCCGCCTTGCACGTTCGGGCGCGCGCGTCACCGCCGTGGAGGCCGACCGCGATGCCTCGGCGCGTTGCGCGTCAGAGCTGCCAGACGGATCACGCGCGATCGCCGCGCGTGTCGAGGACGTGATCGCCGAGCTGCTGCCCGTGGACCTGGTTCTCGTCAATCCGCCGCGAACCGGGCTGCACGAGCGCGTTACCGCCGAGTTGCAGAGCGCGCAACAGACGCCACGAGCGATCATTTACGTGAGCTGCGATCCTCCCACGCTGGCGCGCGATCTGGCGCGCCTGCCGCGTTATCGCGTCGCG
>DATMHK010000291.1:0-10838 GCA_035554995.1 Gemmatimonadaceae bacterium
CGAGGATGAACTTGCCCGTGAGCGCGTTCGCCTTGAGAGCCATCGCCACCAGCTCGCTCGAGTTGCGGTGCGGCGGCTGCGAGCCGAGTAAGGCCGCGGAGTCCGGGTTATTGCGCCCGATCATGTCGCCGTTCAGCACCGCGACAATCCGCGAGATCGGCACGACGGGATGCGCCGCGTGATAGCGGGAGCCGATCAGTCCGCGCTCCTCCGACCCATGGTGGATGAAGAGCACCGATCGCTTCGCCGGCTGTTTCACAAATGCCCTCGCCGCCGCGAGGATCGCCGCGCTGACCGACGCGTTGTCGTCGGCGCCGGCGTGTACCGAGTCGCCCTCGAGCGTCCACCGAACACCGTTCGCGTCCTGATGCGAGCTGAAGACGACGTACTCGTCCCGCAGCTTTGGGTCGGTGCCTCGCACCATGCCGATCACGTTCACGGAGGGCACGGTGAACCGCTCGAGACGAATGTCGAGCTGCGCCTGCGGTTGCTTGGTCAGCGCGTCGCGCATCGCCGCGTGGACGAGAAACGCCGGTGTCGGTCCGCTGCCCGCCGTCGGCGGTGGTGCGATGCGCCTCGATCCGTTCGCGTTGCGCGGAATCGCGTCGTCCACGTCATACGATCCGCGCACGCGAGCATCCCGGACAACGCGGAATGCGCTATCAACCGTCGGGTTGGCGACGAGAATGACGGCGGCCGCGCCGCGGCGGGCGAAGCGTTGGACGGTGCCGTTGATCGCGGCGTCGGCGTAGCGTGACGCGAACGTATAACTATTGGCGCGGATCGATGCCGGCGCCGGCGCGAGCACCATTGTCGCCACGACCTTGCCGCGCACGTCGACCGAACTATCCGCCGGGTTGTCGACCCATAAGACGGGTGCCGAAACGGTGACCGGCACAACAGCGGTCGGGATCATGTCGTCGAACAGCGACATCGCCCGGCCACCGATGCTCGCCGAGCTCGCGGTGACCGAGACGCGCGTACGGGTCATGTCGAACCACTGATAATAGGTGCTGTCGTCCCCCTTCGGCTTGAGGCCGATTCTTCGATACTGCTCGGCGACCCACGCCGACGCACGCATCTCGTCGATCGTTCCGCCTTCGCGGCCGCGCATCCCTGGTGACGCCATCTCGCCGACGTCGCGCCGAATATCGGCTTCGCGGACCGCTGAAAACCCGGCGGGAATCTGGACGGATTTGGCGGAGCGCACCTGTGCAATCGCGATCGCCGGAGCGAGAGCGAGCAGCACGACGATGCGCGGCGCTTGGCGGCAGTTCACAGTGTGCATGAGATCAGTCATCCGAGGTTGGGCATCGTCAATCGGGGGGAAGCACGAGCGAGAAGCGGTCGAACGCGTAGGTGACGAGACCACCATCGCGCTTTCCGGCCACCGTGCCGTTTGTGACGGCTCTTGCCGCGTCGCGCAGCTTCACGAGCATCCCGGGGTCAGACACCGCCACATTGTGCGATGCGAGGACCTTTCGAAGACTTGGCGCGAGCGCCGCGAGCCGCTCGGCCGACCGAGTGAATGCCACGCGATCGGAGCCCTTGCCGAAAACGTAGATCGGTCCTTCGTAGAACGTGTCACCCGTGAAGATGAGACCATTCGCGCGATCGAGGAGCGCGATGGCGTCGGGCGCGTGTCCGGGCACGTGCAAGACCTCCAGCGTGCGGCCGCCGAGGTCGATGCGCGAGCCGTCGTGCACGACACTCGTGATGCGGAACGCGCGGACGCGATAGCCCGCGGTATCGAGACTCGCCGGCTGTACGCCACAGAGCGACTTCGGCGCCACCTCGTCGGCGACGCCGGCATGCGCGACTCCGGCCGCGTTGCGCTTCGTGAACGGATCGTCCATACCGAGCACGCTTTCGAACCGCCAATTGTCGCCGACGTGATCGTGATGGGTGTGCGAGTTCAGCACCTCGATCGGCAGCGCGGTGATCGAGCTCGCGACGGCCTGGATGTTCTGCAATCCCATGCCTGTGTCGAAGAGCAGCGCTTGACGCGTGCCGACAATCAACCAGGAGATGACCTCCTGCCACTGATGCGGCTCGTACAAGGCATACACGCCGGGATCGACGCGATACACCTCGAACCACGCCGACGGCGTGGGAACGCGCTCCAAGTGCGCGTACTCCGGACGTGGAAGGCGGGCGCACCACTCCGGCGTACTGCTTGGACCGACGGCGTGCGAAGCAGTTGCCTGCGAGTTCGACGGCGCAGGCTCGACCGCAATCATACACGCGGACGTCGTGATTGCGAGAAGAAGACGGTTTCGCGGCATCTCGGAGTTTAGCTGCCGCAAGAGCGCGTCGCGAATGCCCCGTCGTTCGGGTTTACGCGGTCAAAATCCGCTTGTGGAATCTCACTTGGCCTGTCTTTGCGAGAAATCCCAAGCCCCGATCTCACCGGTCACGCCGTTTCCGTGCCTTTCCGCGCGTTTCCGTGCTGTTCATCCGTGTCTATTGCTTTTCGAGCCTGGGTGTGTTCGTGCCCTGCATGCCAATATACCCTTCTGGCGAAACAACATTTGACGCGGACAACAGCACGGATTAGGCGGAAAGGCACGGAGACAGCGTGACCGGTTTAGAGGCCTCTGACTTGTTTCATGTGAAGGATTGAAATCTCTCTGGCGCGGCCATGTGGTTAATGTTCGCGATGGCCGGGCTGCTGGCTGCCGCGCATCTCGCGGAATACGTTTGGACCTCGACTTTCCCGGAGGGATTCTCGTGCGCCGACTGCTCCGCGCAGCACTAGTAGCCGTCGCCGCCGCGCCAGCCTTGGGTGCGCAGCAGACCGGCCCGATCTTCACGTTGGAAGAAGTGATGGTCCCGATGCGGGATGGCGCGCATCTGCAAACGGCGATCATGCGCCCCGTCGGCCACACCGAGGCGCTGCCGATCCTCATCACGCGCACGCCCTACGGTGTGCCGAGTCAGCCGCCGCCGGCCGTACCGCCCGCCCTCAAGGAATTGATGGCGGACGGGTACATCTTCGTCATTCAAAACCTGCGCGGCCGCTTCAAGTCCGAAGGCACGTTCCTCCTGTCGTCGGCCGTCGACCTCACCGACAAGTCGCCGAAGAACGTCAACGAGACCACCGACGCCTATGACACCGTCGACTGGCTGGTGAAGCACGTCGCGAACAACAACGGCAAGGTTGGCATGTACGGCGTGTCGTACGACGGCCTCACCGCTGGCATGACGCTGCTCATGCCACATCCCGCGCTCAAGGCGATCAGCGAGCAGGCATCACCCGCCGACCAGTGGATGAACGACGACGATCACCGCTACGGCGCGCTGCGCGAGAGCTACGCGTTTGAGTACGCGGTGTACGAGCAGGCCGACAAGTTCAAGAACACGCACTTCGATTTCGACGTCTATGATGCGTACGATTGGTATTTGAGGCTGGGGCCGCTCTCGAACATCAACGCGAAGTACCTGCACAATTCCATTCCGGCGTGGAACGCGATCGTCAGCCACCCGAACTACGACGCGCTGAACAAACGCGAGGCGTGGTACACGCAGATCAAAGGCTCGACCGTCCCGAACTTGAACGTCGCCGGCTTCTGGGATCAGGAAGATCCCTGGGGGCCATGGCAGATCTTTCACAAAGCCGAGCAAAGCGATCCTGATCACACGAACTTCATGGTCGCCGGTCCGTGGTTTCACGGATCGTGGCACACGCCGCTGAACGACAGCATCGGCATCATTCCACTCGGCGGGCACGCGACGGCGCGCGAGTTCCGCGAGAACATCGAAGCGCCGTTCTTCCGGTACTATCTGCACGGCAAGGGCGCCAAGCCGTCATGGCGTGCGACGATGTTTCAGACGGGCTCGAACACCTGGAAGACGTACGACGCCTGGCCGCCCAGAGGCGCGACGCCAACGAATCTGTACTTTCATTCGGACGGCACGCTGTCGTTCGACAAGCCGGCGTCCACCGGCGCCGGCTTTCGCGAGTATCTCTCCGATCCCGCGAGCCCAGTGCCGTACCGCCAGCGACCGATCTCGCCGACGTATCCGAACGGTGACTGGCGCCGCTGGGAGGTTGCCGACCAGCGATTCGTCGACGGTCGTCCCGATGTGCTCACGTACACGAGTGCGCCGCTCGATCACGACGTCACCGTCACCGGCGCCCTGTCGGCAACGCTGTTTGCGTCGACGTCCGGCACCGACGCGGACTTCGTCGTCAAGCTGATCGACGTCTATCCGGAGAATGCGCAGCCCAACGCGTGGAACGCCGACGCCGGTCCGGCGCCGGGTGCCTACGCGCGTTCCCTGAACGGCTACGAGCTCCCGATCGCGATGGAGATCCGCCGTGGGCGATTCAATCAGAGCTTCGAGACGCCGCACGCGCTCGTCCCGAACAAACCGACGGAGTGGACAGTTCCACTCCGCGAGCACGACCACGTCTTTCTCAAGGGCCACCGCATCATGGTGCAGGTGCAATCGACATGGTTCCCGCTCATCGATCGCAACCCCCAGAAGTTCGTGCCGAGCATCTACGAGGCGAAGGCGAGCGACTATGTGAAGGCCAACCACCGCGTGTACGCGACGCCGGCGATGCCGTCGCACGTCACGCTGCCAGTCGTTCCATGACGAGACTCGTCGCGCTCGTCGGCCCGCTTACCGGTGAACGTCATGTCGTGCAGACGGCCAGCCATCCGATCGACCCGGCGAAGATGCTGCCGGTGGCCGACGTCGTGCTGATCGCCTCGGACGTGACCGGCGCCGCCATGATGTTCCGCTATACGGCGCACGGGGATTTTGCCGGCGACACGTTGCACGAGACCGTCGGCGATGCAAAGATCGCGGCGGAAGCTGAATACGAGGAGGCGCTGCTACCGTGGGAGGACGTCCCCGACGACGTGACCGACGCGCACGCATTTGCCGTACGTTACGCGTACGAGCGACTGAACGATCGCGGCGGTGGCTACGACTGACATCCTAGGGCGGGACGTTGCAGTTTAGGGCGCTGATCCGTCATAAGGTGTGTGGACATGCTCACAGCAACGCAACGCCTTACACTGGAGCGTGCTTGATGGATGACCACGTCCCGCCCCGCGAACACCGAAGCGCTGTGCCGCCTTCGGTCGTACTGTGTGAGTGTTTGGACGGGCCTTTCGCCGGACAGGTCGTACACGTCGGCGTTCGCGCGGCGTTCGTCGATGTCCGCGACCCGTTCGACGCCGGCAAGGCCCACCAGGCCTATCGAGTCGAACAACGCGATGGGCAGAAGGTGTTGCGCTGGTCGCCAGCGGCGGACCCCATGGGTCGCGCGGCGCCGTCGTTGATCGACATTCGAATTTTTTGCACGCACTGCGGCGGTCACTCGGTCACGGATCAGATCACCGGCCGGCGCGTGGACATGATCGCCAAGCTCGTCGCAACGGACCTGGTCGATCTGGAGCACCACATGGCCAGCCTCCGCTGTGTCGAGTGCGAGGGGCCCATGGACGTGAAGGTTCTCGACGGCGATTGATCGCAAGGGCCGCTAACCGCTCGGCTGGAGGCTCGGCAACGAGATCCGCCGATTGAATTGATGGTCATGTAGCCGAGCGTACAGGCCGCTCGCCGCGAGAAGCATCTCGTGCGTACCGCGCTCGCACACACGGCCGTGATCGACCACGAAGATCTGATCCGCCTGCTGCACCGTGGTGAGGCTGTGTGCGATCATGATCGTCGTCTTGCCGCGCATGAGCTGGCGCAGTGCATCGAGGACCAGCGCCTCCGACGACGCGTCCAATCCCGTCGTGGGCTCGTCGAGAATCAGGATCGGAGCGTCACGAACAAGAGCGCGCGCGATGGCGATTCGCTGCTGCTGGCCGCCGGACAACGTCACGCCGCGCTCGCCGACCATCGTGTTGTAGCCGTCGGGAAGCTCACGAATGAACACATCGGCGTTCGCCAGTTCGGCGGCCTTGACGATCTCGCCGCGCGACGCCTCGGGCCTTCCATAGGCGATGTTCTGCCACACCGGGCCGCGAAAGAGGAGCGTGTCCTGCAACACGAAGCTCATGCGCTCGCGGAGCGATTCCTGGTAGAAGGATTGCACATCCTCGCTATCTATCAATACACGTCCGGACCTTGGATCATAAAAGCGCGCGATGAGGTTGATGAGTGTGGTCTTCCCCGCCCCGGTTGGACCGACCACCGCGGCAATCGAGCCGGCCGGGATCGTGAGGCTCACGTCGACGAGATTGGGCCGGTCCGGCCCATACCCGAACGTCACGCGATCGAGCTCGATCGCGCCGCGAAAGCGAGGCGCGCGCCGCGCTCCGGGCCGATCACGAACCTCGAGCTCGACAGCGAGGAAGTCATTGATCCGTTCGAACGCCACCAGCGCGCGCGAATACGTGTCCGTCATCTTCGACAATTCGCGAATCGGCTTGTACATCTTGCTCAAGTACAACAGGAAGACGACGAGCGCGCCGGCGGTCAACCGACCATCGAGGACGTGGCGCGCGCCAAACCACAGGACCGACGCGGCCCCCACGGCGACGATGACCTCGACGGCCGGCGCCAGCTTTGCCTTGACGTCGCGCGCGCGGAGAGTGGACTCGACGATTCTCTCGCTTTGGTACTCGAAGCGGCGGCGCTCGTGATCCTCTCGGCCGAACGCCTTCACGAGCCGAATCGACGATAGCACCTCTTGCATCGTCGACATGAGGTCCGCTTCCCGGCCGCGCACGTCGAGCGACGTCCGCTTGATCCGCCGCGTGAGCGTGTAGACGACGATGCTGAGTGCGGGCAGGACGGCCAGCGCGATCAGCGTAAACCGCCAGTCGAGGTAGAGCATGAGGGCACTCATGCCGACGAGCAGCAGCGTGTAGTACAGCGTGTCGAGCACACCCGACGTGATCGCGCTCTGGATCCCGTCGACGTCCGCCGTCGCCGTGCTGATGATGTCACCCGTACGCTTCTTGTCGTGGAACGACATCGATAGGCGTTGGGCGTGGGTGTAGATGCGGCAGCGAAGCTCGTGTGTCACGCGCTGGCCGAGGGTCGTGACGCATTGCTTTTCGGCGTAGCTGCCCAGCCCTCCGACGATCGCGATGACCAGCACCATGCCCACGGCGAATTCGAGAACGCTGAGGGGATTCGTCCCGAGCACCGACGCAATCGCGCCCTCGAGCCACTGCGGCAGCGGCTTGGCACGCAGCACCGTGTCGAGCACGATTTTGATTGGCCAGGGCTCGAGCAGCGCGGCGCCTGTCTCGGCGCCGACAGCGGCGAGGCCAAGGAGCAAGATGCCCCAGTGGCCGGACAGCAGATCAAGAGCTGTGACCCGGTGTGTTTTTCGATCCACCGGTGACGGGTTGTCGGCCACCCTGTGTGCCTCGAGGAAGTACTATCTATGAATATGCCCCGGGGTTGGGGTTTGCGCGGTCAGATTCGCTAATGTTCGCGATGGCCAAACCCGTCTCTCCCTATCGCTCGCTGCCGCCCGAGCGGCGGCTCGCCTTGCTGACGCACTTCATCAAGTCGAGTCCCCAGGCTCGTGAGTTGTACGTCCAACGTATGGCGTCACGCCCCGGTGGATTTCGCGTCGTGACGCTCCGATCGTGGTCGCCCGATCGGTTGGCGGCGGAGGTCGTCCGCCTGAACGCGCAGACGCCGACGGACGAGCTCGACCTTCTTCATCTCTTGTACGTCGAGCTCGAGCCGGCCATTCAGATCACCTTTCTCGATGCCGCGGGCGTCGCCCACGAGAACGGGGTTATGCGAGAGGACCTCGAGATCCCGTACGCCGAGGAATCCGCGGTCGCGCGCGGGGCGGCAGCCGTCCGAGAAAAACATGGCGACGACGGCGAGCGGTATCTCCGAACCTTGGCGCGGTACAGTCCTGCGGCGTGGCCGGGAATCGATCGCATTGCGGGCGACGCAATCAGGGAATAATCGACGTGGGCGTCCTGCAACAGGCGCCGCCTAGCACGCACACTCGCCGCCGCATCACGAAAAAACTCCTCGCGAGACCGAGCCCTGGGCTCACGCTCAAGTAACAGCTGGGGAACGGCACCGGTTTAGAGTGTCGGCGCGGAACCATTCCGACTACCCGATCCGGACCAGACACGGGAAAAGTTGCGGACGGATCCGTCATAAGACGCAGGTGAATCATCGATTCGTGAAAGGCGTGTTTCGATGACGGATCCAACATTCCACTAAGGAAGGCACCATGTTCAAGCGCACCTTCGTGCTCGGCACGACCGTGCTCCTTGCCGCGGCCTGCGGCATCGACCAACCCCATCCTACCGACGCGACACTCGCTTCCACGACATTGGCTTCCAACGGGAGCGCGTCCTTCTCCGCCGTCAAGTTCTGGGATGTCGGCGCGACGGTGAGGTGGAACGAGTTGGCGACGGACCTGGCAACAGCGGCGCCGGCGCCAGGAACCAACGCGATACGCCTGTACACGTACCTCTCGCTCGCTCAGCTCCGCGCGGCGGAGGCGGCCCAGGCGACCCCTGGCCCGCATCCCCCAATCGCGGCGGCAATCGGCGGCGCGTCCGTCGCCGTTCTGAGCTCGTTCTTCCCGGGCAGCGTCGCCCAGCTCGAAGCCGCGCTCGACGCGCAAGAGACGTCCGATCCGTGGCCCGGCGCAAAGCACGCGGATTTCGGCGCTGGTGAAGCGATCGGCCGGGCGGTGGGGGCACGGGTACTCACCTTCGCACAGGGCGACCTCGTTGGCGTCATGGATCCCCTGCTCCCGCCCTTGGGACCGCCGCCCGTTGGACCTGGCTACTGGATCTACTCTCCTCCTCCGGCAATCGCACGCGGCAACCTCGGCGCGCGTCCGTTCTTTTTGAAGTCCCAGGATCAGCTGCGCCCGGCTCCGCCACCCGCGTCTGGTAGCGCTGCTTTCAATGCGGCGCTGGCCGAGGTTCGTCAGATCTCCGATACGCGGACGCAAGAGCAGATCGACATCGCAAACTATTGGAACGTGAACCAGTCGCCGCGGTCGCAAGCTGCCTTCATGGCGATCGCGCGCGAGCTGATCGTTTCGCACCGCCGCTCGGACACGGACGCCGCACGGATCATGTTCCTTATGAGCGCGGCAGGCTTCGACGCGCTGATCGGATGCTTCGATGCCAAGTATCACTACTGGTTCATCCGGCCCCCGCAGGCAGACGCCGGTATCCACACGGTATTTCCGACACCGCAACACCCGTCGTACCCGTCCGCTCACTCCTGTTTCTCGGGCGCGTTCAGCGGCGTACTCATCGACGCCTTCCCGAGCGAGCGTGCACGCGTTGAGGCCATGGCTCAAGAGGCAAGCCTATCGCGGCTCTACGCAGGAATTCACTATCGATTCGACTTTGAGGCGGGGCTCGCGCTGGGACGCAGCGCTGCAGCGCTCGCGCTTGCAGCGAAACTCGACCAGGTCGCCCCGGGCGCAAGGTAAGGACGCTCATCGCTCGCTCCCAACAAGGGATTGCCATGCGGCTCTTCGGCTGGACGACCCTGTCGTTGATGATGTGCGCATCGCTCGCGGCCCCGCGCGTGCTGGCGCAGAGAGGCGTCGAACGGCTCGAAGCCTCCGTCATCCCCAACGTGACGAACCTCAAAGTCCAGGTCGCGCGGGATTCGCTCAAGTGGACCAGGCTGCGGATCATTGAAATCGCGCGCAACACAGCGACTGTCGCACCTGGGATCGTCGTGGGACAGAGGCCCGCCGCCGGAACTTTCTTGACGGGCCTCAAAGCCGAGACGCTCTTCGTCTCGCGAAACGCACCGATCGCCACCACCCGGCCCCCGGCTACTGCCCCAACCCCCACCGCGACGACGGCTCCGACCACGACGCATCCGACGCCCGCTGACACTCCCCCTCCTCGTACTGCACCAGCAACCACTCCACCGCCTGCAGGGACAATCACGGTTCCGACCGTCGTTGATACGACGACAGTTCCCAACCTCTACAATCGCAACTCAGATCAAGCCAAGGCCGCACTCGAGCGAGCGCGCCTTCGAGCTGGCACCTCGTTCAACGAGTACTCGGACGTCCTGCCGGACGGACGGATACTCCGACAGGAGCCGGCTGCGGGACGCGTCGTCTCTCATGGTACGAACGTGACGATCTGGTATTCCATGGGCAGACCGTCCGCGTCGACGATCACCGTGCCTCGCGTCATTGGCCTTGGGTACGCGGCCGCGAGCGATTCACTCCGTCGTGCTCACCTCACCGTCGGGAGGGTCGACACTCTGCAAGCCCGCGACGGCATGGGAGCGGTGATCGCACAGATCCCGCGTCAGGGTACCGAGGTGAATGCGGGCGCCGCCATTCAATTGCGCATTCTCGCTGCGCCGACGCGGGTTCCGGTCCCGAACGTGGTGGGGCTGACGCGCAACGCCGCGATCGCGCGACTCGACAGCGCACATCTCGTCAGTGTGCCGCAGTTTGTCCACGACGCGGCGCGAGACAGCGGCATTATTGCTCAGAAGCCGTCGCCAGGGTCGCTCGTCAATGCCCGATCGATAGTCGAGATCACGGAGAACAGTCCGCCGACTCGTGCGGTTCCTCCAAGGCACGACGTGTCCACGCCCGCCAACACTGATGATGTTCGCGAGTCCCCGCAGCCGGGGCAGAACCGGCCCGACGGCCCTTCAAAAGCCCCGCCGCCTGACTCCGTGACCGTCCCCGATCTCTTCAACATGACCGTCTCAGGGGCGGTACACGTCCTCGACAGCGTTGGCCTCACTCGGGGACGGATATCCGGTGAGAATGTACAGAACGCCTCCCGCGTCGCGACGCAGCGCCCAACCCGAGGCACGAGAGTCCCGCGCGCAACGCCCGTCGCGCTCAATCTCGTTCTGTTTTCGGTGGTCCCCGAAATCCG
>DATMHK010000292.1:0-5857 GCA_035554995.1 Gemmatimonadaceae bacterium
GCTCGGCGGCTCGGCTGGTTGGTTGCTTCCCCCCAGGCCCCAGTGAGCAAAGAGCGCGTTTCGTCGACCGCGACCTCCCACAGTGCCAGCATCTCGGCATCGGGCCGCTGGTACCGACCGCCGTAGTTGCCGTCACCGAGATATGAACGCAACGCCTCGGGGTCGAGGGCGCGAACGCGGGCGAGGTCGACCATGGGTCGCTGTGTCGACGGAAGCGCGACGTTGGGAAGACGAGTCCACGGGAAATTCTCCATCCACGACGCATGCGACGCGACAGGATCGATCTCCTGGACTTTCGCCCAGGTTCGCGGCGCGTTCCACCAGTTGTGGAACAGCACGCGACAGTTCGCATGGTCCGCCGCCCATTCGGGGACGAACTGTTGAATCGCCGCGTTGCCGCCATGGCCGTTCACGATGAGGATGCGCCGGAAGCCGCTGTGCGCCAGACTATCGAGGATATCGCGAACGACGTTCAAGTGCGTCTCGACGCGCAGCGAGATCGAACCCGGATACGCGCGGAAATACGGGGTCACCCCGTACGCGACCACCGGGAACACGGGTACGCCGAGTGGTTCGGCCGCATCGGCCGCGACACGCTCGGGCAGGATACAATCGACGGTGAGCCGGAGATACCCGTGCTGTTCAGTGCTGCCAAGAGGAAGCACGGCGCGATCGTCGTGCCGGAGATATTCCTCGACCTGCATCCAGTTCATGTCGCCGATCAACATGGCTCAAGCCTCGCTGGCGGACTCGGCGAGAACTTACCGGAGTTGGTGACCGGGTGGGAGCGCGATGTGGCGGACCGGCGCGAGGGTGGGTCATTGGCGATGTAGCCAACCCTCACGGAGAGAGAATGCGTACACGGACGATTCTGGCCGCGGCGTCGCTGTTCGCCCTGGGTCTCGTCGCGCGTCCCGCGACGGCTCAGCAAGGGAAGACGATCTGTAACGACGGAACGACCTCGAACGCCACCGGACGCGGCGCATGCTCGAACCATGGCGGCGTCAAGACGAAGGGCGCGCCGGCGGCCACGCAGGCCGGCAAGGCCAACACAAAGGCCGCTGAGAAGACCGCCAAAACCGAGACGAAGGCGGCAGAGAAGAACGCGAAGGCTGTAACGAAGGCTCCTGAAAAGCCGGCGAAGGCGGAGACGAAAGCCGCCGAAAAGAGCGCGAAGACCGAGAGCAAGACGGCGGCGAAATTGGCGACCAAAGACGTCACGTGCACCGACGGCACGACGAGCAAAGGGGGACGTGGTGCATGCTCGGGACACGGCGGCGTGAAGAAAGCGGACTCAAAGAAGAAAGGATAGGCGTTGACGGCGACGGACATCGGTAGTTATTCGATTATCCGTCGCCGTTTTCTTTCCTCTTCGTGGAGCCACCCGATGCGCCGCGGAATCGCAATTCCAGCCATCGTCACACTGATCGGAACCTTCTCCGCGAGACCGCTCGCCGCGCAGGGCTCTGGCGGTCTTCCCGACAGCATCAAGGCACGCCGATGGGCGCTCGAGAACGAGCTCGAGTCGCTCGCCGTGGTCGATCGCAAAGTCATGATACCGATGCGCGACGGCGTCCGCATCGCGGCCGACATCTACTATCCGAAGGGTGGAAAGAAGTATCCGGGAATCTGGGTTCGCACGCCGTACAACTTCAACTACTGGGACGTCCAGAACGGCGTTCCGCGCGACATGACGGCGGCGCTGACCGCGATCAAGCGCGGCTACGCGTACATCGACATGCAGGAGCGCGGGCATTTCTTCTCCGAGGGGAATTACGACATCCTCGGCCCGCCGCTGACCGACGGCGACGATGAGCTGAACTATCTGCGCGCGCGCACATGGTCGAACGGGAAAATCGGTACGACGGGATGCTCGTCGACCGCGGAGTGGCAAGGCGCCGTGGCGGCGCTCGGCAATCCAGGATATGCCGCGTTTAATGTGCAAGGGTTTGGCGCAGGGGTTGGGCGAGTCGGACCGTATTACGAGCAGGGCAACTGGTACCGCGGCGGTGCGGTGCAGATGCTGTTCATCGACTGGTTGTACGGCGAGCAGAATCAGGTGCGACCGATGATCCCCAAGGGGACGTCGCAGGCAGATCTGATTCGGGTGTCGAAGTCGTTCGACCTGGCGCAGCGGCTCCCGCCCGTCGATTGGTCGAAGGCGTTTTGGACGTTGCCCGAACAGGACATCATCAAGAACGTGGGCGGGCCAAAGGGCATCTTCGCCGATTCGATGCCGGTGGCGACGGGCGGCGCGATGATCAAGCGCGCTCCGAATGATCCGGCGTGGTATCGCGGCGGATTGTTCCACGACAACATGCGGATCAACATCCCGGGGCTGTGGTTCATGTCATGGTACGACGTCTCCGTCGGCCCGAACCTCGAGATGTACAACATCGTTCGACGAACGGCGAAGGGCGCCGCGGCGAACCAGCAGTGGGCGATCATCGCGCCGGTGGGACATTGCTCGTACACGCGGGCGACGGAGCACACGGTCGTCGGCGAGCGCGACATGGGCGACGCGCGTCTCGCGTACCAGGACATCATGTACGCGTTCTTCGACAAGTTCCTGAAGGGCGTCGACAGCCCCGCGCTCGATACGATGCCGAAGGTTCGCTACTACACGATGGGGCTCAACAAGTGGCAAACGTCGAACACGTGGCCACCCGCCGGCGCGGCGCCGATGACCTTTTATCTCGGCAGCGGCGGTAACGCCAACACGGCGACCGGCGACGGCGTTCTGACGAAGACCGCGCCGGCGAGCGACAAACCCGATCGCTTCACGTACGATCCGCTGCATCCGGTGATGTCGCATGGCGGCAACGTATGCTGCCAGGGCAACGCGGTCGGCGCCGGAGCAATGGACCAGCGCGAGACGGAGCAGCGGCAGGACGTTCTGGTGTTCACGTCGGATCCTTTCACGGAAGGCACCGAGCTGTCGGGGCCGATCGTTCCGACGCTCTACGTGTCCTCGGACGCCAAGGACACTGATTTCAGCGTGAAGATCCTCGACGTCTATCCCGATGGCCGCGCGTACAACCTCGACGAATCGATCCAGCGGATGCGATATCGCAATGGATACGACAACCCGCTCGTGTGGATGGAGAAAGACAAGGTCTACAAGGTGACGCTCCAGCCGCTCAACACGAGCAATTGGTTTGCGCCGGGCCATCGCCTTCGCATCGAGGTCTCGAGCTCCAACTTCCCGCGGTTCGATCGTAACCTGAACACGGGCGGGAAGAACTACGACGAGTCCAAACCGGTCGTCGCGCACAACGTCGTCCATCACTCGACCGAGTATCCGTCCGCGTTGACCGTGACAGTGGTGCGAAAACCGCAGCCGTGAGGGCGGCTCGGCGGCTCGGCTACTCGGCTACTCGGCTACTCGGCTACTCGGCTACTCGGCTACTCGGCCTCGGCAGCCGGGTGAAGGTCGGTGATGGTGGCGCGGATTCTTTTGCGAAGTGCTTCGGCGACAATGCGGCGATGACACTTCGCTGGATCCGCCTCGAAGCAAAGGATGCAAACGTGTTTGGGCCCGCGAACCAGGTCGACGAGTTGCGCTAGCTCGGCTTGCGCCGCGTCGGTCGCGAGCTGTTCGCGAAAGATGCGGTGCATCTCGTCGGTGCGGCCGCTCCGCGCGGCGGCACGCCCCTCTGCCGGCGTGCCGAGCGCTCTGAAGTGCAGATACTCGATCCCACGCTCGCGCAGATGCGCCGAGAGCGCCGATTTGGCAAAACCGGGACGACGGGACATGGCGACGGCGCGGACGTCGACGAGGGTGTCGATCTTCGCCTCCTCGAGCGTGTCGAGGACTTCACGAATCGTCGCGCCTTCGTAGCCGATGGTGGCGAGTGTTGGCATGTCGAAAGTGTAACGAGCCCGCAGCCTCCCCCTCCCCCGGCGGCGAGGGCGATGCGGCTAGTTTCCGCGAAATGCCTTCCTCTCGCGGACGTCCTACACTGATCGGCTTGGGGTACGACGCCAGCTCGTCGTTTCTCCGAGGCGCCGCCCTTGCGCCACCGAAGATTCGTGAAGCACTTCATTCGCCAGCGGCGAATGGTTGGAGCGAATCCGGGATCGAGGTCCTGGCGACAGACGTAATTGATGATGCAGGCGATCTCGCTCTGCCGCCGACGGCTGAAGCGCGGGCACTGATCGAGCGCGCCATTCGGGAGATCGTCGAGCGCGGCGACCGGCCGCTATCGCTCGGCGGCGATCACTCGATCACGTACTCGACGGTGCGCGGGATCGCGTCTCGCTTTCAGAACGTCACGATCGTGCAAATCGATGCGCATCCGGATTTATACGACCAGTTCGAGGGCGATCGGTACTCACACGCCTGCCAATTCGCTCGCATCCTCGAAGAAAGATCGGCGGCGCGTCTGATCCAGATCGGGATTCGCACGATCACCGGCCACCAACGCGATCAGGCGAACCGATTCGGGGTAGACGTGATCGACATGCGGCGTTGGGCGCATGGGGATAGACCTCGCGCCGGCGGTCCGGTGTACTTGTCGATCGATCTCGATGGGATCGATCCCGGCTTCGCGCCCGGTGTATCACATCCGGAGCCCGGAGGATTGACGGTCCGCGACGTGCTGAGCGTCGTGCAGCAGGTGGACGGCCCGATCGTCGGCGCGGACATCGTTGAGCTGAACCCGAATCGCGACGTGAACGGGTTGACGGCGATCGTCGCCGCGAAGCTCGTCAAGGAGGTAGCGGCACGCATGATCGAAACGTGGGACGCGACAGCATAATGATTTCGCGCCGCATCGCGCCGCTCGGCGTGCTTCTCGTCACGGCCTGCTTCCCGACGATCACTCATGGCCCGCGCGTCGAGAATGGAGTCGTCTTCGGTTTGACCGCCGCGACGACGAGTGGAGACACTCACGTCGAGGGCGATGAAGGCGTTGGCTTGCGCACCGGCGTGCTCGGCCCGTTCATCGGCCAGGGGTGGGCCGCGACCGACCCGCACAAACCCTCTACGTACCTTGGCGTCGTCGTTCCGCTGTTCCCTCTCTACTCGCAGTTGGATCTCTATCTGCAGGCTCCTCAGGCCTGGACCGGCTCGCTCGCTGCCGGCTTGGGAGCGACCGGCTCGATCGAGGGCGGTTCCGTCTACACGCAGTTCGGATTTGCTCCGGAGCGCGGCATCGGGTGGCAGGCGATGGCCGGATACGGAGTTCGCAGCTCGAGCTCGCGGGATCAGTCGACGTCGCCGGCCTGGGTCGGCAACATCGGGTTGTCATTCGCCAGCGGCCACTTTCGCGGATTGTTGTTCGTTCAGGGCGCCGACGGCCGCGCGCCCGGCAACTGCTTCACCGAACCGGCGACGCAAGCCCGCCATTGTGACCTCGGCGCCCGCGGTCGGGCCGTTTCGATCGGCGTGTCGTTTGGCCGACATTCCGTGAGCGTCGGGCCACCTTGATCTTGATGACCACATCTTGACAATCAAGATGTAGAGTCGTAGCCTCCGGAGGACGCACATCCGGAGCGGCGCGTGGAGCAAGAGAATACCGACGTCATCCAAGGGACGTTGGACATGTTGATCCTCAAGACGCTGAGCCTGCAGCCGCTGCACGGCTTTGGGATCGCGCGACGGATCGAGCAAGTTTCGCGCGGCGTCTTCAAGGTGAATCCCGGTTCTCTGCTCACCGCGTTGCAGCGACTCGAGCGGGCAGGTTGGCTCGACAGCGAGTGGCGCCAGACAGAGAACGCGCGGAACGCCAAGTTCTATACGCTGACGCGCGCGGGGTGGAAGCAGCTCGAGGTCGAGACGGAAGACTGGGCGCGACGTACATCGGCAGTAGCCCGCCTTCTGAAATCGGAGGCGTGACATGTCGCTCTGGCGTCA
>DATMHK010000293.1:0-9634 GCA_035554995.1 Gemmatimonadaceae bacterium
GACCAGCACCTCGGCGTGCAGCGTGCGTGCGTCCACGTAGTCCGGGTTGACGGTCAGCGACGCGCGAAGCAGCGAATCGGCGCCGCCCTGTCCGTCCGCTTGGAGCCGTCGGGCGGCGCCGAGCAGGCCGCGCGGTTCGCGCGGATTGGTCTCCAGCACGTCGGCGAAGGTTTTCTGGGCGTCGTCGAAGTTGTACTTGCCGAGGAACAGCTCGCCCAGCCGGATCTTCGCATCGAGGTTGTTCGGATCCTCCGAGATCGCGCGGTCGTACGCCTTGAGCGCATCCTTGAACAACTGCGGATTGGTCGCGCCCAGGTACTCGACCGCCCGCGCCACCGCGACGAGCTCCTCGCTGTTCAGCGACGACCCGCCGGACTTGTTGTAGACGTCGATGAAGTGATCGAACTCCTTCATCGCCCGGTCGCGCTCACCGCGGTCGTAATGGATGATCGCGAGATTCAACGCCGCCGTCAGACTGTCGGGACCCGTCGCCGCGCGCACGAACGCGCTCTCCGCCGCCGCGCGCCTTCCCCGGAGCAGCAGGACCTCGCCGAACGTGCTCCACATGGCGACGCCATTCTTCGCGGCCGTCGCCCGTCGCCCTACGTTCTCGGCCTCGTCGTACTTGCCAATCGTCGCATACGCCCGCGCCAGATCCTTCTGCGCGTTCATCCAATCACTGTCGGCGGCAGGCACCTTCGAAAGCAACGCAATCGCTTCCTGATACTTCCCCGACCGCAACAACTCATGCCCATCGTCTTGCGCAAAGCAAGGAGCACCAGCAACCGCCATGAAGATCAAGGAAGCGGCCGCGGAGAAGAATTGGCTGCACGCCATCCGGCGTTCGCCGAGTCGCCCCGTCATGATTTCCGCCCCTCCAGCTCGCGAATTGCTTTCGCCTTCCGCGCGAGTTGCACCAGCAGGGCCTCGAGCGCGTCGTCGTACGCGTCTTCCGACATCGAGGTCTTCTTGATCCGCAACGCGTCGATCTGTTCCTCGATCGCGTACTTGTCCTTATAGAGCGTCGCCAGCTGCGGATCGTTCGACGCGAGCCGCGCACCGCCGCTGCTTCCCCCCATTCCCGCGTCCAGGAAGAAGCGACGAGCCAGCAGCCCTTGCGACGTCTTGCCGTCGGGTTCGGCCACGCCGGTCTTCGCTCCCATGTCGTCGAACTGCGCGTGCTCCGTCTGGAGCTTGGTGTCCGTCTCGTAGATGCGCTTCGTCTCCGCCACCGCGTACCGGAACGCCTCGAGCAGTGAGATGCGTCCGTCCTTGTCCGCGTCGGCGACGTCCTTCGCGAACGCGTCGACGAAGAACTGCGCGAAGTGCGACTCGTTTCGCTCGAACGCGCTCTTCGTCGCCGTGATCACCACTCTGTTCGGCGCCGAGAGAATCGGCAGCATGTCGCCGCTCGCGCTCGTCAGGTTCACGAACGCCACCTTCTGCGCCGAGAACGCGCCGAGCAGCCGCGCGAAATCCGTCGCGCTGAGATCGGGGCCGGGGATGCTGATCTTCGTATTCTCGCCGTCACCGCTCCCGTGCCCGATCAATACCAGGACGACCTGATCGCCCGGCTTGGACCGTGCCGCCAAGTCGCGCATCGCTTTCTCGACGTTCGCCTTGGTCGACTGCCCTTTGAAAAACGGCTTCTTCGAGATCGAGTCTTCGCCGAACCAGAGAATCTCGGCGTCGGGAATACCGAGTCGCTTGTTCGCCGCGTCGGCGAGCGTCTGCGCCATCGTGGCGAACGACTCGACATACCGCTTCTCGCCGCCCAATCCACTCACGATCACGAGATGCGTCTGAGCGCTTACCGCTCGAGCCGCGAGACACGAAACAACCGCCACCCGTACCAAAACCCGAATTGGGGTCAGACCCCATTTAGAGAATTTGAAATAGGGTCTGACCCCATTTGACCGAAACGATGCGGTCATGCGAGGCCCCGGGCCTTCCGATACGACCACTCGGCGCTTACGAGCGCGACCAGGAGCAAAAAGATCGCCGGCATGTCCCACAGATCCATCTGGTTCACGACCGTCACGCCGTGCTTGCTCAGCGCGACGTCTTCGGGAAGCGTCTTCGCGTTCGCCGGCCGATAGAACCGCCCGCCCGTCTCGGTCGCGATGCGCTGAAGAAGCGGCGCACGCATCTCGGCGTCGTAATACTCCGTATTCAAGTCCGCTACACGCAGATAGGTCGTATCGGAGATCGTGGCGCCCGAGGGCAGCGCCGCGGTCACCTTGATCGTGTAGAGTCCGGGCGTGTCCGGTGTGAACGCCGCGCGATACTCGCCGTCGCGGTCGATCGCCCAGTCGAGCGGCAGATCGCGCGACACGCCGCTGTCGCTCGACACGTGCGCCGTGACCTTGGCGTCGTTCCGCGCGATGAACAGACTGTCCGCCACCGTCGCGCGAACGTTGATCGGCGCGCGCGGGTTCGCCTGATCCGTCGGCAACGAAACGACGACTTTCTCCGGTACGTCGCCCACGAGCCAGCGAATCGTCTGGCGCCAGAAGCGCGAGAAGGTTTGATCCTCCGCCGGCGACGCCGGATCCATCTGCCAGAGCCACGAATCCTGAATCGGGAAAGCGATCGCCAGGCCGCGTCCGTAGTGCTGGTACACGAGCACCGGCTGCTCATAGTCGCGCAGTGGTGCGCCCGGCTCGCCGGCCCGTCCGTCCGGCGCAATCGATCCGGAGATGAGCGTGACGGCGCCCGGCTTCACCTGCCGAATGCGATTCACCGACGTCACGTGCGGAAGCGACTTCCACCGCGCGATCGACGCGCTCGGCGATTCGGCGATCTGCGCGACGGCGTGACTCGCGCCGGCCGGCGTCAGCGCCACCTTGAGGTTCGCGAAGAACGTCATCGAATCGGCGACAGCATCGCCGGTGACGACGACCGGCATCACGTCGGCGAGCGGCGTCCCCGCATATCCGCCCTCGGCGAACGACCGGCGTCCGCCGAGAAAAAGCAATCCGCCGCCGCGAACGTTGACGAAGTCGGCGAGCATCGCGAGCTGATCGTGCGTAAAGAAGCTCGCCTCGATGGTGCCGAGGATGATGGCGCGATAGTGGAACAACTCGGCGCGAGACTTCGGGAAACCGGACGCCAGCTCATCCGGCGTGTCGATGTCCACGCGGTAGAACTTGCCGGGGGCAGTGCGCTGCAACGCCACGAGTTGCAGGTTCGAGTCGGCCGCCACCGCCGCGCGAATGAAGCGCATCTCGGAACGCGGCTCCCCCTCGAGATACAGAATCTTCTCGCGAGCGTCGCGCACTTCGACCAGCGCCTGCTGCGCGTTGTTCTGCTCTACCTGCTCGGCGGGCTGCACGGGAATACGGAAGGTGATGTTGCGCGGACCAGGATCGTTGGCGACCACCGTCACGCGCACGGGCGCGACGTCGCCGTCGGGCGGCAGCGTGATCGAATCACGTGAGATAATCCGTCCGCCATCCTCCACGACAAGCGGGACCTTGGTCCCACCGAAGCCGCGCTGGCGAATCAGCAGATCGGCGACCAGCGAGCCGCCCTTGAGCACCGTGCGCGACGCTTCGACGCGCCGGATCTCGATGTCCTTGTCGAAGTGATCCGCGCCGAGACCAACCGTGAAGATCGGAACGGACTTCGCGCGCAGCGAGAGCAGCTCGTCGCCGATCGGCGCGCGCGAGTTGTCCGCGCCATCGGTGAGCACGATCAATCCCGAGAGCGGCACGCCTTCGAGAGCCTGACGCGCGCCCTCCACCGCATCGGCAAGATGAGTTTCGGTCGAATTGAAAGCGAGGCCGCGCGCGCTGTCCACCCGTTGCGCGCTGCTCGAAAATCGGAAGAGCCGCACCGTGAACTTCTGGCGCAGCGCTTTGAGCAGCGTGCTGTCCTGGGTGCCGAATTCGTGCTCGACCCAGTCGCTGCGGGGCTTTCCATCCTTATCGGCAATCCGCATGCTGCGCGAATCGTCGATCAGGACGCCGACATAGTTCCGCTGCGGCACGGCGGCCGAGAGGAGCAGCATCGGCCGGAAGAGACATACCATAAGTACCGCCAGCGCCGCGACACGGAGCGTTCCGAGGACGATCCGGTCCCGCCGCGTGCTTTTCCCGCGAACCCCGGCATAGCTCAATACCGCCGGAATGCCGATCGCGGCGGCGGCCAGCAATAGGACTATCACCGAGAAGGGAGCGCCAACGGCGAAACTGCCGTTGGCGAACTCGTTCGGGCGATACTTGAACAGGAACTGGAAAAGACTTTCCACGATGCTCCCGCTTCAGGCTACTAGCTATGAAGCTAGTACGACGCGCACGCCGTCAGGGTTGAGACACGACAACACGATCGACGGTTCCTTCGAACCGGCGGCACTACATTTTCCCAACATGAAAGCCCACTACCTCACCGCCGACGTGTTCACCGATCAGCGATTCGGTGGCAATCAACTCGCGGTCTTCCCGGACGCCAGGGAGATCGCTTCCGACCTTATGCCACGGATCGCGAAGGAGTTCAACTACTCCGAAACGACTTTCGTCCTGCCCCCAGACGACCCGAGCCATACCGCCCGGGTCCGCATCTTCACGCCGGGCGGCGAATTGCAATTCGCGGGACACCCGACCGTGGGGACCGCGCACATTCTCGCGGCCACAGGAATCGTTCCACTCAATGGCTCCGAGACACGAATTGTCTTCGAAGAAGGTGTCGGCCCGGTGCCCGTCACGATCCGCGCCCAAAACGGAACACCCGACTTCGCTCAGCTCTCCGTCGCCAAACTCCCTGAGGTCGGTCCCCCGCCACCAAGCAACGAGCAGCTCGCCGCGATGCTGTCGCTGTCGCCGAACGATCTCGTGGGCGGATCGATGATGCCAGAATCAGTCTCGTGCGGGACGCCGTTCCTGTTCGTCCCGGTGCGTGATCGTAAGGTGCTGGCGCGGTCGCGCGTGAAACAAGACCTGTTCGAGGCCGCGCTCCGCGGCTACGTCACCGACATGGTCTTTCTCTTCGCGATGGACCCGGAACACAAGGACCATCACGTTCGAGCGCGTATGTATGCGCCGATGATCAACGTCCCCGAAGATCCGGCAACGGGCAGCGCCTGCGTCGCGCTCGGCGGCTACCTGGCGAACCGCGATCCGCGCACGGACGGCACGCTGCGCTGGATCGTCGAGCAAGGTTTCGAGATGGGCCGTCCGAGCATTCTCGAGGTCGAAGTCGACAAGAAGAATGGCAAGACGATTGCTGCGCGCGTCGGGGGGAAGACGGTGGTGGTGTGCGAAGGCGACATGGAGCTTTGAATGTCATCCTCCGTGAGCGCAGCGAGCGGGGGATCTACCGTACCCGGTCTAGGAATCGGCCTCTCAATAATGACAACAGATCCTCCGCTTCGCGGAGGATGACAGCCAATGACCATTGAATCCAAGGGCGACCTCACCGCGATGCGGGCGGTCGGAAAGCTGGTGGCGAAGGCGCTCCGTGAGATGCGCGCCGGATTGCGTCCGGGCATGACCACGCAACAGTTGGACGACGTCGGCGCCGTCTATCTCCGACGCCACGGAGCGCGATCGGCCCCTCAGCTCGCCTATGGTTTCCCCGGATTCAATTGCATCAGCGTGAACGACGAGATCGTACACGGTGTCCCCGGCCCGCGCGTGCTGCACCCAGGCGACGTAGTAAAGATCGACGTGACCGCGGAGCTCGACGGCTACATCGCCGACTCGGCGATCACGGTGATCATTCCGCCGGTGTCCGCGGCGGCGCACAACCTTATGGAATGCGCGCGGTCAGCGTTCAAGCACGCCTTTAAGATCGCCGGCACCGACGTCCGCATCGCCGAGCTGGGACGCGCCGTGGAGACAGAAGTAGAGCGCTGGGGCCACTCGGTCGTCCGCGACATGTGCGGTCACGGCGTCGGTCGCGCGCTCCATGAACAGCCGTCCGTCCCGAACTTTTTCAGCCCACTCACGCCGGGCCGCCTCGAGGACGGCATGGTGATCGCCCTCGAGCCGATCATCAGCGAGACTCGGACGCGCGTCGTCGAGGGCGCGGACGGATGGACGCTCCGTACGCGCAACGGTAGCCTTGCGGCGCATTATGAGCACACGATCGTGATTCGCGGGGGGAAGGCGGAAGTGCTCACGGCGGCGTGAACGGTGTTGAACGGCGCAACGTCGCTGTCGGCGATGGTCGGCGGCGGCGGCTGTCGGTTGGCTGGCGGCTCGCGGCGGTGCGCACGGCTTGCGGCTCACTGGCTATCGGCCGCGGCTTGCGGCGGTGCGCACAGCGCTCGGCGAGCCCGCGTGTCATCCTGAGGAGCCCTTTGTCGCTGGCGCTCCTCGAGGGCGGGCCGCGCGACGAAGGACCTACTGCCCGAGTTAGTTAGAAGAACGGGACAACAGGCCCTTCGCTTCGCTCAGGATGACAACAGCCGACGCTGAGTAGCCGATAGCCGTGCGCACCGCCGCAGGCCGACACCCGCAAGCCCAAAAGCCGCAAGCCGAGCGCACCGCCGCCAGCCGCCAGCCAGCCGTCCACCGCCGCCGCCGACCATCGCCGACAGCGACGTTGCGCCGTTTCAAAACGCCGTTTCACCGATCGACTTCGTCGATACTCTTCGGCCAATCCTGCTTCAACAGCCGCGACAACGCCCGATCCGCCAGAAGCTTCCCCTCCGTCTGACATCGCGCGCAGTAATTCGTTTCGTTGTCCGCGTATCTGATCCGCTGGACCGGTGTGCCGCACACGGGACACGGCTCCCCGAAACGCCCATGCACCGCCATCTCGTCCCGAAAAGCAGTGACCTTCTCGGGAAACTCGTCGCCCGCTTCGGCGCGTAGGCGATCAGTCCACTCGGCGAGCACGGTTCGCGTCGCGTCGAAGAGCCCAGCCACGTCGTCGTCGCTCAAACGACTCGTCAGCTTCACCGGCGACATCTTGGCTCGGTGGAGGATCTCGTCCGAGTACGCATTGCCGATTCCGCTGAACAGGCGCGGATCCGTGAGCGATCGTTTGACGGTGTGATTCTCGGATCGCAGCCGCTCCGCGAACTCCTCGCGCGTCGCTTCGAAGACTTCGATTCCGCCGCGATCGAAGTCGAGTAAGGCCGACTGACCGTGGAGAAGGTGGATCGAAGCTCGTCGCTTGGAGCCGGCTTCGGTCAGCGTCAGCGTTCCCGTCGAAAATTCGAAGCTCGCCAGGTCGGCCTTTCGTCCGCGCTTTGCGCCCGCGGCGAACCAGTGCAGCCGTCCGGCAATCATCAGATGCAGGACGATGAACAGCTCCCCCTCCAGCTCGAAGACGATGCGCTTGCCGAGTCGTGCTACCGCGCTGACGCGCTTTCCGGCGACCGCGGCGAGCGGCGGCTCGACCGTCCGGAGGAGGAACGGCGTGTTGAGTCGCACCTCTTCCAGCGTGCCGCCGCGGACGCGGGCATTCAGCGCCTCGACATAGACCGTGATATCCGGAAGCTCGGGCATGGAAGCAATCTATACTTGACAGTCTGTCATGTATACCTTACACTATGCCAGGTGAACATGTCTTCATCGTCGCATTAGAGCACAGCCGGAGCGACCGATGTCCAAGGTGATGCCGCTGAACCAAGCGCTCAAGTTCTTTCTCGTCATGGTCCTGGCGCTGGTCGTCCTCTACGCCGGCGGGGCGCTGAGCGACCGACTCGTCACGAACCAATCGGCCGGACTTCGCTGGCTCGGCGTCGCCGCGGCGCTGGTCAGCCTCGGTCCGTGGCTCTGGATCATCTTCCAATCCCTGTCGCACGCCGACGAATACCATCGGCGCATCGCACTCGTCGGCACCGCGGCTGCGTTCGTAATCGACCTGCTGTTCCACGTCGCATTGAACGTGATCGTGGGCGCGCACCTGGTCAGCTCAACCGGGTCCCTCCCGGCGCTCCCCGTCGCGATGGGCATCTGGCTCCTCAGCGTCGCCGTGACGTTTCTCTATTACAGAGCCAGCCTGTGAAGAACCGACTGCGTGTGCTGCGCGCCGAACGAAACTGGTCGCAGCTCGAGGTCGGGAACCGCGTGGGCGTGTCGCGCCAGGCGATCAACGCCGTGGAGACAGGCCGCTTCGATCCGAGCCTCCCGCTGGCGCTCAAGCTTGCCCGCGTCTTCGAGACGACCGTGGAATCCATCTTCGAACTCGAATCAGGGGAGTGACCCGTGCGCGCCTTTCATTTCGTGGAGCACATCGACCGGCCGCCGCGCGACGTGTGGAACGCGCTCACCGACTTGACCGTGGCTTCGCGCTGGCGCCCCCTCGTCGTGACCATGGAGACGGTCGACGGCCAACCGCTGCACGACGGCAGCGACGTCCGGGTCATTGTCGATATTTACGGGAAGCGCCTCACACGCGTCTCGCACACCACTGCGTTCGATCCGCCGCGCCGATGGACGCTGCACTCGAGCGACACGCCGTCCTATGACGGATTCTTCGACTTCGTCCTTTCGCCCGACGGCAGCGGCACGCGCATCGAGGCGACGTGCGACCTCGAGGCGCACGGGTTCCTGCCATGGTTGTTCATGCCGTTGATCGCCAACGGAGAGAGAAGGCGACGCGTGGAAATGCTGCCGAACCTGAAGCGGTTCGTCGAGGGCCGGGCGCTCCCCTGAACCATTAAGGGGAGTTGCGCTCCGTCGGTCCCTACTTCATTCTTCCCTCAACGCTTCTTGGGAAGAACCCGTGGCCGCCGATCTCGATCTCCTGCAGGGCACCCTCGACCTGCTCATCCTCAAAGCGCTGACCTGGGGGCCGAAGCACGGCTACGCCGTCGCGTCGTGGGTCCGCCAGACCACCGACGCCAAGCTCAATATCGAAGAGGGCGCGCTGTACACTGCGCTCCACCGCATGGAGCAGCGCGGCTGGATCGACGCCGAGTGGGGCCTGTCCGAGAACAACCGCAAGGCCAAGTACTACCAGCTCACGACGCAGGGGCGGAAACAGCTTCGCGTTCAGACGGCGCGGTGGACCGAATACGCGGGCGCCGTCTTCAAAGTGCTTCACACCGCCTGACGCGCGGCCGCCGTTCTCATGCGTCGCATCCCTGGACTTCGCCGCCTCATGCGCCTCGACCGCGGCGTCGCGGGAATCACCCGCGCCGTCGACGATGAGCTGCGCTTCCACTTCGAGATGACCGTGAAGGATCTCATGAACAGTGGCATGAACCCCGACGACGCGCGTCGCGAAGCCGAGCGCCGCTTTGGCGACATTCCGCGCACGCGGCAGCGTCTCGCCGAAATCGACCGCGCGCGAATCGATCAGCAGCGGCGCGCCGAATGGTGGAGCGCCTTCGCGCAGGATCTGCGCTACGCGATGCGCGGCCTTCGGCTCAAGCCTGGCTTCGCCGTCGGAGTGGTCGCCACGCTCGGACTCGGTATCGGTGCCAATGCGGCGATGTTCAGCATCGTCGATCGCCTGCTCTTCCGGCCGCCGTCCTATCTCATCGCGCCCGAGCGGGCGACGCGCTTTTACTTCGGCCGAACGTATCGCGGCACCGAGAACGTCGGCAGCTACGTCGGCTACCGAACCTATCTCGATCTCAAGGAGAACACCGCGTCGTTCGACGCCATGACGGTGTTCTACGTGAACGAGATCGCTGTCGGTCTCGGCGAGTCGACCAAAGAGATGAGGATCGCGA
>DATMHK010000294.1:0-8796 GCA_035554995.1 Gemmatimonadaceae bacterium
GAGCACGGTCACGATGGTCATCGCGGGCAGAATGATGCTGCTCACCACCTCGATTCCTTTCCTCACTCCCTTGAGCAGCGCCGCCGCGCACGCCAGCAGCACGATCGCGGTGCAGATCATCTGCAGCACGAACGAGCGCATCACGAATCCGTGATCGGGCGGAAGGATCGCGGCGGCGTCGAAGGCAATGTTACCGGCCTGGGCCAACTGACCGATCGTGTAGTACAACACCCAGCCGATGACCGCTGAGTAATAGCCGGTTGCCGCGGTGACAACGAAGAAGAAGAACCAGCCGACCTGTCGTCCGAACGGGAACCCGCCGAGCTCGAACGCCCCAACCGGACCGCGCCGCGTGTGCCGCCCGAGCGCAAACTCGGTCATGAGCGCCGGCACGCCGATCACGACGGACACCACCGTATAAAACAGGACGAACGCGGCGCCACCGAACTTTCCCACCATATAGGGAAAGCGCCACACGTGTCCGAGGCCGATCGACACGCCGACGATCGTCATCAGCCCGCCGAGTCGGGACTTGAACGTTTCGCGTGGTGCGCCCTCGTTCACCGGTATGTTCACGTCGTGCGCGCGACCTCGGCGAGCAAATCGAGCGCGCGGTCGACGTCCTCGATCGTGTTGTAGAAGTGCGGCGCGAGACGGATCACGCTGCCGCGCGCGGATGGCAGTACGCCGCGCGCGCGCATCGCAGCCTCGATCCGGTGAGAATCATCGACGATGAACGCGGTGGACGGCGTCTTGCGCGCCACGTCGTTTGTGCCATGCAATGTCAGGCCGCGCGCGCGGCCGCCTTCGATGAGTCGTCGCGAGAGAATCTCGAGCCAGGAACGGATCTTGGCCGGTCCTAGCTCGTTGATGATTCCCATCCCGGCGCGCGCGACATACGCGTTGATCACCGGCGGCGTGCCCGTGTCGAATCGGCTCGCCGTCGGGGACCAGTCGAGCTTCTTGTTGTCGAAGGCGAACGGGTCCGATCGCCCGAACCACCCGGTGACGGTTGGCTCGAGCCTGGCGGCGATCTCCGATCGAACATATAGAAACGCGATTCCCGGGATGCCCATGAGGAACTTGAGATTCCCCGCGGCGAGGAAATCGACGCCCAAGGCACACGCGTCGATCGGCATCGTTCCGACCGTCTGATACGCATCGACGAACGAGAGCGCGCCGGCGTCGTGTGCTCGCGCGGCAATCCGCGCGACGTCTTGCACGAACCCGTTCATGAAATACCCGTGGCACGACGAGACGAGCACCGTGGACTCGTCGACGAGCGTGTCGTACACGTCCGAGTCGATCGTCCCGTCGTGCACCGGCGCCCACGAGATGCAGGCACCGCGTCGCTGCTGCGCGAGCCAGACGTGCGCCACGGTCGGAAACTCGGCTTCGCTGACGACGAGTTTTGTACGCTTCCCCGTGAAGTCCAGGGCGCTGGCAAGGGCGCTCGTCGCCTCCGACACGGAGCTGAACACCGCGATGTCGGCCGGCGTCGCGCCGATGAGCGCGGCGAAGGCAGCCTTGGCTTGCCCGACCTCCTCCATCCAGGCATCCCAGTCCATCCCGCGCGCGTTCCACGAGTCGAGATAGCGGGTCGCCGCGGCGCGCGTGATGTCCGTCTGGGGCGCCTGCGAGCAGTTGTTCATTGGAATGCACGACGCGAGCAGCGGAATGCGACGCCGCCACGCCTCGAGATCGTACTCGGGTCGCGGATCGCTCACGCGGGTTGGCTCGCGCGCTTTCGGTCGGCGATCCAGCGTTTGAAGCGGAAGGCATTCTCCGGCAGGTGGAGATCCATGCCGTAGTGTTCCGGCCCCACAGCGGCCACCTTGGCGACGATCACGCTCAGATCGTCTCTCTCGAGCGCCTCGACGAACGCTTCGCCGAACTCGGTCGTCGTCGCCGCCGCGGCGACGTGCTCGATGCCGGCGCCGCGGGCAATTGCCGCGATGTCGGTCATGCCCGATGCCGTTTGCGAATCGAAGCCGCCCGTGGAGAGCAGGCTTCCGTTGTCGAACACGACGTGAATCATGTTCTTCGGCCGATAACGCGCGAGCGTCACGAAGGTGCCGAGGTTCATCAGCACCGAGCCGTCGCCGTCGAGCACGACGACGCGTTCATTCGGCAGATGCGTGGCGAGCCCGAGCCCGATCGACGACGCGAGGCCCATCGCGTGTTGGAGATAGAAGAAATTCTCGCGATGCCCGAGGTTGTAGAGCTCCTGCGCCGAAGCGCCCATGATCGTGACGACGACCTTGTCCTCGAGCTCGGGATACATCATCTCGATGCAACCGGCGCGCTCCATCACACCTCCATCAGGTCGCGCGTGAGCAGCAGCGCGACGGGTGAGAGGGAGCTTTGCGAGAAGACCCAGGCCTCGCGGATTTGCTTGGCGACGGTTTCGGGACTTCGGGCATACTCATATGGAATGGAAAGCGCTTGCAGAACGCCTTCCGTCACGATGCCGCCACGCGTGTGCCACGGGTACGGCTCGCCCCAATGGCCACGGTACGCGATCAGCATGCAGAGGGGAACGTGATACAGCTGGGCGAGTGAGACGATGCCGTTGATGGCGCCGAAGAAGCCATGGTTCTGCATGAGGAGCACATGCGGTGTGCCGGCGAAGTACGCGCCCGCCGCGATGCCGATGGCTTCCTCTTCCTTGGCCACCTGGAATAGCTCGATGTCGGGATCGTCTTCAGCGCGCTGGAGGAGGAGGCCGAGCCAGGTCTCGGGCAGCGCGGAGAGCGATTTGATCCCGGCGGCTTTGATGCCGTCGAAGATGACTTTGCTGTTTTCGTAGGAGACCGTCATCGCCGCGGAAGGGATGAAGCGCAGGAAGTATCGCCCGAGCCGTGCGACGTGTCGAGGCTCTCTGCATAATCCCTTTCATGGAAATCGCCGTCCCCCGACAGCTGCGTGAGAACGCGTCGAAGACCGCGGAGCGCGCCGAGTGGCTCAGCGGTCTTCCCCGTTTGATCAGCGATCTCGCAGCGAAGTGGGAGCTGACCCTCTTCGCGCCGTTCGACTCCGACGACGTCAGCGCCGCGTGGGTGGCGCCCGCGACACGCGCCTCGGGCGAGCCGGTCGTGCTCAAGGTCGGCATGCCGCACGTGGAAGCCGCGCAGGAAGTCGATGGGCTGCGCTACTGGGCGGGTGATCCTGTCGTCCGGCTGCTGGACGCCGACGACGCAGCCGGTGCGATGCTGCTCGAGCGGTGCATGCCCGGCACGTCGTTGCGTGAGCGTCCACCGGAGGAGCAAGACCGGGTGGTCGCGGGCATGCTTCGACGAATGTGGCGTCCGCGAGGAGGCAGTCACGCCATTCGGCCCCTCTCATACATGATCGACGCCTGGTGCGCCGAGTCGCGCTCGCAGTCCGATGGTTGGCCCGACGCCGCGCTCGTCGAGCATGGCCTTCAGATCATGCACGACTTGTCGCGGCCATCGCCGGCCGACGTCCTGCTCGGCACCGACGTTCACGCCGGCAACGTCCTGCGCGCCGAGCGTGAGCCATGGCTGGTCATCGACCCGAAACCGTTCATCGGCGATTCGGCGTACGACGCGACACAGCACTTGATCAACTGCACCGATCGCGTCGTTGCTGACCCGAGTACAACGATCGAACGATTCGCCGCGTTGCTTGACCTGGACGCGGAACGGGTGCGCACCTGGCTGTTCGCGCGGGCGGTCGCCGAGCCGAGGGATACGTGGAACGAGCAATCGCTGCGACTTGGTCGAGCACTGCGACGATGATGCGTCGCTGCGAGATCAGGCGCTAACCGGCTCGGCCGCGCGGGCTTGGACCAAGGTCGTACGGGTCTGTTGCGACGCGGGGTCGCCTGTCTATAGTGGCCTGAAGGAGAGTAATTGCCCTATGCACAGCGCGAGCATCGCGACGGCGGAGCACGCGGTACCCACGGGCGTCTCCGCGTCTACTGGACCCCGACTGCCGACGACACGCGAAGCCGCCCGTCTCGCAGTGTTCGTCGCGGTCCTTGCGATCGCGTACGACCTCGCCGTTCGTCTCGGCCTCGGGTTCCGTTTTGAGAATTCTCAAATCGGGGTCGTGTGGCCGGCGAACGCCCTTCTCGTTTCCGCGCTGATCCTTACGCCGCGGTCGCGTTGGTGGATCGTTCTCCTCGCCGCGGCCATTCCGCACGCTCTGGAAATGCAGCAGACGGTGCCCGCCTGGCGCTGGTTATGGCAAATCGGCGGGAACTCCGTGTTCGCCATGACCACGGTGATCGTGCTCGAGCACGCCGCCGGATCACCCTTGCACTTTGGCAGCCGGCGACAAGTGCTCGCCTTCGGGGTCGTTGCGTTTGCGATGCCGGCGCTGTACGGACTGACGACACCGGCGTTCGTCCGATCGATCCTGGGGCTCGAGTCAACCTACACGCCGATCGCGGCCGTTCTGCGCACGACTCTGTCGACCGCCACGGGGCTGCTCCTCGTCGGCCCGTTCATTCTGAAGTGGGCCCAGTATGGGTCAAAGCGCATGGCGGAGCTATCCTGGGCGCGCGCGATCGAGGCCGGTTTGATGCTCATCACCGTGGTCGCGGTCGGCGTCGCGATCTTCGGAACCGGCCCCAACATCGCGCGCGTCCCGACCCTCCTCCTTTTCGAGTTCCCCCCGCTGCTCTGGGCGGCGGTTCGGTTCGGCCCGATCGGCGGCTCGACCGCTCTGTTTGCCGTCGCGGCGTTGTCGATCTGGGGTACCGCCCGACAACTCGGCCCCTTCGTGTTGATCGGCGATACGGATCGGATCCTTTCGCTCGAGGTGTTCTGGATCGTGCTCTGGGGCCCGACGATGCTCCTCGCCGCGACGATCAGAGAACGCGAACGTGCCGAGTTGGCTCTGCAACAGCAGCGCAATCAGCTGGCGCACGTGACCCGCGTGGCGACGGTCGGCGAATTGTCCGGCGCAATCGCCCACGAGCTGCGGCAGCCATTGACGTCGATTCTGGTGAACGCGCAGACGGGACAGCATCTGCTCGCGTCGCCCGAGGTTGACCTGCTGGCCGTGCGCGAGATTCTTGACGAGATCGCCGGACAGGACAAGCAGGCGGCGAACGTGATCACGCGGATGCGTTCGTTCATCCAAAAGGGAGAGTCGCGCTTCCAGACGATCGCGATCGAGACGGTGGCGCGCGACGCGCTCGCCCTCGGCAGAATGACCGCGGCAGACGTCGGTGTCGAAGTCGACACGGATATGGAGCCGGGACTACCGAATGTGCACGGCGATCCGGTCGAGTTGCTTCAAGTCGTGCTCAATCTCATCGTGAATGCGTGCGAGTCGATGAAGCATGTCGCGCGCCCGAGTCGGCAGCTCGTGCTCCGCGTACGCCGACGTTCGCTTCACGAAGTCGAGGTGGTCGTCTCGGACAGCGGCGTGGGGCTGCCGAAAGCAACGACCAGCCGCCTGTTCGAGCCGTTCTACACGACGAAACAGAACGGACTCGGATTGGGACTCGCGATCAGCCGGACGATCGCGACGGCGCACGGCGGCCGCCTGTGGGGCGAGAACAATTCCGCCGGCGGCGCGACGTTCCGTCTCGTCCTTCCGGCCGAAGGATCATCGTTCTTGACGCGCGCTCCGGCGTCCCAGGCGGTCGAAGAGGAGGCCTGACCGCGCTGCCGCCTGGCGCTCGCCGCCGGTGACCGTAGCTTTGGCGCAATGCGACGCCGCGAGTTCGTGATCATTCCGATTGGCGCGCTCGGAGGTTCACTCCTCCGGTCGCTCGCCGAGCCGCTCGACCGTCTTGTGCGGCTCGACGCCGCCAGTGACACGGCCCGCGTGCCTCTCAGGTTTTTCACGGCGGCCGAAGCGCGCGTCGTCACGGCGGCGTGCGAGCGTATTTTTCCCCGCGACTCTAATGGGCCAGGCGCCGCGGACGTTGGCGTCGTCGTGTATATCGACCGGCAACTTGCCGGACCGTACGGTCGCGACAAAAATCGCTACACCAAGCCGCCGTTCGGGATATCAAGCCCGGAACATGGCTACCAGGGCGCGGACAATCCGCGGGCGGTGTACCGGAACGGGATTCGACAGCTTGGCGCGCTCGACGCGCTGCCCGTCGACGAACAAATCGCCGCGCTCAAGGCTGTCGAGAAGACGCCGTTTTTCGCGCTCTTGCGCGCGCACACGCTCGAGGGAGTGTTTTGCGATCCGGTGCACGGCGGCAACGCGAATTTGGCTGGATGGAAGCTGGTAGGATTCCCCGGCCCGCTGATGGATTATCGCGCGCACGTCGACGCGCACTTCGGCGAGGCATGGCGGCCGGCGCCGAAAAGCCTCGAGCAGGTCACAGGGCATCGGTTCGCGCCATGGGAAGACGAACGTGGCGAGTGAGCCGACGCGCCTCAAGCCGGTAGACGTGGCGATCGTCGGCGGCGGCTGGACAGGCCTCACGATGGCACGCGAGCTCACCACGCGAACACCGCTCTCAGTCCTCGTACTCGAGCGAGGCTCGATGCCCACCGCCACGAAATACGCGTACGGCATGGACGAGATCGACTATTCCGTGCGTTTTCGGATGATGCAGAACACGGCGGACGAAACGATCACGCACCGCCATTCGTCGCGCGACGTTGCACAACCGGTGCGACAGTACGGCTCGTTCCTTCCCGGCACCGGCGTCGGCGGCGCCGGCGAGCATTGGGCCGGACTCGCCTGGCGCTTCTACCCGGACGTGTTCACCATGCGCAGCGCGCTCGTCGAGAAGCACGGCCGCAATGGATTGTCGCCCGACCTCGCCGTGCAGGATTGGGGGATCACCTACGACGACCTGGAGCCACACTACTGGCGCGCCGAGCAGATGATGGGTGTGGGCGGAAAGGCAGGCAACCTGCGGGGAACCATCGTCGCCGGCGGCAATCCATTCGAGGGACCGCGTCAGCACGAGTATCCCCTGCCGCCGTTAAAGAAGTCGCAATTCGCCGCGCTGGTCCACGAAGGCGCCGAGAACATCGGCCTGCACCCGCATCCGTCGCCGTCGGCGCTGCTGAGTGAAGCGTACAAGAATCCTGATGGCGTGGCGCGACCGGGCTGTATGTACTGCGGATTCTGCGAGCGCTTCGGTTGCATGATCGGCGCGAAAGCACAGCCGACCAACACGCTGCTTCCGGTGCTCCAGCGGCGCCGATCGTTCCAATTGCGCACCGGCACGTGGGTGCGGCGCATCACGCACAAGGACGGACGAATCACCGGTGTGGAGTACGCCGACGAGCGTGGCCGCGCGTTCTTCCAGCCGGCGACGACGGTGGTGCTGGCGACATTCACGCTCAACAACGTCCGCCTGCTCCATTTGTCGAAGATCGGCGCGGCGTATGACCCGGCATCGGCGAAAGGAGCGCTCGGCAAGAACCTCACGCACCAGGTGCATGGCCGCACGCCGGTGTTCTTCGACAAGCCGCTCAATCTCTTCATCGGGAACGGCGCGCTCGCGACGCGTGTCTCGGACTATGACGGCGGCCGTGTGCCGCCGGGCAACGACGGCGTCTATCGGCTCGGCGCATTGGCCGGACTCACGCGCGGCGACCGTCCGGCGACGTACTTCGGCGCGAGCATTCCGCGCGACGAAACAACGTCTACGTGGGGAACGGAGTGGAAAGCAGCGGGACTCAAGTGGTACGATCGCGCCGCCGCGATCACCTTCACGGGCGAGCATCTGTCGTGGCGCCAGCACTACATGGATCTCGACCCGACGTACACCGACAAGTTCGGCGACCCCTTGCTCCGCTTCACGCTGGACTGGACCGAGCACGAACACCGCCAGCGTGAGATCGCCGACGGAATCGCGCGACAGATCGCCCGCGCCATCGGCGCGCGTCTCGACGACACCAAGCCGTCGCGCGCTCCCTACAGCGTCGTCAACTATCTCAGCACGCACATCCAGGGCGGCGCGATCATGGGCAGCTCACCGGAGAACAGCGTGGTGAATCGCTATCTCCAACATTGGGAGCTGCCCGATCTGTTCGTCGTCGGCGCGTCAACCTTTCCGCAAAACCCGTCGCACAATCCCACACTGACCGCCGTCGCCCTCACCACCTGGGCGGCCGACGCGATGATCGATCGCTATTTCAAGGCGCCGGGCCACCTGCTCTAGCGCTACGGAAAGATCGACGAAAAAACCTTGTTCGTCGTGAAGATGCAGCGGTCGTTGTGTCCGCACTCCGAGACGATGATCGCGTTGTGCTTGGCGCCGAGCGTCTCGGTCACGTACTTGAAGAACGCTTCACCGCGCGCCCGACGCGTCGGACCCTGAGCCATGGCGGTCGCCGATCGGTCGAAACCGCCGAGGGGCAACACGTCGACCTGACCGAGGAGATAGGTGGTCGGCCGCTCGATCAACTGCTTCTTGAGCTGATCGTCACTCATCCCCGCGACGTATCCCGATCGGTTCTCCAGACCCGCCGGCCATTTGTTGTAGTTCGGCGCCTTGGTGGAATCGAACGGACCAAAGGTGAAGTTCGTGTGCACCTTCTCACCATTCGGCTCGAGCGCCTCCTTGTCGGCCGTCGCCGGATCGGCGTCGCCGGTGGGAAGCGGCCGAACCGCCGCTGGCCAGGCATAGCTCGACGGATTCGCCACGACATAGCTGATCGTGACACCCGGCGTCGCGTGCACCTTATTCGTCATCTCGTAACGCGTGGCGAACTGCCCGCCCGCGGAGTGGCCCGCAATCACGATCTTTGTGAGGTTGGGAAAGGTCCGCTTGTTGGAAAGACGCCGGACAATTTCATCGACAAGGTCGAACGACGAGATCGTCGTCGCCGTCGGTGAAAA
>DATMHK010000295.1:0-15261 GCA_035554995.1 Gemmatimonadaceae bacterium
GATACGCTCTGCGCCTCCGCGGCTCAGCGTCTCTGCGTTTAGGTAGTTCAGCAGCGCGTCCCGGTAGAGTGGCCGCCGACGCCGCCCCGGAACATGGCGCGACAAACCCGGACCGATTACCTCTCATCGCGCGGCACCAACTTTGATCACTCCGCTGAGCACGTGATCCCGCTCTCCGACGAAAATCCGACGCTCCGCACGCCGATCATGACCTGGCTCATCCTCGGGGCCATGTTCGCGGTTTGGTTTGCCGTGCAAGGGGGCGGCTTGCCGGGAACCGACATCCAGCTCGCGACCAGCGTGTGCAACCTCGGCATGGTTCCGGGCGAATTGACGCACAAAGCGCGAGTTGGCGAGGGCTTCTGGATTATCCCCGGACAGTTGGCCTGCACGGTCGACAACTATCGGATCAACTACTTCACGCCGCTCACGTCGATGTTTCTCCACGGTGGCTGGGGACACATTCTCGGCAACGCGCTCTTCTTCTGGGTCTTTGGGAACAACATCGAAGACAGTATGGGTCCCGGGCGCTTTCTCGTTTTCTACCTGCTTTGTGGACTGATCGCCGCCGCGACGCACGTGCTGACGCAGCCGGCGTCGCCGATTCCAACGGTGGGGGCGTCGGGAGCGATATCGGGCATCCTCGGAGCGTACCTCGTGCTCTATCCGAAGGTGCGCGTCAACATGCTGTTCATCTTCATCATCTTCTTCCGCGTGTTCGCGATCCCGGCGTGGATCGTGTTGATCTATTGGTTCGGGCTGCAGTTGCTCAGCGCATACGCGACGCCGCTCAACCCCGAGGTTTCCAGCGGCGTCGCGGTGTGGGCGCACATCGGCGGGTTTGTCGCCGGCATGTTGTTGATCAAGGTGTTCGCGAATCCGCGACTCGTCGCGGAGCGAAAAGCACTCGGCGAGCAGCGTCAGTGGGCGCAAGTCGGCGCGTAATTCGCGCCTTTGCCGCGCCGACACGGGTGCGGTAGGTTTGACGCGTTACACGACGTGTAACGGACCCACCCGAGAACTGGAGCTTTATGCTCGGCCGTCTTCTCCCGCGCGACGACCAGTTTTTCACGCTCTTCGACCAGCTGGCCGGTCATCTCGCCACGACCGCGAAGATGCTCGACAACTTGTTCGGCGACGCCAGTCACGTCACGGAACACGTGCGCGCGATCAAGGACATCGAGCACAAAGCGGATCTGCTCACGACAACGGTCAATCAGCGGATCGACAAAAGCTTCATCACACCGATCGACCGCGAGGACATTCACACGCTGGCGTCGCGTCTCGACGACGTCATCGACCTCCTCGACGGCACGGCCCGCCGTTTCGAGATGCTGCACATCACCGAAGTCCTCCCGCCGGCCAAGCAGCTCAGCAATGTTCTCTGCCGCGCCGCCAACGAGATTCAGGCGGCGGTCGCGGAGATGCGCCAGCCGCGCGAGGTGAACGAGCACGTCGCGCTGATCAAGCACCTCGAGGAAGAGGGGGACGCGATCTATCACGAGGCCGTCGGCGCGCTCTTCGCCGGCAAGCCCGATCCACTCGAGGTGATGAAATGGAAGGAGATGTACGACACGCTCGAGCGCGCGATCGATAGCTGCATGGGTGTGGCCCAGGTGCTGCAGAGCATCTCGCTCAAGAACGCGTGACCGGCGCGACTCGGTGATCGGATACGTCGTCGCGATCGTCTTGATCGCGTTCATTTTCGATTTCAGCAACGGTTTCCACGATTCAGCGAACTCCATCGCGACGATCGTTGGAACTCGAGTTCTCAGCCCGCTCGCTGCAGTGATCTGGGCGGCCGTGTTCAACTTCGCGGCCGCGTTCACCGGCTCGCTCGCGGTCGCCAAAGCAGTCGGCGGCGGCATGATCGAGCAGAGCATCGTCAATCCGAACGTCATTCTCGGTGGACTGCTCGGCGCGATCGCCTGGAACATCATCACGTGGTTTTTCGGAATTCCATCGAGCTCGTCGCACGCGTTGATCGGCGGCTACGCCGGCGCGGCGGTGGCGCGCGGCGGACTGGCGGCGATCACGTGGGGCACGAAGTGGATTCAGATGCTGACGTTCATCGTCGTATCGCCGCTCATCGGGATGCTCGCCGGCTACATCCTGATGCTGACGGTATTTTGGCTCTTCCACAGGACGTCGTCGGCGCGCGTCGATCGATTCTTCCGGCCGGCGCAGCTTGCCAGCTCGGCGTTGCTCTCGTATTCGCACGGCGGTAACGATGCGCAGAAGACGATGGGCGTGGTTGTCGGTCTTCTCGTTTCGGTGCAGGGACTGTTCGCGAACGAGCAGGGATGGCTGCACGCGCTCTACCTGCCCGACAACAAGACGGTGCCCTATTGGCTCGAGATCGGCGCGTACTCGGCCATCTCGCTCGGAACGCTGTTCGGCGGGTGGCGGATCGTGCACACGATGGGACAGCGCATCACAAAGCTTCGTCCAGTCGGCGGGTTCTGCGCCGAGACCGGCGGTGCCGCCGCGATCTTGATCGCGACGCACTTCGGGATTCCCGTCAGCACGACGCACACGATCACCGGCTCGATCGTCGGCGTCGGCGCGACGCAGCGCGCGTCGGCGGTTCGGTGGGGGATCGCCGGTCGGATTGTTTGGGCATGGATCCTCACGATTCCGGCCGCGGCGGCGATGTCGGCGATCGCCTACTTCATTCTTTCGATGGCCGTTCGGATGTGAGCCGATACCGGCGCCAATGATCGTCAGTCGGCCGCGCTTTCGCTCGACGGTGATGGAGGTCGTCCCGCGCCTGCGATTTCTCCGACGAAGTGAACCACGAAGAAATCTTCGCGCAGCAAATGAAGGTTAGCCGGGTCGAGTTGGAACGATCGGAGCTGCCACCGTTGCTCTACCCAGACCGGTCCGTAATAGACGAGCGCCGCGCGTTCGTCGATGAGACGGCGGAGCCGGTTTGCGTTGGCGGCGCTCAGGCGGATCTTGCCACGATGCTCGTTCGCGTCGTGATCCGACGGCTCCGCGAATCCAACACCTGAAATGCCGTTGATCGATGCAAAGATCATTGCCCCGTCCAGCAGGCCGGCCGCAAAAAATCCTGTTCTCCGCGAGGGGCGTCTTTGCAACACGCGTGCCCCGGGCTGAGCTGGGCTTTACACGATCTTGAGCCCGACGATCGCCGCGGCGACGGCAAGCAACGCGGAGACGAGCATCGCAGCGCGAAATGCGCCGGTAAACGACGAATCCACCGCGGCGCGGACCTCGACCTTCTGCGCAGCCGTGAGCGATGGAAGCGCGGCAACCTCGGCGCCGGCGAGTTTCGGCAGCTGTTGCCGAACTTCGGCGCTGGCTTCGGCCGAGAGCGAGAGGCGAGCGATCTTGGTCGTCGCCCGAGCGTTGAACATGCCCGAGATCATGACCCCGAACACGGCGATCGCAATGAGACCGGCGACGCGCGCCACCGCGTTGTTCACGCCGCTCGCGACGCCTGAATGCTCGCTCGACACCGATTCCATCACGGTCGTGGTGAGCGGCGCGACCGTGATCGCCATCCCGATTCCGAAAATGACGATCGCGAGCAACGTCATCGAGACGACGAACGTGTCGCGCAGCGGGATCGCGAAAGTCGCCAGGCCGATCGCCGCGATGAGCGGACCGACGGTGAGCGGTAACCGATGTCCCACGCGTCGAATCAATCCCCCCGACCAGCGTGACATCGCGAACATGATGATTGGAAAGGGAAGCAGCATGGCGCCGGCGGCGGTGGCCGTATACCGCTGCACTTGAATCAGCTCGAGCGGAACGAGAAAGACCATTTCCGTGAGGGCCGCGTATAAGAACAGGGTGAGCACGTTAGCGGGAGCGAAACAGCGCGACCGGAAGAGCTCGAGCGGCAGCATGGGATTCGTCACCCGGCCCTCGACGACGACGAGACCGACGAGCGCTGCGACACCAATGACGAGCGTCGACAGGACGAGCGGGTGCCGCGGCCCGAGCGGCGGCCATTCCAGCAATCCGAACACAAGCCCGCTCAACCCGACTACAGCTAGAGACGCTCCAGTCCAATCGATCGCGCCCTGTCGCGTCGGATCCTTTGTCTCCTCGATCGCGCGCAGCGAGAGGACTACGACGATCGCCGCGAGCGGAGCGTTCATGAAGAAGACCGCACGCCACGATGCATGCTCGACGAGCCACCCGCCGAGCACGGGGCCGACCGCGGTCATGATGGCGGTGAACCCGGACCAGGTGCCGATCGCCCGCCCGCGTTCTTCGTCGTCGAAGGTCGTCGTGATGATTGCCAGGCTGCCCGGCACGAGGAAGGCCGCGCCAATGCCCTGAACGGCGCGGCCGGCGATGAGCGTGAGCGACGTCGGCGCGAATCCGCAGAGCACCGATGCGATCGTGAAGACGATCACTCCCGACAGAAATACGCGCCGTCGCCCCAGCTGGTCGCCGAGCGACCCGCCGACGAGGATCAGCGAGCCAAGAAAGAGCGCGTATGCCTCGATGACCCACTGAATGTCGGTGATGGTCGCGCCGAAATCGCGCTGGAGCGCGGGGAGCGCGACGTTCACGACGGTGCCGTCGATGAAGGTCATGCTCGACGCGACGATCGTGGCGATCAGCGTCCACCGTTTGCTCGCGCTCGTCGCGCTCTGAGCTACCGAGGTGCTCGTCGTCATGGGCCGACCGAATAAACGTCGATCCGGCCGGGGCAGCTAGCCGACAGCGGTCGTTACAGGGGATGTCACGTTCAAGGGACCGCGGCTTCCGGCCGGCCGCCTATGCAGCAAATTGGCCGGCCCGCCAGGTCTCCGACGATCTTTACGTATGGCCACGTCCACCCCACCCGTCACCGATCCCGCGAAACGCGCCGCGCGCCTCGTGGCGCTGGGGCTGTTGCGCGACGTCACCGCCGCGCGCGACCGGCTCGACGATCCGTCGGACGACGAGGCACTGCACGACTTCCGCGTCGCGCTGCGGCGTCTGCGCTCCTGGGTGCGGGCATTTCGTCCGGTGCTCCGCGACACCCTTCGTGGAAAGGTCGTGCGGCGGCTCGGGGACATCGCCGACGCCACCGGCGCGAGTCGCGACCTGGAGGTTCGAATCGAGTGGATCGATCGGGCGCGCCGCCAACTGCACGGCGACGAGCGGAAGGGAGCGACGTGGCTGATCAAGCGTCTCAGACAGGAAAAGCTCACCTGCGACGCCGAGCTGCGGCGCGTGCTCGACGACGATTTCGACAAAGCGGTTCGGCGCGTCGAGAAGGCGATGTCCCGCTACGAGGCGCGCGTCGAGGGCGAGCCGTCGTACGAGGAGGTCTCGAGCGAGATCGTCGCGCGACACCTCGAAGCGCTTGCCACGGCGATGGCCGGCGTGTCGAGCGTGAACGACCGAGCCCAGGCCCACGCCGCGCGCATTGCGGCAAAGCGTCTTCGCTACGTGCTGGAGATCGTTGCGCCGAGCGATTCGGACCAGGCGCGGGCGATGGTGTCGCTCAAGGATCTGCAGGATCGGCTGGGCGAGCTTCACGACGCGCAGACGTTGGGTAGCCAGCTGGCGTCGCTCGCCGCCGAACATGCTGCGGCGACGGCCGAAAACGGAAAGCCGGCGACGAATGGCGTCGTGTCGCGCGTCGATCCAGTGCCCGGCTTGCAGGCGCTGTTGCGGCGGCTCCGCCAGCGCGAAAAGGAATCGTTCAGGCTGATGCTTCCAGTCTGGCATGCGACGGCGAGCGGGCTGCACTTGGAGAAGTGAGCGCGCGCGGTGTCGATCGGGCGGGAAACGCGCAGCGTTTCTAGAGGCGCGCTCACTCGGGCGGAAGGGAACGCGCCGCCTCGAGGAGCCGATCCAAATCGGATAGCGTGTAACAAGACCGCAACGCGTCCAAAAAAGCGGCGAACTAAAAATTCACGACCCAGTGGACGAAGAAAACGCTCGACTTGGGCGTCGGCCTCACGTTGGTCCCAACCGGTGCGGGAAAGTCCGTCGGCGATTGATTCTGCCAGTCCGCGGTCATCGTCATGCGCTGATTCAAGTCGAAAGAGGCCCCGAGTACCCAGAAGTTGTAGGCGGGCGTGTTGCCGGCGTAGTTGACAGCGCCGGGCACGCTCGAGCTCGGGTCGGTCTGCGGAGTGAAGTGGTCGTAGCGCGCGACAAGGCTGAACCCCGACTTGTGCGATTCGTTGAACACCTCGAGCGGCCGGAAGATGATGAAGCCGTCGAACAGCCGTCCCGTCGAGTCATGCACCACGCGCGGGCTGGCCAGGGTGTTGCCGCCGTTGTCGCTCTCGTCAGCGCGCTGCGCGTAATCGAAGCCGGCGCTGAGACGACACCGGCCGCCATTTCGATAGTCGCAGGTGTTCGTGTCGCGGACAGCCACGAACACGCCGACGCGGTTGCGCTTCATCCCGTCCGTGATCGCGCCGTTTGTCCCCGACCCTATTTGCCCGGCGCCGCCCGACTGGAACGCGCTGCCGTTGAATCCGAGGTAGCCCCAGGGCGAGATCGATAGGTAGCGGATGTAGTGGTTCTTCGACGGGTCGTTCGCGAACGGGGTGAGTGATACGCGGAGCCCAAGATCCTTGAAGCGGTTGGAGGTCACGGGCTGTCCGGTGGTTCCCGGATTATCGTACGACGTGTAGCCGCTGCCGTTGTCGATCAGACCATAGATCTCGCCCCATCGATTCCCGAGCGTCGCGAGGCCCGCGATGCCGACGTCGGAGGAGGAGAAGAATCCGTTCTTCTCGAGACCGACTTGTTGCAGGTAGCGCGGCCAGTAGAGCTCTTCGTAGTCGATCGTGACGGTGTGCAGCATTCCGAGACGGCCGATGAGGTTCGAGCCGGGTCCCATGGAGTTGCGCGCACCCGTGTACTGCAGATAGCCGTACTTGAGTCGAACGACCCACCCTTGGTAGTAGGCGTTCTGCGCCGGGTTGGTGTTCTGGAAAATGTCTGTGGTGACGCGAATGGCGCCGTTGTCGCCGGCCGGCATCCTGAAGGTGAGGTATGCGCGGCCAAGGTCGAAGATGTTCGGACTCTTTCCGCCGAGATTCGCCTTCGAGGCCGAATCCGTCTTGACCTGCCAGTTGCCGAACATTTGCCCCGAGAACTCGAAAGCGGGGACGACTGGCGGCGTAGCTTGAGCGCCGGCGATCGAGGTGGTGAGGATAAGGCAGGACGCGAGGGTGACACAGACGTGTCGTGTGGTCACGGGCGATGTCCGATGAGGTGGGTCGTGCAACGGCCGTAAAGTCAGCCGTCGTGGTTTTGTTACATCCGCTCTGCGCGGGCAAAGGCTGCCGGAATCGCGTTTCCAGAATTTCACGGATGCGTAACGTCGAGGTAACGTGTTACATGGACTGTCACAAAGAAACATGAACGCCGCCCGCAACTCGCGAGCGACGTTCTGGTTTACGTGTGGTAACACGTGCGCTACTTCGACGCGACCATCTTCACGGTGGCCAATCGCTTGTCGAGCATCGCCACGACGTTCTTCGGCAGTGGGGCGTAGTCCAGCGCGGCGGCCGATGCCTGCCCGTCGTGAATCGCCCACTTCAGGAAGTCGATCAGCTTCTTGCCCTTGGCCGGATCAGACTGGTTTTGATAGATCAGAACGAAGGTCATGGCGGAGATCGGATAAGCGTCCTTGCCCGGCGCGTTCACGAGCGATACGCGAAGATCCGAAGTTGGTGGAAGCTTCGACGCGATGCCGGCGCCGGCGGCGGTGATCGATTCGATCGACGGCAGAACCAGGCTACCCGACGAGTTCTTGACCGCCGCGAACGGAAGCTTGTTTTGCCGGGCAAAGGCCAGCTCGACGTAACCAATGGATCCAGGCGTCTGCTTCACCGTTCCGGTCACGCCTTCGTTCCCCTTGCCGCCAAGACCGACAGGCCATTGTACTTCTTTGCCTTTGCCTGGCCCGGCCTTCCAGGCCGCGCTCACTGCCGACAGGTAGTCGGTGAACACGTACGTCGTGCCGCTCGCGTCGCTCCGGTGAACGATGAGAATATCCTTATTAGGGAGCGGCACGCCCTTATTGAGGGCCGCGATCTCCGGCGCATTCCACTTCGTGATCTTGCCGAGGAAGATGCCGGCGATCACGTCGCCCGAGAGATCGAGCGGCTTCGCGAGCTCGGGAAGGTTGTAGGTGAGCACCACCGCGCCGAGTACCGTCGGAACGTGGAGCGCCGGACCCTTGAGCTTCGCGAGCTCCTCGTCGCTCATCGGGGCATCCGATGCCCCGAAGTCGACGGTCTGCTCGGTGAACTGTTTGATGCCGCCTCCGGAGCCGATCGACTGATAGTTGATCTTCACGCCGGTCTTCGCGGCGTAGTCGGTGCGCCATCTATCGTATATCGGCGCAGGGAAAGTGGCTCCCGCGCCAGTCAGGTCTTGTGCGACGGACGCCGAGCCCGCGATCAGCGTTCCGGCGCTGACTAATCCAGCCAATCTCGAGAGTCGAGAGAACACGAGTGCTCCTGGGATTTGGTGTGTTGGCTGGAAGTCTTTACAAACCGCGTAAAGGCCGGGCGGGTGGTTTGTAACGATTGGGATACGGGGTGGGGCCGGCGGTGGGCGATTGGGCGGTCGGCGATGGGCGCTAAACGGCGTTGTCATCCTGAGCGAAGCGAAGGACCCACTCTCCGCGTTTAGTAAATAGTCAAGGACAGTAGGTCCTTCGTCGCAGCGCTTCTCAGAATGACAGCGTTCCCACCGAGCGTCGCCATCCCCACCGCCGATCGCCCACCGCCCACCGCCCGTCGTTACACGGCCGTTACGTGACGTTACCTCCACGTTTGCATGTCCCGGCGAGCGTTCGGTATGGAAAAGAGCCGATTCAGCCGGAGGTTCTCATGACGCGCGTTCCTTTCGCGGTCTTGGCGTCGGCAATTTTGTCGATCGCCGCTTGCTCGAGCGCATCTGACAAGAAAGCCGACTCCTCCAAATCCGCGGGAGCGGGCACCGTATCCGGCGCCGATCTGACCGGCGCGGGCGCCACATTCCCATACCCGCTGTATTCGCGTTGGGTGTCCGAGTACGCCGCCGCTACGGGAGTCAAGATCAACTACCAGCAGATCGGCTCCGGCGGCGGGGTCAAGCAACTGCAGGAGCAAACTGTGGACTTCGGCGCCAGCGATGCGCCGATGAGTGACAGTGAGATGGTAAAGGCGAAGGGTGGACCTGTCTTTCACATCCCTACCGTCGTCGGCATCGTCGCCATCGCCTACAACCTGCCGCAAGTCACACAGCCGCTAAAGCTCTCGGGACCGATCGTCGCCGACATCTTCCTCGGCAAGATCACCAAGTGGAATGACTCGCGTATCGTGTCACTCAACCCCGGGATCGCGCTGCCGAACAATGACATTCTCGTTGTCCATCGTTCGGAAGGCAGTGGCACGACGTACGTCTTTTCCGATTATCTCGGCGCCGTGAGCCCTGCATGGAAAAGCGGTCCAGGGAAGGGCAAGGAACTCCAGTGGCCGGTCGGCCTTGGCGAGCGCGGGAATGACGGCGTCGCTGGTCGTATCAAACAAACACCGGGAACGGTGGGATACGTCGAGATGGCCTTCGTCAAGCAGAATCGCCTCACGCCCGCCCTGCTCCAGAACGGCGCCGGCCAGTTTGTCGCACCGTCGGGCGAAGGCGCGACTGCCGCCGCCGACGCCGCGATCGCCAAGCTGCCGGCGAACAGCGACTATCGCATTTCCATCGTCAACTCGCCGGGAGCGGGAGCCTATCCGATCTCGTCTCTGACCTACTTGCTCGTCTACCAGCACATGTCGGATGGCGCGAAGGCGAAGAAGCTGAGCGACTTCATCAAGTGGGCGCTCACGACCGGTCAGAAAGACGCGCCGGCGCTCGACTACGCGCCGCTCCCGTCGACCATGATCCCGAAGCTCACGGCAAAGGCCGACTCGATAGCGACGGGAAGCAGCCGGTGAGCGAAGACGTCGCACCGTTCGTCGCGCCGCGACCGACGCCGGCCGTCGTTCCGGCGCAAATCGAAGGAGCGTCGTTCGGCGATCGTATTTATCGCTGGGCGACGATGGGCTTCGCGCTGGTGATTCCGACCCTGCTGTTGCTCATCGGGGTGGAAGTGTTTCGCGCCGGGTGGCCGGCGTTCAAGGCGTTCGGACTGACTTTCTTCACGAGCAGCGCGTGGGATCCGGTCAACGGAAACTTTGGCGCTGCGCCCGCGGTCTATGGCACGATCGTATCGTCCATACTGGCGCTCATCATCGCGACGCCGCTTGCTGTGGGTGTCGCCATCTTCCTGTCCGAGTTCGCGCCGAACTGGATCCGGCAGCCGATTGCGTTTTTCGTCGACCTTCTCGCTGCCATCCCGAGTGTCGTCTACGGACTGTGGGGCGTGTTGGTGTTGGTGCCGTTCATTCGCGCGCACGTGATGCCGTTCGTGAAGGACACACTGCACCTCGGTGATTTCCCGCTCTTCAGCGGCGCGGCATACGGTCCGAGTATGTTCGCTGCCGGCTGCATCCTGGCGATCATGATCCTGCCGTACATCTCGGCGGTGACCCGCGAAGTGCTTCGTGCGGTGCCGCGATCGCAGCGAGAGGCGGCGCTGGCCCTTGGTGCGACACGCTGGGAGATGATCTGGGACGCGGTGCTTCCGTACGCGCGCTCGGGCATCCTCGGCGGTGTGATTCTCGGCCTTGGACGCGCCATTGGTGAGACGATGGCGGTGACGATGGTCATCGGAAACCGACACGAGCTCTCGGCGTCGCTCTTCCAGCCGGGCTACACGATGGCGTCGCTCATCGCCAATGAGTTTGCCGAAGCCACGAACGACCTTCACGTGTCATCATTGATGGCCGTCGGGGCCGGGCTGTTCATCGTCACGGTCATCGTCAACGTCATCGCCCGATGGCTGGTTTGGCGGACGGCGCGGACGGGCGCGACATGACGACGCAATCATTGACGGCGCAGCGCCGCGCGGCGTGGCGGTCGTATCGAGACCAGCTCGCGAAGAGCACGGCACGGACCCTTTCCAGGCGACGCTTCGTTAGCCAGATGATGATCGGGCTGACGTTTCTCGCCGCGCTGATCGCCGTGCTTCCGTTGACGCTCATCGTTTTTCATCTGCTGCGGCAGGGGCTTTCGTCGGTCAACCTGGACTTCTTCACCCACATGCCGAAGCCAACCGGCGACGTTGGCGGCGGAATGGCGAATGCGATCGTCGGCACTGGAATGCTGGTGCTGATCGCGTCGGTCCTGGGCCTGCCCGTCGGCATCTTCGCCGGGCTGTATCTCGCCGAGCAGCGCGGCGCTCGCCTGGCAACAGTTGTCCGGTTCTTGTCCGATGTTCTGAACGGCTTGCCTTCGATCGTCCTCGGCATCTTCGCGTGGGGTTTGCTGGTCAGGCCGTTCAGACACTTTTCGGCGCTTGCCGGCGGCATGGCCCTCGCGGCGATGATGATTCCGCTCGTGACGCGAACGACGGAAGAGATGATTCGTCTCGTGCCGGTTTCCATGCGCGAAGCCGCCTTGGCGCTGGGGTATACGAAATGGCGAACGTCGCTGAGTATCGTGCTGCGCACGGCGATGCCCGGGATCGTGACCGGCGCGCTCCTCGCGGTGGCGCGCATCGCCGGGGAGACCGCTCCTCTGATTTTCACCGCGTTCGGCAACAGTTTCTGGTCGGTCTCGCCGACTCAGCCGATCGCCGCCTTACCCATGCAGATCTACTTTTATGCGACAGCCCCATACGACGACTGGCACGCGCAGGCCTGGGCCGGGGCGCTCGTCCTCCTCGGTCTCGTCCTCGTCATCAGCGTCGCCGCCCGATTCGCTACGCGATCCCGCGCGGGACTCGGCAGCGATTGAGAACCAAGTGCCGCTGCGCACCGAAGCACACGTGGATGCGGCTCCGGTGACGGAAGCGCCATCGCCGCAGACGCAGGCGTCCGCGCCCGAGGTGCTCGCCGTGGACGCACTGGACGCGTATTTCGGCGCGGCGCGCGTCGTGCGCGACGTGTCATTCACCGTTCAACGCGGCCAGGTCACCGCGATCATAGGCCCGTCGGGGTGCGGGAAGTCCACGCTGCTGCGCTGCCTCAACCGGATGCACGAGACAGTCCCGGGAGCGCGCGTCGAGGGCGAGGTGCGCTTTCAGGGGAAAGATATCTATGGGCCGAGCGTGAGCGCGATCGGCGTTCGCCGGCATATCGGAATGGTCTTTCAGCGGCCGACGCCGTTCCCAACAATGTCGATTCGCGACAACGTCTCGGCCGGACTCAAGATCTTGCCGCGCAACGAGCGTCCGTCGCGCCGCGAGACGGACGACCTCGTCGAAAGGGCATTGCGCCGCACCGCGCTGTGGGACGAAGTGCACGACCGCCTTGGCACGAACGCGACGGCGCTTTCTGGTGGACAACAGCAGCGCTTGTGTGTGGCAAGGGCTCTGGCGACGTCACCGACCGTCCTGTTGCTCGACGAGCCGACGGCGTCGCTCGACCCGATCAGCACGCAGCGAATCGAAGAGCTGGTCTATGAGCTCCGCGCGGAGGTCACGATCATCATCGTGACGCACAACATGCAGCAAGCCGCGCGCATCTCAGACCGCACCGCGTTCATGTTGAGCGGCGAGCTGGTCGAGTACGCGCCGACGAACGTGCTGTTCACGACGCCGCGCGACCCGCGCACCGACGCGTACGTGACGGGGAGATTTGGATGACGGCGACTATGGACGTCGGGCCGACGCTCGCGGGGGCGATCGAGCGGGGAAGCGTCGCGGCCGAGCACTTCTCCTTTTGGTACGGGGAGAAGCAGGCGCTGCGCGACATCAATCTCATGGTCCCGCCGCGCACCGTGACCGCTCTCATCGGGCCGTCGGGCTGCGGCAAGTCGACGTTCCTGCGTTCGATCAATCGAATGAATGCGCTTCTCCCCGGCATTCGTCATGAGGGCACGATCCGCCTCGACGACACCGACGTCTACAGTCGGGAGATGCAAGGCGTGGTGCTGCGCCGCCGGGTGGGAATGGTATTCCAGCGATGGAATCCATTTCCGAAATCGATCTACGATAACGTCGCGTACGGACCGCACATCAACGGCATTCGCAAGCGCGCCGATCTCGACGCGATCGTCGAATCCGCGTTGCAGCGGGCCGCGCTTTGGGAGGAGGTCAAGGACCGCCTCCGTCAGAGCGCGCTCGGTTTGTCGGGCGGGCAGCAGCAGCGACTCTGCATCGCGCGGGCTCTCGCCAACGAGCCGGAAGTCCTGCTGCTCGACGAGCCGGCGAGCGCGCTGGATCCGATCGCGACGCAGAAGATCGAAGAGCTCGTATATGAGCTCAAGCGAGATTTGACGATCGTCATCGTCACGCACAACCTGCAGCAAGCGGCGCGCGTGTCGGACAGGACCGCGTTCTTCTACCTCGGCCAGCTCGTCGAAAACGGACCGACCGACCGCATGTTCACCAAGCCGTCTAACGAGCGCACCGAAGCGTACATCACTGGAAGGTTCGGATGACCCCCACGGAAACCGTACCGACAATCGGGTTCAGACACTTTCACGACCAGCTGGCGCACCTCAAGCAGCGCCTGCTCGACATGTCGGATCTCGCCACTTCGCTACTCGACCTCTCGGTCGACGCGCTGCTCAGCCGCGGAAGCACGATGGCCGAAGCCGTGCTCACGGGGGACAAGGAGCTCGATGCGCTGGAGATCGAGATCGAGGACCAGGCAATCGGGTTACTCGCCCTTCAGCAACCGATGGCGCGCGATCTCCGCTTCATCATCGCGTCGATCAAGGTCTCCAACGATCTCGAGCGGGTTGGCGATCACGCGGTGAACATCGCGCAGGGCGCGATCCGGCTCGCGTCGACCAACACCGTGATCACGCCGGATCCCGAGATCGGCGAGATGGCGCGCCGCGCGCGCCAGATGTTGCGCGACGCCCTGACGGCATTCGTCCGCGAGGACGGAGCGCTTGGCCGGGAAGTCTGCCGCGCCGACGACGAGGTGGACGCGATGCACAACTCCGTCTTCCGAATTCTCGTGACACACATGATGGAGGACGCGCGCACGATCACGCCGTCGCTCGAGCTGTTCCTCGTGAGCCGCAACCTCGAGCGCGTCGCCGACCTGGCGACGAACATCGGCGAAGACGCCGTCTTCCTCGCCGAGGGCAAGCAGATCAAGCATCACCTGGAGGAAACGACGGCGAAACGCTGAAGGGGGGTCGCGACCACGCCGGCGTTTTGAGACCGTGGACGGTTGGTACGGTTGGATACGGACAACTGACCGGATCTGACGGACAAAATACAGGAGAACTGCTTCATAGGGGCGTGGCATTTTGCCCGCTAAATCCAATTGAAAGCAGTTCCCCTGTAGTTTTGCCGTTCAAGTCCTGTCAGTTGTCCCGTATCTAATTGTTCAAATCGTCGTCGGTCTGAGATGTTCCGTGGTCGAAATCTGATGAACGCTTTGACCCGGACCACCGACGCGTTCAATTTTGGTCGATGAATCCGTTTGACATCACCGGACGCGTTGCCGTCGTGACAGGGGGTTACGGCGTCATCGGCAGCGTCTTGGCGCGGGGCCTCGCAAACGCTGGCGCGCGCGTCGCCATCCTTGGTAGGCGACAAGACGCCGCGAGCGCCGAAGCGGCGGCCATTCGTGCGCAGGGCGGCGACGCGCTCGCGCTCGTTGCCGACGCGACGAACATCGAGCAACTCGGCGCGGCGCGCGACGAATTGTTGTCGGCGTGGGGGCGCGTTGATATTCTGGTCAATGCCGCCGGCGGCAACGTCGCGCGCGCGCGAAGCGACACGATTAGCGTTTTCGAAATCCCGCCGGACGCGTTCGACGAAGTGCTTCGACTCAACCTGCACGGCACCGTGTTGCCGACGATGGTGTTCGCCGAGCAGATGGCCAAGGCGGGGCGCGGCGCGATCGTGAACATCTCGTCGATGGCCGCGGTTCAGGCGCTGAGCGGCGTCATGGGTTATTCAGTCGCGAAGGCCGGGATCGACAGTTTCACGCGCTGGCTCGCGGTGGACATGGCGCGACGCCACGGTGACGGCCTCCGGGTCAACGCGATCGCGCCGGGATTCTTCATCACGAAGCAAAATCGTGCCGTACTCGTGGACGAGGACGGCGGGCATACGGAGCGGGCCCGTAACATCCTGCGCGAGACGCCGATGGGCAGGTTCGGCCATCCCGAGGAACTAGTCGGCGCCGTTCAATGGCTGTGCAGCGACGCGGCCTCGTTCGTTACGGGCGCCGTGGTGCCGATCGACGGCGGCTTTAGTGTGTT
>DATMHK010000296.1:0-2974 GCA_035554995.1 Gemmatimonadaceae bacterium
TACGTCGGATACGGATTCGCGAGGTACGACGGATCATGCGGGTTGAAGCTGCTCGGATCGAACGCCGGCGTGGCCGTCGGCGCCGATGGCGCGGCGGGCCGCGTGAAAGCCGGCGGCGTGCCGATCTTGGTCACCAGCCACTCGCTCACTTCGGGCGTGATCGTGAGATGCGGTGTGTTGGTGGCCGAGCATATGTAATCGCTAAACGGAGACGCGCCGGCCGACGGCGCGGGAACCGGCGCGAATGGGCTGAATTTCGTCGGGTCGATGTCGAGCGCGCTCAGCGTCGGCACTGCTGTTGTCACGGGCACCGGATCGTTGATCGGACCGAAGCCGATGCTCGCGACGATGTCCTGCGCCAGCGCGTTGTACACGTTCTGCCCGCCTGGCGCGCCTTCCCAGGAGAACTCGCTCGTGACGGACAAGACTTGCGGTGTGGACGGATCCGCGACGAACGAGTAGCCGTGCGCAACGACCGACGACCCGCCGCCTTCGGGAAGTGAAAGCAGCTGCAGCGCGGCGAACGGACCGCCGGTCCATGTGAGTAGCGGCGTGTTCGGCGGAATCGAGCGCACTCCGTCGCCGCGCCCGCAGGCCACGGCGATTCGCTCGGGCTTCTGCGGGTAGTTGCCGATGCCCTCGAACTCCCGCAGCAGTTCCGTACGCAACGGACTCGGCGCCGCGGTACCGGCGTTCACCCACGTCATCATGAATTGCTGATTCGACGGCGAGTCGAGCAGTGCTGCGACGTCCGAACCCTCTCCCGTCGCCGGCGCGAGGTAGTGCGCGAGCCACTGGTCCGCGAGGTTGGTGTACGCGCCACCGTGCGGCGTGTCGAGCGTGAAGAAGAGCCGCGTGTCGTGCGGGTAGCCGTGCGTCTCCAGCTCGGCAAGCGCGAAGCGTGTGACGAGACCGCCCATGCTCATGCCGCCGACGACGAGCGGCGACGTCGCGGTCGTCATCGCCTGGCGAATGCATGCGATGGCCACCTGTGCGTTGTTCTGAATCAGGTCGAGCCCGTTCGTGAAGCTGAGCAGAATCACGTCGTAGCCGGCGGCGCGCAATTTCTCGAGCGTACCCTGTTGGTTGACGACGTCGTAGAGGTAGTCGTACGGATAACCGCCGGGGAATCCTTCGGCGATGATGAGCGGACTCAGGACCTTCGCATGCCCGGCCGCGCGATAGACGTACGCGGTTCCCGTATTGAGCGACGGGATGCCGGTGAGCGACCAGGTGTCGTCCGGTAGCGGCGCCGCATCCTGTTCGAGGATCGGAACGGACAGGCGGCCTTCGAGCACAGTCGTGCCGTAAGTGCATCGCACAGTCGCGGTCGCGTCTCCGGTCGCGTAGAACGCGGTCACGCGAGAGCCGAACGTCACCGTTCGGAAACCGCGGCCGTCGTTCAGATCGACTTCGATCTTGTCGGGAAGCGGCGCGCCGGGATTCGTGCAGTAGAAGCGCTCGTCGAGCACGTACGTGACGATACGGCTCCGGAACTGCGGGATCGCTTGCGCCCACTGGTCGTGCATGAGGCCCGCGACCAAGAAGACGTTGCCCGGCTGGATGACGGTGTCCAACGGTCCCGGCGGCGGATCGAGCGCGACGCCACGCTGCGCGGCGTCGACGACGCGCTGCTGAAACGCGGGCTGAATGACCGACGTTTGAAACGACGCGATGGCGATCGGAATCGGGCCATCCGGACGAAACTCCGCGGTCTGCGCCGTCAGCAACGCACCTGGCGTCAGCAGCTCGGACGAGAGCGCCGACTGTTGCAGTCGCGAGTAGTATCGCAGCCAGTCCTGCTGAGTGAGCGTGGAAACGTTGTCGGCGCCGTCGGGGAACGTCGTGTCGCCCCACCACGCGAAGAATCCGCTCGGGATCGTCGTTGCGTTGCGCTCGGCAAGGAGTGCGTTCAGTTGCGCGGCCAGTGCCTCGTTGATCGGTCCGATCACCACCGGTTGGCTGGCGGTGATCGGCGTGAACGAGGTTGCAGGCGTCGCGGTCAGCGGGTTGGTCATGAGAGCTCTCCGATCAAATGCCAGCGATGAACCGCAGGCCGCCGATGCCGGGAAGGAAGCAATACGCGCTGCCGCGCGTGCGCACGAAGCGCGGGAGGTTGTCGAACACGATCGGATCGCGCGCGTCGTCGGTGCGCATCACGAACTGGCCGCCGAAATCCGGCTGCGCGCCAAGAAGGGGCTCGCGCGTTCCGCGAATTCCGGCCGCCGAGATGTCCTGGTTCACCCACGTCGACATGATGAACTCGAACTGCATGGCGAGGTCGCCGCAGATGAAGTAGCCGACGAGTCCCCGCTCCGGCGGATCAGTCTCGGTAACCGTCGGATCGTAGGCTGGTCCGTAGGCAATGCCTCGCCGAATGATGCGCCGCGTATGTGGGTCACCCATCGCGAGAGCACCGCGCGGATTCAGCCGCCGAATGTGCGCGCCGACGGGACACCGCAGTCCGGTGTTGTCGTCGAAGTAGGTCGGATGCTCCGGACTCGGACCGTAGTCGAAGTCGTTCAGCTTTTCCGCGGTAATCGGATGGCCCTTTGGTTCGTCCGACTTGGGCGACAGTATCAGCGGCACGCCGTTGCGCCACCGGCCCATGAGCTTCGCCGCGATGTGCTCCTTGTTCATGGCATAGCGTTCTCCAGCCTTCTCGAGGAACGCCTCGAAGCCGGTAACGTCCTGCTCCATCACGCGAAACGCGCCATACGTGGCGTTGTCGGCGAGCGCGGGCGGAAGGGCGCCGATGAAATTGCCGTCGTACTGATTCACATAATCGCGCCCAAGCAGAAACTCGCCCGGCTCAGCGAGCGGTTGCATGTCGGGCCCTCCCTTCCCCGGCACACCCTTGATGCGCGGTTGGGCGATGCCGTCTTTGTACCCAAAGTGCACTTTGCCGTCGGGCAGCGTGTTGGCGTCGATGCGCCATACAACGTCGATGCGATCACGCTCGAATCGCTCGAGC
>DATMHK010000297.1:0-19166 GCA_035554995.1 Gemmatimonadaceae bacterium
TCGCGAAATGTTCTTCGGTCGTGTTCCGGGCGTTATCCGCGCCACCGCGCACCAAGCCCGTCAGCCACGGCGTGAAGGTGTAGTTCGCCGAGACCTGCGCGACGATCCGATCGCGCGTGTCGGGCGCCGCGTTGTCGTAGAACTGCCAGTACGGGTTCCGGTGATAGTTGTCGTTCCAGTTGTACAAGCTCCCGTCGGCGAAACCGTACGGGCTGTTCAGGTTGAAGTACTGTCGCTTCAGCGCCGCAACGTCGACCTGGCGACCGAACCAGGTGAAGGTCATGAACGGATTGCCTTCCGTGTAGCCGTTCTCCGGACGGTTCATGCCGGCGAGCTGTGAGTACTGGAGCGAGCCGGTCACATCGAGCTTCTCGAAGACCGTCGCATTCGCCGAGAGCGCGCTCGTCGTGCGGCCGAGCGTCGTGTTGGGCACGATACCCTTGATGTCGTCTCGGGTGATGGAAAGGCGGCCGGCCGCCTGATCGAATGACTGCGAGACCGTCAAGTTGTTCGAGACGGTGCTCCCGCTGCGGAAAAAACCGCTGACGTTGTCGGGGTGGGCCATCCACGGCATCGCCTTCCCGGTGAACTGGTCGCAGCCGACGCTGGTGTCGTATTGCCCGACGATGGGATTGCCGCTGGCGTCGTGCTTGAAGACGCAGCCGGTGGTGCGGCCGTCCATCTTCGGTCCCCACGATTCGTCGGCGCCGTCGTTCGTGCCGCCGCCGGCGCCGTCGACGTAGTTGAACTCACCGCCGAATCCCTGGCCGTACTGATTCTGATAGTTCGGCATCACGGATGGGGCATCGTTCGTGAAGCGGCTGGTGAAGCTGATGTGGGTGCCGCGCGACCAGCCTCGGCCCGTCTTGGTGGTGATGACGACGGCGCCGTTCGAAGCGCGTGAGCCGTACAGCGCTGCCGCATTCGGACCCTTCAGCACCGTCACGCTCTCGACGTCGTCCATGTTGATGTCCTGGATGGCCGAGCCGTAATCGCGGCCGCCGCTCGCGCTCGCCGTCGAGTAGTCCTGGTTCGAGACCGGAAGTCCGTCGACGATGAAGAGCGGCTGGTTCTGGCCGAGGATGGAGCTCGCGCCGCGGATGACGATGCGTGACGTGCCGCCCATGTTGCCGGACTGGCTGATCTGGAGACCCGACACTTTGCCGGAGAGCGCGCTGACCACGCTGTTGGTCTTCGTGCGATTGAGCTCGTCGCCGCTCACCTCTTGTTGTGACGTGGCGATGGTGGATTTCTCGCGCTGTTGACTGAGGGCGGTGACGACGACCCCGGTGAGCTGTGCGGCGCTTTGCGTCAGCGTGAAGTCCTGGGTGATCGCCGAGCCCGTGAGCTCGATCGACACGGTCCTCGATACGAATCCGATGCGTCGGGCGGTGAGCGACGACGGGCCGCGAAGCCGCGACGTCGGAACGGTGAATGAGTATCGCCCCTCCGCGTCCGTGGTCGCGCCGAGTCCGGTGGTGGGGACGGTGACGCTCGCACCTTGGAGCGGCGCCTTCCCGTCGGTCATTACGCGCCCGGAGATGGTGGTCGCTTGTTGCGCGTGAGCGGCGACGGGCGCGAAGAGCAGGAGGAAGGCCGTTGCGGACGCCAACCGTGTGAAGTGTCTCGGCATGAGGGGATTTACCTCGTGGTTGAAGAGGCAAGACGGTGCCGCGACCATGAGTGAACTATGAAGTCGGGTGCCGACGAGCGTGCAGCGTCGCGCGGGATACAATATGTCGTCGGCGACCAACCGCAAGCCGAGGCCCTGTTTCCCCTATGAGAGGCCGCTCCATCCCGGTGAGGCGGATATCGTATCCAAACACCGCCCACCGCCCGACCCATCCCGTCGATCCTTCGTCAACCACAAAGAAATCGGGGCCGAAAGTCTATCGACTTTCGGCCCCGATCTACGAATGCTCACGTCACCGATAGTCTGACGCGATCGCCCCGAGCTGCTGGCGAATGGTTGACCATGCAGTCCGCACCTGGCCAGTTGTGTTTGCCTGAGCCAACGCGGTATCGACTCGGCGTGCCGCGGAGACCAACGCGCGCGTCGCCCCGGCCGCTCCGTCACTGTTCGGCCCATTCGTCACGACTTGCTCGTAGACGGATGCATTGTCGGCGAACGCCGACAGCGCGAACCAGAGCTCGATGTCGCTCGCCGCGTACTGCCGACGGGAGCTCAGCGCGCCCGATGCGCCGATCGAAAGGTCGCCGCGTTCGCGGGCGGAGAGCGCTTGCGCGGCCCGGCGGAGCGATGCGGCCTCCGACGACGACAGCATCACCCTGAAGCCAACGTCGCCGCCCGCGGTCGTCGTCGTCACGAGGCCGAGCGAACGCGCCGTTCGCCAATCGAGGTTGCCAGTCGCGACGATGCCCTTGTCGATCTGATATTCGACCAGTGCGCGTTGCGTTGCCTCATTGATTTGGCCGGTCGCGACACCTCGATAGTAGTTCAAGCGCGCGAGCTCTTGCTGCGCGGCGCGAATGCGATCGGTCGCCGTGAACACGGAGTTCGGGTTCATCGCGACGGCCATTCCGCGGCTTCGAAGGGTCAAGGGGCGCAGAAGCTGGACCGCCAAGGTCGTTCCCGCGGGTAGTTGAACGTCGCGCCCCTCGGAAAGCAGACCGCCGAGCGCGCCGAGTATCCCCGAAGCGGGACGGTTCGTCGATCCGGCCGCGGCAATGGCGGCGCCCAATCCGCCGCGCGGCCCGTAAAGGACCACGCGGGCATTCGGATCGGAGTCGATTTGCCGGCGCTCGGCGGAGTCGGTGCTCGTGAGCTTTGCTGACATCGGATACACAGAACCGTCGATCACCGTGATCTGATCGAACGTCACCTGGATCACGCCCGACTGATTACGTGTTGCCGCCTGCGCGTAGGTGATCACGCCGCGAATGCGACTGCCGCGCGGGATGAGGGTGAACCCGTCCGCGTCGACCGTGTCGATCACCTGCGTATCGAACGTCTGACCAGCTTTAACATTTTGTGATGCGAGCGGCTGCCGCGTTTGCACGAGAATGACGGTGCCTTCCGGCAGTGTTCGCCGCACCTGCGCCTGTACGGCACTCGATACGCTCGCCAGCCAGGTAATCGCGGCCAGGCTCGGTACGAGAAGTTTGCTGAGATCCGTTTGCATGATGCCCCCCAAAGGCCAATTGGCAGCCACAGCTTTCAAGACACATACCGGAGGCCGCCAACAGAGCGGACTCGTAGGTTCGCTTGCGCCGTTGAACGGCGGCCCGCACGCTGGAGGGTGCGCGACTATCCACTTCGCCGAGCCCGGCGTTTATGACGAACCCGGCTCAACTGGCTGTATCGCTCGCCGGTCGATACACCGTCGGCCGCGAGATCGGCCGCGGCGGATGGCTACGGTCTTCCTCGCGCGCGACACCAAGCACAATCGGCCGGTCGCGCTAAAGATTCTCAATCCCGAGCTCGGCGCGGTCCTCGGCGTCGAGCGGTCCCTTGCCGAGATTCGGGTGACGGCGAACCTGCAGCACCCGAACCTGCGGTTCCGAAGTTTCCAGTCAGGACGATCGTTGCTGCGCCTGACGATCTACGCGGCGTGACGGTGTCCGACATCGAGTTGCCGCTCAGCGTGCCGACGTTGTGGACGTCCTGAGTGCCAATGTCGAATTGAACGGCCACGCCGTTGATCTGACCGTTGGCAACGATGTCATTGCCCAGATTATCGCTGAAAGTCCCGCCAAGTCCGGGCCGCAACCGACGAGCGCTGCCAGGAATACAACGACAAAGCGTTTCATCAAGCCTCCGTTGGCCTGAACGACGGCAACGCGTGAGCCGTTGTTCACTCGCGCCTGCAGGGGAACACTGGACTATCTCGAAAGGCACCGCGGTCAGCGTGACGAGCAACTCCGCGAACAGTCTATCCGAAGCGATGGTGGCAATAGTTATCGGCCGCCGCGCGGAAAGTATTAGCGAACCTCAAACAGGAATCGACTGATGCGGAGAATGATCGGCGCTTTCGTTGTTTCTGTACTACTCGCACCGACGACGCTTGCCGGACAGGCCTGCGTTGGCGGGCCGTCATTCAAAGACGGGAACATGCGCTTGGGCGCGGGCGCGCGATTCGAAGATGGAGCGAAGAGCTACGGCGCGCAGTTCGCGACGGGAAGCGCAACAGGTGGCTTCGCCCAAGCAGGGCTTTCGACAGTACAGTACGACGACGTCTCCGGTACCGGTGCGATCGTCGACGTGACCGGCGGATGGGCGATCGATCTCGTTCCGACGAGCAAGGCGCAGTTTTGTCCACTCGTTGGCTTTTCGTACCAGAACGGGCCGAATATCAGCTCGTCATTCGGTGACGTCTCGGTGTCGGCGCACGCGTTCGGCATCGGCGGCGCGCTTGGCGGAGTGGCGATGACGTCGCCTGGATTTGACTTCGTCCCTTTTGCCGGCTTCACCTACTTTCTCGCGTCCGGCACGGCGAGCGTCGCAGGGTTCTCTGATACGCAGAATCAGAATTACGGCGAGTTGACGCTTGGCAGCGGCTTCGTCCTCAATCGAGCGTTGACGATCCAACCGACGATTCACATTCCGGTCGGTCTCGATGACGCGAAGACGAGTTTCGGAATTGCTCTTGCGTTCAACTTCGGAACGCGGGCATCGAAATAGTCGGGACTGCAGCGAAACCGTCAGGAACAAACGACAGGCGGCTCGTCCGTGAGACGAGCCGCCTTCGGCGTCTTAATTCAACTTCGTCACGGCGGATTCTTCGCCGTCCGGATTGCCCATGCACCGCTGTTGCCGCCAGATCGCCAGGTACCGTTGACCACGGCATAGATAGCCTTGTCGAACAGGTCGCCGAACTGCAGGCCCTTTTTCAGATCGGTGCTCGAGTCCCACGTTCCGGTGTATTCGCCGCCGCGGCCCGCGACGTTCGCGCGCCAGTTGCCGTACCATCGGTCGGCCGCCTTGCTCGCCGACCACAGGCCTGACATCACGATCTTGCCCTCGTTGTCATTGAGGGTCCACGTGCCGATGACCGAGCCGTGCGCGCTGTCAGGCACCGCCGTCCACGATCCCATGAGCGCCATCGTTCCACTCGTCGCGCTCCACGCCCCGTGCAGGGTGTTCGCTGCAGCGCGCGCTGAATCGCTCTGCGCTCCGAGGTCGGCGCTGAGGATCATACAGGCGAGAACGGTGATGAGTCGCACGGTGGCTCCGAGAGGTCAAGGCGAGCGAAATGAACTTTCGAAAATGCTCGCTTTCCCGCAACCCTCGAGTTCTTTGCGGGCACCCGCCGGGGACGACCCAGGCCGCTAGTCCTGCCTCAAGGCCAGAATCGGGTCCACGCGCGTCGCGCGCAGGGCCGGGACGACGCCCGCGCCGAGCGCCGCGCCGACCAGGACGATCGCCGTGCCGGCGAATGTCGCCGGGTCGGTCGGAGTGACCCCGAACAGGAAACGACTGAGCAATCTTGTCGCCGCGAGCGCGCCGATTGAGCCAAGCACGATGCCGACAGTCGCGAATACCAGCGTGCGGCCGATCACCAGACGGCGAACGTCGCGCGTGCCCGCGCCGAGTGCGATACGGATGCCGATCTCGCGCGTGCGCTCGGCGACGTCGTAGGCGAGCACGCCGTATGTGCCGATCACGGCGAGCAAGAGCGCGAGGAGCGAGAAGGTTGTGAGCAGCCTCGTTTGGAAGCGTGGCTCGGCGACGACGTCGAGCATCGAGGCGTCCATCGTCTGGAGCGCCTGAACGGGAATCGTCGCGTCGACGTCGCCGAGCGCGGCACGCATCGCCGGCGCGACGCTCGATGCGCCCCCTCCGGGCGCCGTGCGCACGACGTACGTCATGTGGTTGATGAAGAACACCGGGTCCGTCTGGAGATACGGCAGGTAGACCGTCGAGTGCGGCTTGAGCTCGCGGTCCTGCACGACGTCGCGCGCGACGCCAATGACCGTCAGCCAGTCGTTCGGACCCGGTTTGTCCTTCATCGAGATGCGCTTGCCGACGGCCTCCTGGTTGGGCCAGACCCGTCGCGCTACCGATTCACTGATGATCACTACGCCCGGTGACAAATGGTCGTCGCGCGGCGTGAAGTCGCGCCCGCGCACGAGGCGAATTCCCATTGCGCCGAAGTAGCCGGGACTGACGGTTGGCTTGTCGACGGGATAGCCACGGAGCGCCGTGCCATCCTCGACGGCAAAATCGCCCATGATTCCGACGCTGCCCATGGGACGGTACGACACCGCTCCGACGGCGCGCACGCCAGGTACAGTTGCCAACCGATCGAGAACGCTCGCGTGGAATTGTCGTATCCGCGTCGCGTCGGCATACGAGCGCGACGGCAGGTCGACCGACATCGTGACGACACCGGACGCGTCGTACCCGGTGTCGACTCCACGCATGCGCGCGAAGCTCCGGATCATGAGACCGGCCGACGTGAGGAGGACGAACGCGAGCGCGATCTCCCCCATCACGAACCGGCTTCGCAGACCGCCGTGCGGGCTGCTGAGCGTTCGTCCGCTTCGTGACAACGCGGCACGCTGATCGGCGCGCGCTCCGTCGAGCGCCGGTACGAGTCCGAAGATCACGCCGCACGCGAGCGAGGCGAGAATCCCAAACACCAACACCCTTGCATCGACGTGCACTTCGTGGACGCGCGGAATGCTACCCGCCGGCGCGGTCGCGAGCAGCGCGCGCACCCCGCCGAACGCGAGCGCCGTCCCGAGAATTCCGCCGAGCCCGGCGACGACGAGGCTCTCGGTCAGCAGCTGACGGACGAGTCGCCCGCGATTCGCCCCGAGCGAGGCGCGCAGCGCGATCTCGTGCTGCCGCGCGGCCGCGCGCATGAGGAGCAAATTGGCGACGTTGACGCCGGCAATGAGCAGCACGAGCGCGACGGCCCCCGCGAACAGGTAGAGCGATCGTTCGGCGTCGCCGGTGATGAGCTGTTTGAGCGGAACGACCGCCGCGGTCTTGCGCCGGTTCCCCGGATCGCGTCGGTCGCGCGGCATCGCCTTACCGAGCGCGTCGAGCTCGGCGCGTGCCTGCTCGAGCGTGACACCGTCGCGCAGCCGCCCGACCACCGGGAGGAAACTCGAGTTGTTCAGCTCGAGACGAATCGTGAGCGGCACCCATAGTTCGGCCGCGTAGGGGAAGACGAAGTCCGGGGGCGCGATGCCGACGACGACGTACGGATCGCCGTCGAGTGTGATCGCTCGTCCGATGACGCGTTCGTCAGCGGAGAACCGGTCGCGCCATAGTCGGTCGCTCATCACGACGACGTGTTCGCCTCCCGGACGATCCTCCGCGGCGAGGAAGGCACGTCCGCGCGCCGGCAAGATTCCGAGCAGCGACCAGAAGTCCGCGGCGACGAATGCGCCCTGAACGCGGACCGCGTCTCCGTTGCCGCTCAGCGAGAACTCGGCGCGTCGATACGCGACGACCCGCTCGAATGAACGCTGCTGGTCGCGATACGTCAGGTAGAAGCGATCTTGGAGGCTCGGGGGGATGACGAACGGCACCTCCGGCAAATAGGAGAGCGAGTACAGCCGGCTTGGGTCACGGAAGGGCAGGGGACGCAGCAGCACGCGATCGACGACGGTGAACACGGCGGTCGTCGCCCCGATGCCCAGCCCGAGCGTAGCGATCGACACGAACGCGAATGTCGGCGCTCGCCGCAGTCCGCGCAGCGCGTAGCGTAGGTCCTGAAGCGTGGTGTCGATCCACCGAAGCGCGCGGGTGTCGCGCGTCTCCTCGCGGAACCGCTCGACGCCACCGAACGCGACGAGCGCCGCCCGCCGTGCTTCCTTCTCCGACATCCCGCGCGCGACGTTCGCCTTCGTCTCGCGTGCGATGTGATCGCGCAGCTCCAGGTCCAGCTCCTCGTCGACGCGACTGCGCCGGACGAGAGCGCGGAGATGGTACCAGGCGGCGCGCACGAGGCTCATGGCGCTAAACCGCCTGCATTACCCGCTGGACCGCGGTCATGAAACGCTCCCAGTCCGCTTTCTCGGAGGCGAGGAGCTTCCGGCCGGCCGCGGTGAGGCGATAGTACTTGGCGTTGCGATTGTCTTCGGACGGCCGCCACTCGGCCTCGAGCAAGCCGCGTCCCTCGAGCCGGTGCAACGCCGGGTAGAGCGACCCCTGCTGAACCTTGAGGACGTCGCGCGAGATCTGCTGGATTCGCTCGGCGATTCCCCACCCGTGCATCGGCTCGAGCGAGAGTGCTTTCAAGACGAGCATGTCCAGGGTGCCCTGGCGCACGGTGACCGGATCCATGATCCCTGTAGAAGCTTGAGAGGAGACGATACGACAATTCCTGTAGAAGGTCAAGAGGTCGAATCGTCGACGGGCGAAATCAGGGACCAGCGGGCTCGGCGAGACCTCCTGACGTCCTAGCGCGGCCCGATCTTCGGCGCGCGACGGTCCTCGCCGTTCTGATGGACGACGAGCGCGCCATCGATGAACGTCACCTGAATGTCCGCCTCTTTGACGAAGAAGTCGCGCTCGGTCTCCGGCCACAGGCGCGCCTCCGGCTGGTTCACCGGCTTGACGTAGAGCGCTCCATCGCGGAGCGTGACATCGAGCCGCACGCCGGGCGAGCCCTGAAAAGCGCTCGGCGGAAGATCGTACGAGCCGACGTACTTTGAGAGAACACTCGTCGGCAGGTCGATCGCCTTGCGCGGCTTCGGCGGCAGCGCCGACGGCGGCGTCAGTCCGATCAAGCGCATATACGACGCGAGCTGGCTGTAATGCTCGGCGAGGTCCGTCACAAATCCGAGAAGTGTCCGCGATGGGACCGCCTTCAGGTTCGACGCCGGCGGCCCGTAGGCTATCGGTTCCGTCAGTTGGCTATCGCTCAACCTCGATACAGCAGAGTCGCAGAATGCCAGCGACGCGCGAAGACGAGTGACGAGCGTATCCTTCGGCCACGCCGCCTTCACCGTGTCCGGGACGGCATCTTTCGACGAGCGGTTTCGTCGCGGGGAGCCGAGCCGCTCGCACAGGCCGTAATTGGCGGCTTCGAGGTGTTGCGCAATGAAACCGATCGACTGCTGCGCGGGCGTTGGCCGGTATGAATACCTTGTCGCCGGAATAGAGTCGAATGCCGCGACCAGCCGGGTGCCATACTGCACCGCAAAGAACTTGAACGACATGACGACCTCGTTCTGCGCGACTGCCGCGGTCGAATGGATCATCAATACGGCAACGGCCAATCGAAAGCGCTTCACGACATCTCCGATGACGGAACGCCCCTGTAACACTTCCGGCATCGAAACGATCCGGCCGAGTACCGGCGGTTTGGACCTAGCGGACTAAGATTGGCCGGTGAAAGCCAACGGCGGCGCGCAATGCTTGCGTCTCGTACATGCGCCCGCCGGTCACGACCCATCGCGACGCGCGAATGTTGTGAATGTCGGCCAATGGGTTCTCATCCAATACGAGGAGATCGGCGCGCTTGCCCGCTTCGACCGTTCCCACGTCTCGGATCATGTCCGTCAGCTCCGCGGGAACAGCGGATGCCGCGCGAATGGCGTCGAGCGGAGAAAGACCCGCCTGAACGTACAACTCCAGTTCGCGAAGCAGACTGAAGCCTGGTAGCCCGTAGTCCGTTCCGGCCACGATCGGAACTCCCGCGTCGTGCATCGCCTTGATGATCGCGAGCTGGGAGCGCAGCGCGCGGCCGGCAGTCGCGGAATCGCCGTTGTTCCGCACGCTACCATATGAGGCGCGGAGCGGCCACGGTGCCTCGTCGAATCCGGGTTGGAAGCTTGTGAGCGGCGTCTCGGGCGCCCGGCTCAGAAGCTCGTTCCACGAGACCGTCGGATCGACGCGGAAATGCTCGGCGGCCATCATCGCGATCTGCGCCTTGACCGTCGTGTTGGACGGGTCGCCACGTACCGGCAAGTGCGCCACGTAGTCGGCGCCGGAGTCGATCATCGACTCCAGTGTCATGGCGCGTGGGATGTGTCCCGTCACGCTCATTCCCAGCTCGTGCGCGCGTCGAATGATCGCGCCGGCGACGTCGGGCTTGATGAAGGTGTACAGCTTCATCTGCTGAAAGCCCGCGGCGTGATACATCTCGACGACCGCTCGGCCTTGCGCGGGCGTGTCAGCCGTGACAGTGCCGAACGCCTCGGGTCCGCTCCCATCGACCAATCCGGCGAGCAAAAGCCGCGGGCCGAGCACGCGACCAGACGCAATCGCATCGCGGAAGGCGGTGAGGAACTGCTTTTCGCCGCCCATGTCGCGGATCGTCGTGACGCCGACGCCGAGGTACTCCGGCCCCCACTCAGGGAGCGCGACGTGCGCATGCATGTCCCATAGGCCGGGGATGATCGTCGCGCCACGCGCATCGATCGCACGAACACCGGTCGGAATCCTCACGCTCGCGCGCGGTCCAGCGGCCGCGATGCGACCATCGCGCACGATCACGACGCCTTCCTCGATCGGCTTTCTCGGTGTGCCGACGACGATTCGCGCGCCGACGAGCGCGAACGTGCCTTGTGCGACAACCGGAATAGACGCGCCCGTTCGCGACGCCGCCGCCAACTCGGCGCGCGCGGCGTCGGCGAGCAGTGAATCGAGGAGCGCGGGTTGCGCCGCCGCCAAGTCCTCGCGAACGCCTTCCAGCGGCAACAGGTTCGCGCGCGTCACGATTGCGGCGAATCTCGAGGCGTCATCGAGGTACGCGATCTCGCGACCCCACGCGACGCCCGCGATCGAGAAACGGTGCAGGCTGATGTCGCTTCCGGACGTGAAGCGTAGGCTCACCGCTCCGAGATCCTCGACGCGCACCGTCGTCGTCGGATTGCCCGGCGCGGTGACGATCACGGGCGGACGCACGTGCGTCTGCCAATAGCGAATCAGCAGCGCCTGTGCCTGGAGCGGCGCGTAGCCGGCTATGGCGAAGAAGCTCGCCGGTCGGGCAAACGTCACCGAGTCGCCGAGGCTGCGCGCGTGGACGCGGTCGCCGTCGACGTTCACGTCGGCATCGACATTCACGAATCGATACGTTCGGCCGGACGAGTGAAGGCTGATCGGTTCGAGCGTTGAGGTGAGACGCAGCGACGACGCGAGCTGCACGCGACCGCCGCGATCGGTGAACTCGAACGTGTCGGTGAGGACGAGCGCGCCACTCTCGCCCCGGATCGCGTAGCGCTCGGTGCCGATGGCGTGGCCGAGCAGGTGGATCCGAATCGTGCCGACGTCGTCGGCGGGCGGCGAATGCAGCGCGCGTCCGAATCCGGCGACGAAGATGCTCGTTGCACACAGCGCGGCGATGCGGAGGGGGCGTTGCATGTTCTATCGCCTCACGACGAGGAGCGCGTCACCGACTGCGCGCTCGCCCGTCGTATCGCTCGGCACGTTCACGACAGCGCCCCCCACGATCATGGTCGACGAGCCGCCGCCGTCGAAGTTCATCGCCTGCCATGCGCCGATTCGGCGCATGAGCGCGGCGAGCTCCACCAACGTCATCCCGACGCTCTTCTGCGCACGGCCGTCGACGACGACCAGAAAAAGCGTGGAGCTGTCGCGAGAGAACCCGATCGCACTGCGCGGGTGTCGCGTTTCGGCGTTTCTCGAGATCGTGCCTTCGACCGTCGGCGCGTCCACGGCGACGTCCTGACCGTCTCGCAGAATCCGCGGCCAGCCTCCGAGAAGAATCGTCGGCGCTCCCAGCTTGGTGCGCGGAAGCGTCGTGAGGACAACGCGAATCGTGTCTCCATCGCGCATGCTTTGCACTTCACGGAGCCGAGAGCCCGGCCCGTACGCCGCGAGGACCGCACCGTTGGCGGGAATGGGAGAGCCCGACGACGCCGACACCGGCCCGTGACGAACGTAAAGAAGCGTGTCGCCGCGCCGTCCGGCGCCGATCAGCGATGCTTCGGCGGTTTGCCGCGCGGTGTCGACCGGAGCCTTGGCTCCGTAGCGAGACGTATAGAGTGCGGTGCCTTCCGGGTTGCCAGACGGATTGAAGTTCAGCGTCGTGATCGGCGTGGCCGTGCCGCGCGCGATCGCTTTCGCGTCGAGCAGGTAGCGATCCATGAACGGCCGCCGCGCGGCGTCGATCCCGAACTGGATGTGCGCATTGTCATACGTGTCGTACGGAGAGTCGGTGACCTTGAGCCCCTTCCACCATTCACCGGCGATCACCTGGTTATTCTCGTTTTCGCCGGTGCCGAGGTTGAAGAAGTCGGCGTTGATCGCCGCGAGCACGGTTGCGCCGCCGGCAGTAGCGCGCTTCACCATCTCGGTCGGCTTTTCGCGCCCCCGCAGCGCATCGTGCGCGCGTGCGTGGCGGAGCTCGACGTCGGAACGCCGAAGATCGACCGTCACGAGGTAAATGACGAACGGTCCCGAAGAATCCACCAAGCGCTGATAGGTGACTCCGGGCGCGAGCGATCTTACGGTGCCGTTGCCGGTCGATGGGCCGGCCCGCGGCGTCGCCGTCGCATGGCACGCGACGGCGAAGCACAACGACGAAACGATGCTGTATCCGAACGTGATGCGCCGGCGGCGCATATGTGGCCTTTCGTGTGAATGGCTGCCATAATCTCGCGAACCCTCTCGCAACACGCGAGCGCGGCGGTCCTCTCGCAACTGTCACATGACGGCACGGCCTCTCCGGCTAGCATCGACACTCCTCGCAGCATTGCTGTGGCTTTGCGGCGGCTGTCGCGCGTCGCCCGCCGCCCCCCGCCCGTCGCCCTTCTTCTTCATCCAGATGTCGGATCCGCAGTTCGGGATGTTCACCGCCAACGGAGAATTCTCGCGCGAGACGGCGAATTTCACGCGTGCGATCGAGGCGGCAAACCGGTTGCGGCCGGCGTTCGTGGTCGTGACCGGCGACCTCACGAACCGGCAGGGCGACAGCGCACAAATCGCCGAGTATCGACGCATCGCGTCGACGCTCGACCCTTCCATCCCCTTGTACAACGTTCCCGGGAATCACGACCTGGCGTTGCCACTGAGCTCGCGGAGTGTCGCCGCTTACCGCGCGATCTACGGGCCCGACTACTACACGTTCCAGCGCAACGGAGTGCTCGGCGTCGTGATCAACTCATCGCTGTTCAAGGAACCGAATCTCGCGCCGGACGAAACGGCGGCGCAGGAGCGATGGCTCGACAAGACGATCGGCGACGCGCGAGCGGCGAAGCGCCGCGTCATCGTGTTTCAGCATCATCCTTGGTTCCTCACCGCCGTTGGCGAGCCGGATCAGTACTACAACCTGCCCGTCGCCAAACGCCGTGATGTAATGAAATTGTTCGGTGACGCCGGCGTGCGATATGTGTTCGCCGGTCACTATCATCGGAACGCGCTCGCTCGCGAGCACGATCTCGAGATGGTGACGACGGGGCCTGTCGGCAAACCGCTCGGGACCGACCCGTCGGGATTCCGAGTCGTGATCGTTACTCGAGACAGCGTCATCCACCGGTACTATCCGCTCGATTCGCTGCCCGACGGTATCCGTTTGCCCTAGTATCCATCTTGCCGCCGGCACATCCGGCCGGTAACGTCGACCAGCAGATCTTCCCGCATCCTCTCTAGTCGTTCCACCCGAACGATCATCGACGGCGGTCGCCATCGCGCGTTACCGCACGGAGGAGCACATGACAACACGGTTCCTCGGCAGACCCTCGCCTCTCGCGTGGAGGCTCGTGCGCGCGCTGACGCTCACCGCACTTGCCGCCGCGCCGCCACTCACCGCGCAAACCGGAACACTGAACGGCACCGTGCTCGATGCCGCATCGAGTGCACCGGTGCGTAACGTCCAGGTCACGCTGCCCGGCACATCGCTGGCGACGCAGACGGACGAGGCGGGACGCTTCCGCATCGCGAACGTCCCGGCCAGCGCGCGCGATGTCACCGCGCGGCGCATCGGCTACAAGCCGCAGACCGTGCGCTTCACGATGGATGCATCGGGAACAGCGAACGTGACGATCGCGATCACCGAGAGCGCGATGACGCTCGACGCCACCGTCATCACCGGTGTGACCGGGGATACGCGAAAGCGCGCGATCGGAAACTCCGTGGCCACGGTGACCGCGGCCGAGGTGGTCGAGCAGTCTGCGGTCGAGAACATCACCGAAGTGCTCCAGGCCAAGACGCCGGGGCTCACGTTGATGCCGGGATCCGGCACGGTGGGCACCGCGGCAAACTTCCGATTGCGCGGCGCGGGCTCGCTCTACGCCGGCAACTCGCCGACGATCTATCTCGATGGCGTGCGCGTGAGTCAGCGCTCGCAGGGATCATTCGACACATTTGGCCAGGTGACCTCGGCGCTCGACGCCATCAACCCCTCGGACATCGAATCGATCGAAGTGATCAAGGGACCCGCGGCGTCGACGCTGTACGGCGCGGAAGCGGCGGCCGGAGTGATTCAAATCATCACAAAGAAGGGGCGCGCGGGGCCGATTCGGTGGCGTATTCGCGGCGAGAATGGAAACTCGGAGTGGGACGCAAGCCTTCGTCCCGTGAACTACGCGATCGCGACGGCGGCGCGCATCGCCGACACAGTCACCTGGCCGGGTTTCAAGGGCAAGGCGGTGGGCGACATCATCTCGTTCCGCCCGATGTCCGATGGGCGCGCGCTGCGCACCGGTGGCCTCTCGAAGTACAGCATCGAAGCGAACGGCGGCGGCGACCGAGCGACGTTCTACATCTCGGCAGCGCAGGACAAGGAAGAGGGTGTGTACTACAACAGCTTCTCCGACCTCAACTCCGCGCGCGGCAATTTCAGCTTCCTCGCGTCGAACAAGCTGAGCTTCACGGCGAATTTGGGCCTGAGCAACAATCACATTCGTCTGCCGCTCAATGACAACGTCGCGGCGGGCATGATCATCAGCTCGTATCTCGCCATACCTGGACGCACCTACGCGTTCCCGGCCGGCCCGGAATACTCCACGATCACGCCCGAGCTGGCGAACATCTACGACAACCAGACCTGGGCGAACCGATTTTTCAGCGGCGGAAGCGCCGAGTACAAGCCGTTCGAGTGGCTGACGAATCGCATTCGGCTAGGACTCGACGTCAATGTCGGTACGGCGCAGCTGTACTACGCGCCCGATGCGCGTGTGCCGTACCAGGCGCGTTTCAGCCTCGACCTCGACAACTCGAAGGGATTCATCGCCGAGGGGCGGCCGCTCACCACCGACGCGACGATCAACTACGACGCGACGGCGACCAGGACGCTCACGTCGACGATCACGTCGAACACGTCGTTCGGCATGCAATACCTCTCCAACATCTATCGTCGGACCGAGGCGATCGGTCTCGACCTCGGCGCGGCAGGCGTACGATCGGTGTCGTCGGCCGCGGTGACGTCGAGCACCGAGCGCGACACGATGCAGAAGTCGTTCGGCGTCTACGCTCAGGAGCAGATCGGCTGGCGCGACCGGCTGTTCGGGACCGCGGCCGTCCGCATGGACAACAATTCTGCCTTCGGTTCCAAGCTCAATCGTGTGTTCTACCCGAAGCTCTCGGCGTCGTACGTCATTTCTGAAGAGCCGTTCTTCCACGTGCCGTTGTTGAACGACCTGCGGCTTCGCGCGGCGTGGGGTCAAGCCGGCAACGCTCCAGGTCCTCTCGACGCTCAGCGGACCTACGTCTCTTCGGTTCTGACGACGCCAACCGGAACGTCCTCCGCGCTGCGGTACGGGTCGGTGGGAAATCCCGATCTCAAGCCGGAGCGCGGCTCGGAGATCGAGCTCGGGTTCGAGACGAGCGCGCTCGAGCGGCGCGTCAATCTCGACCTGACGTACTACTCGAAGACGACGAAGGACGCGCTGATGCAGGTGGCGGCCGCGCCATCCACGGGGTTCGTCGGCAATCAGCTCGTGAATCTCGGGACTATCTCCAACAAGGGCGTCGAAGCCAAGCTGAATCTCACGCTCATTCAACGTCGCTCACTCAATTTCGAGACGGGCATCGCACTCGCGACGAACAGCAACGAGCTCGTGTCGTTCGGTGACGGGCGCGCGCCGATCATCTTCGGCTCGTACGCGCCGTCGCAGCGCTACCAGGTCGGGTACCCGCTCGGCGCGATGTGGGCGCAGCGCGTGCAGCGCAATGCCGACGGTACGATCGTGAAGGTGGCCGGCCGCCCCGTGCTCGACACCGCCAGCGTCTACATGGGCCCATCGGTGCCGACGCGTGAGCTGTCGTTCACGAGCGACGCGACGTTCATGCAACGACTGCATGGCCACATCCTCTTCGACTACAAGGCCGGGCACTACCAATTCAACGTGAAGGACTGGCGCCGCGATCGCGCCGGAGTGTCGTGGGACACGGTCGATCCGAAGGCCGATCCCGACGAAGTGCTGGTGCGGCAGTTCGCGTCGCAGACCTACCTGCACATCCAACCAGCGGATTTCCTCAAACTGCGCGACGTGTCGTTCACCTACGACCTGCCGGTGCAGTGGGTCAAGCGATACGTGGACCGCGCTTCGTTCGGCGTGTCCGGCCACAACCTCAAGGTCTGGACGAAGTACGGCGGCGCCGACCCCGAGGTGAACTTCAACGGTGTCTCGACGTTCAATCGCAACGACTCGTGGACCGTGCCGATGACGCGACGCTACTCGGCCTCACTCACGGTGGGCTTCTAATGAAGACCTCATTCGCAGTCATGGGCGTGGCCGCTGGAGCGCTTTGCATCTCGCTCGCGGCATGCGACAGAGTTCTGACGGTGACGAATCCCGGCGCGCTCGACGAAGGGCAGCTCACCGATCCGGCGCTCGAGCAGTTCGTGGTGAACGGGGTCATCGGCGAGTTTCAATATGCCTACGGGTTTTACGCCCTTTGGTCCGGCGTGTTGGCCGATGAGACGTTCACCGATCACACCAACGTGTCGGTCCGTCAGACCTCGCTGCACAACTTCGACGATCTCAACGACCAGACGACCGACGTGTTCGGCAACTTGTCGCGTGCGCGGGCGTCGGCCGACGACGGCCTCGTTCGTCTTCAAGCGATTCTCGGCGCCGGCTACGGCAAGAGCCTGAACGTGGCGCGCGTGTTCGCCTACGGCGGCTACTCGTACGTGCTGCTCGGCGAAGGATACTGCGACGCACCGGTGGCGCTGAGCGCCGGGCTACCACCGGCCGAGCTGTTCAGGCGTGCGATCGTGCGCTTCGACAGCGCGATCGCGGTTGCCACCGCCGCGTCGGCCGGCGCGCCGGCGGCGACGGTGACAGCGGCCCAGGACATCATCAACATGGCGCGCGTCGGCGCCGCTCGTGCCGCGCTCAAGATGAACGATTTCGCGAAGTCCAAGGGCTACGCGATCCTCGTTCCCGATACGTACGAGAAGCTGGCGTACTATTCCGCGAATTCAGTGCGCGAGAACAACATCGTGAACTCGGCGGCGCGAACGACGGGCGCGTGGTTGAGTATGACGCCGGTGTTCCAGGGTCTCAACGATCCGCGTCTGCCGCAGCCTACGGCGTCGCGCGCCGGACTGAACTCGAATCCGATCTGGGTGCCGTTCCGTCCGTCTCAGTACAGCGGTTGGGTCGCGACCAACCCGACACAGATCATCGACATCACGAGCAACATCCGCTTCGCGAGCGGTCTCGAGGCGAAGTACGACGCGCTCGAGGCCGATGGCCCGAACGCGGCGATGCTGGCGTTCGTGAACTCGCGCCGCGCCGTCGGCGGCAAGGCGGCTGTGAATCTGTCGGGCGCGGAGCTGACCGCTGAGTTCCGCTGGCAGCGCGCCTACGATTTCTACCTCACCGGCCAGCGGCTCGGCGATCTTCGTCGGTATGCGGCGACCGGCACCAACCTGTTCCCGACAGGGAAATATCCGGTATTCCCGGATCCGTACGGGACGATGCAATGCTTCATCGTGCCGAGGAGTGAGAAGACGGGAAATCCGAATTATCAGAGTCCGTAGAGCTCAACTCGCAACGGCTGGCCACTCTATCGGGTCGGCCATGTGAACTACTTAACGCAGAGGCGCAGAGAACGCAGAGTTGTTCCGTGTGGTGGTACAGGTCCTCGCTCCACGAGTCGATTGTTTTTTTGGGAACAGCCGCTCGGGAGATTTCGTAGCGTCCCGAGCGTCGGTTCCAAAGAAAAAAGGTTCGTCCGGGCTCGTTGAGTTATGACTATGAGCTCCTTCGGAGCTCCTCTGCGTTCTCTGCGCCTCTGCGTTAGGTAGTTGAGCAGGGCATCCCGATAGCGTGGCCAGCCCGGCGCGTCACCGATAGATGAGAAACGGTCTCACCATCCCCGCAAACCGGGCCGCGTCCGCATCCCACTCCCGGATCAACGCGTCGACCGAATCCCTCTCGACCGCCGCTCGCAGCTTGTCCGTTCCGGCGAGCCGATCGATCTGCCGTTGCCGCCATTGGAAGTCTTGCGGGTGGCGAGCATACATCGCGCGGAGCATGCGAATTCCGAGCTCCACCGGCCGTACGGCGTTCCGGTCGGTGACGCTGACGCGAACCATCGGAATAGTCTGACCGCCGAACTTGTAGCCCGAATCGATCTTCCTCGTCACTGTGTCGAAGCGGACGCCGGGCAGCCGACGCGCGTTGAGCTCGGCGGCGAGCGCCGCGTTGTCCGTCAACCACGATGCGCCGATGAGCGTAAACGGCGAGTCCGTGCCGCGACCCTCGGTGGCCGTCGTTCCCTCGAAGAGGACTGTTCCCGGATACAGAATCTCCGCCTCGAGCGAACGCAGATTCGGCGACGGGTTGACGCGAGGAATTCCCGTTTCGTCGAACCACATCGAACGACGGTAATTCTTCATCGGGACCACGGTGATCCTGGCGTTGATACGCTTCGTGCCGACGAGAAAGCGCATCAACTCTCCCACGGTGAGTCCGTAGCGCAGCGCAACTCGATGCTGCCCGACGAGGGAGGCGAACGCCGAGTCGAGGATATTCCCTTCGATGCGGTCGGCGCGGATCGGGTCCGGCCGATCCAACACGATCACGGGCTTTCCGGCTGCCCCCGCGGCGTTCGCGGCATTGGCGAAGGTCCATTCGAAGGTGTAGACGCGGGCGCCGACGTCCTGGATGTCGTAGACGAGGACGTCGATCTGATCCAGCATCTCCTTGGTCGGAATCGGCGTTTCGCCGTAGAGCGAGTAGACCGTGATGCCCGTCGCGGAATCGACCGTCGTGCCGATGCGTTCGCCCGCTCGCGCCACGCCGCGGATTCCGTGTTCCGCGGCGAA
>DATMHK010000298.1:0-3592 GCA_035554995.1 Gemmatimonadaceae bacterium
CGCAGCTGTACGATAATCGCCGACTCGCCGGGAACCAGTTCAGACCCGACGGCAGCCTCCAGACGCTGCAGTTGAAGCGGCAGCATGTGTCGACGCGAAAACTCGAACAGCACGAGATGCGTCTTCGTCGCCGCCGCAACCATCTCACCGACGGGCGTGACGATCCCCGTCAGGGCTCGTTCGACCTCCAGTCCACTCGTCGGCGCGGCCATCGGGAGTCAGCGCGTCCTGGCGATGAAGCCTTGAATCTGCTTCACGGCGTAGTCGACCTTCATGTCGAAGATCATTTTCCCCAGCTCGGCGGTGGAGCGTCGTGCGTCTCCCGAAATGCCATTGTTCACGCGCGCCGCGTTTGGATCCCGGGCCGCGCCGCGCGGCAGGGTGTCGCCCACGGCGGTGGGGAGGAGCGCCATACGAACCCAGGACTCGCCGCCGAGGTAGATCATCTCCGACGTGTCGGGGATGCCGGCATGCGAGCTCGTGGGATAGCCGTGCGCGGTGAGCCACTTGTCGAAGTCCGCGTTGGCCTTCGAGTACACCGAATCGCAGAAGAAGACGTGGACGCCATCCTTCGCGTGCTTGTCATCGAGACGCTTCGCGACGTCGCGGTACGAGTTCGGTTGGCCGCCGCCGTGGTCGCCCATGACCACGACGTTCTTGAACCCGGTGCTGATGGCCTCCTCGGTGACGCGCTCGAGAACCGCCATGAGCAGCGTGTCGGTCAGCCCGATCGTCCCCGGAAGCGTCGCCGACGCGCGATTGGGTGTGTAGGGCAGCACTGGCATCGCGATCGCGTTCCCCAGTTTGAGCGCGATCGCCCTGACCGTCGCCCTGCCCATCAGCGTGTGGCCGCCGTTCACATTTTGCGGTCCCCGCTGCTCCGTCCCGCCGGTGTAGAAAAGGGCGGTCGTTTTTCCAGCGGCCAGTGCGGTTTTCACTTCCGGCCAGGTCATCATCTCGAATTCAACGAGCGTCTGGTCGGCTCGACTACCCGATTGAAACACGGGCGACGGCGCAGTCGAGTTGCCGGACGACGCCGACGAACACGCCGACGCCACAACCCCGACGGCGGCAAGGAGAACGACACTCAATACACGGCGCATGGATTCTCTCGGGTTACGTTCGTTCGCGTCAGACGACTTCCAATGCTCGATGAGGTTCGGGAGGCAGCTCGACGTCGATCGCATCGCCGGGGCGCACCTCTCCGCCCGCGATGACGACGCTCATTATGCCCGTCTTGCGCCAGGTCGCGCCACTGTCGTCGCGACCCACGACCTCCTGCAGCAAGCCCGGCCGAAAGCGATCAATCTGGACACACGGATTGCGCAGCCCTGTTATCTCGACGACCGCCGACGCCCCCAACCGCAATCGCGTTCCGGCGGGCAGCTCGAGCAACGGGAGGCCGCGCGTCGTGACGTTCTCCCCCAGCTCACCCGCGCCCACCGCGAAGCCAGCCGCAGCGAGCTCGTCGTGCAACTCGGCGTGAATGAGGTGCACCTGACGGAGATTCGGCTGCGACGGATCGCGCGCCACGCGCGAGCGATGCTTTACGGTGACGCCGAGATGGGCGTCGCCCTCCACGCCCAGGCCCTCGACCAGCCGAATCGACGACTGCTTCTGCTTCGTGAAGGAGTGCGAATCACTTCGAGAGACGGCGACGATCGTTGCGCACATGCGTTCTTCAGGGGTGCAATGCTTCTGGCCAGAGATCGCGATCATCGCGCATCACGCGCATTGGAAGCTTGGTACCATTTGGATCTCTCGCCACTCCCCCTTCAATGGCAGTTTTTCCTGTAGGTGATCCGTTCAATCCAGTCGTTTTGTCCCGTATCCAATTGTACCAACCGTGCACGGTGGAAGACGGTCGAAGATGGAAGCAGCGATCACTCGCCCGGGTGATAAGTCTTTTCGGTGTGTGCCTTGAGCTGCGACGGATAGAAGTACACTTCGCGCAAATTGCCCGTCGCGTACCGCTGCGCCTCGTCATTGAAGTGCTTTGATTTTGGATCGCCGTTCTCGCCGCCGGCGGTCACCGCGCGCGCGCGAACGCTGTCGCCGAACTCCACCACCGCGACGAAGCTGTTGCCGCTCGTGCCGTACCACTTCTTCGTGCCGGGATAGGCTCGTGCGCCGAATGACGCGAGCGAGCCCCAGCGCGACGACGGGAAGCCGACGGGGATGCTCGGACCGGCGTCGCTGAACGGCTGCACGATGTCGCCGGTGAGTCGCTGGAAGCGATTGATGTCGCCCCAGGGAGTTTTCCAGTTCCCGAAGTCCGCGGCGAGCTTGTCGGACGCCGTGGCGAGGGCCTGTAATTGCTGGTCGGCAGTCGGCTCCGTCGATCCGCCTGCGCCCCCGCCACCGCCACCACCACCTCGACGACCCGCGCTGGTGCGGCGGCCGAGCTCTTCACCGTAGAAGATGGCGAGCGACGTCGGCACGGACGACACGGACCATCGATAGTCCCAGCCGCGAAGCGCCGCGATCTGGTCGGCGACCTTCGCCTTGAGCGGATTCGACGCCGGCGCGTCGTCGTACGCCTTGAGCAGTGCAGGGATCATGCGATCGAACGACGGCAGATAGGTGTCGTACGCGGCGTCGATCAGCGATTGGAGCGTGAAGTCTTTCTTGCCGGGAAAGACGCGCAACGCGTGATAGCCGCGCGGCGATTCTTCTCGTCCCGTTTCGACGTACGCGGGGAAGTCTTCGCGCTTGCGGCTACTCGGCCCAGCCGCGGACCATGGCCAGTTGTTCGAGTTGTAGAGCCAACCGCTCGCCGGATTCAGAAGGTTCGGCGACTCGTCGATCGAGAGCAGGCCGTGCCAGTCGGTCGCCGGATCGCTGCCGTCCACGGGCCTCGTCCAGTCGAACTTGGTATCGCGCTTGGGGATGAAGTTCGCGTGGAAGTACGCGATGTCGCCTTGGCGGTCGGCGAAGATCGTGTTGTTCGACGAGTTGGTGTGCAGTTCCATCGTCTGCTTGAACGACTTGTAGTCGGTCGCCTTCGTCCGCGAGTACGACTGCGTCAGCGCCTTCACTTGCTCCTGCATGATGCGGAGGGCGACCCATTTGTCGCCCGCTTTGCGCACGACGGGGCCGTGCTGTGTGTAGTAGACGGTGAATTCCTTCTTCGCCATGCCGGCGTCCGTCTTGTACGGGACGACGATCTTCTTCGCGATCACCGGTTTCTCTTCGTTCCCGTACTTGTAGACGTACTTGTCGCCCTTCGGGGTGATCGTCTCGAGATACTCGTCGGTGTCGTCCACTCCGCTCGTCGTGTGCATCCACCCGACGTTCTGGTTGAATCCCTGGTAGATGAAGAACTGTCCCCAGGTGACGGCGCCATACGCGTTCAGGCCTTCGTCGCTCGTCATCTGCACTTCGGCGCGGAAGAAGAACGACGTGTGCGGATTGATCAGCAGCAGCGAGTGGTGGTTCGCGGTGTTCGCCGGCGCGATGGCCGCGCCGTTCGAGCCCGTGGGCTCCACGTATTCACCGGCATCGTGCGACGGCTCGGCGATCGTCGTGTTCCCGTAGAACTGGGCGAGTTGGTTCAGATTCACCTTCTCGATGTCGCCGCCGATGCTCCCTT
>DATMHK010000299.1:0-46003 GCA_035554995.1 Gemmatimonadaceae bacterium
GATCGGAATGGCGATGGGGTTCAAGCACGTCGAGTCCGGTCCCCTTGTCCGATCGAGCTATCACGCCTGGGAGCAGGTCCAGGCGGCGGGCGTTTAGCTGTCATCCTGAGGAGCGCAGCGACGAAGGACCTGCTTTCCCGAGTTATTTACTCGATTCGGAGAGTAGGTCCTTCGCTTCGCTCAGGATGACACCTTCGTAGTTCGCCCATCGCCCACCGCCGATCCGCCATCGCCCATTACCGCGCCTTCGCCAGATTCGCGCACATCATCACGTTGTTGAGATCCGTCACTTGTGAGGCCCAGTAGACGTTCGCGTGATACGTGCCTCGCGGATCGAGCGCCATCTGAATCGTCGCGCGCACCGATCCGTTGTTGTTGCCGGCAATCTCGATCGTGGGGAATTCGTGCGCGTTGACGATTGGCATCGTCGGCGCACCGCATCCGCCGGTGAAAATGGCCCACCCCACCTGCGTTCCCGAGGGAACCGGAGCGTTCACCGACACCTCGATCCGTGTCGTGGGCGGCGTTGATTGCTGTGACGTGACGGTGATCGATCCGTAGGCGCTACTGCTCCCCATCTGCCCGGGAATTATCGCGGCCGTCGACGCGCCCTGCGTCTGCTTGAATTGCGCCGTCCACCTGACAGGACCCGTTTCCGGCGTCGCCGACGCCGACATTGAGCTGGACGTAGAGCTCGAGCTCGAGGTACACGCCGCGATCGCGACGAGCGCCACCCAAGCCGCCGCGTGGAACTCACGCATGGATCCTCCCCGAGAAAGAGAAAGGCGGAGCGGAGCTCGAGCTCCGCTCCGCCTTTCAATTTTGTTGTTACCGGTTCAGCGTCACGGCACTGGCGACTTCGCCGCTCCGGCGCCGCCGAACGTGTACAGCGCTTCACCTTTGACCTGAAGTTCCTTCGCGGGCACCGGCATTTCACGCGGCGTCCCCGGCAGCAGACCGGCCACGTGCTTGCCATTGCAGGTAACCGAGCCCGGGGCCGGCAGCGCCACTGGTGCGGTGCACGTCGTAATGAAGGGCAGACGCCGCTGCTCGTAGAACGGCGACGGTCCAAGGCCGAGAATCTCGATTTCCTTTTCGTAGAGCAGCTTCGCCCAGAGCGAACACGCGGCGCCGGTGCGGTACGAGACGTTGGTCGACATGCATGGACCGTCTGTATCCGCGCCGACCGCTTCCCCGCCGGCGGCCGGAAGCTTGCCGCGCCCGACTCGCGTCAGGTTGACGAGTTGCGTCGCCTTCGCGACGTCCGGCGACGATTTCCGAAGCAGGGCTTCGGCCCAGATCAGATCACTTTGGGCCGACGAGATCGCGATGACCGGACCAAATCCGTACGCGATTCCGGTTCCCGCCTCGGTGCCGGTTCGATCGAACTTGATCATCGCGATGTTGGACTGGTGGTACGAACCGCGATCGGGACGATAAATCGCGGCCGGGCCCCAAGCGAAATCGGTTCCCCCGCCGGCGTCTTTCGCCAGCGCCGCGGAACCGCCCGAAAGCGTTCCGTCGCCGTACGTGCCGTCGCCGAGTCGCGCATCGGCCGAATGCGGCTGCGGATTGCCACTGAGCGGCCAGGGATCGGCTTGCGTTGCGGGGTCGAGCAAATGGGCAACTCGCGTGTTGATGCGTCCGGTCCCGATTTCGTCGAACCACACCAGGTGATCCGGACACCAAGCGGCGCACCCGTCCGCGACAAGCTCGAAGTCGAAACGCGTGCCGCTCGATATGCCCTGCGACGCGAAGGAAGCGACCGAGTCCCACGGCACGGCGGCCATCTCAGTCGCGTCGCGCGGGTAATACGCCATGGTCATTGCCGCGAGCGTGGCCGCCAATTGCTTGATTTGGGCGCTCGAGTAGGAACGTCCGTTCGTCCACTTCGCGTCCGTGGTGAACGAGTTCGCGCCCGCATCCGTGATCACCTGCTTGAGCGCGTCCACCGCCGCGTTGCGCATCGTCTTACGATCGGAGTACTCCAGCTTCGAGAGATCCGTGTTCTCGTCGATGATGTAGCCTTTATCGTAATTGAGCGCGATTCCCATCAGGGCGAGGCCGCGTCCGAGCTCGGCGATCACTTCGGCGCGCTTGGTATCCCCCGCGCTCCGAATGACGATCTTGTTGTTTCGGATCGCCCCGAGCGCGTCGTTTGCCGACGAAAGACCGGCGAAGAAGCCCGGCCATGCGTTGCCAACACAACACTCGTCCTCGCTGCCCACCCAGAACGACTCGATCTCGACGCGCTCGGGCCGAGTCGGATCGTTTGCCCAATATCCTTCATTGGAGCGGTACCACGTCGCCGTCGGCGTGTAGCCCGTCGTCGCCGCGTTACCTGGATTGTCCACGCTCGAGTAGAAGCGCATGTGGTCGTTGTTCCACGATGCGCTCATCGTCCGCGCGGCGGTCGTCAACGGACCGGCGCCGCGATTCGTCTCGTACGCATTGAACCACGTGCGGATTGCGCCCGCGGCCACCGCTTCGACGGCGTCGGGATCGGAAAGAATGCGCTTGTTGTCCGGTTGGTTCGGGTTCTGGATGTCGAGGGAGTGGCACGCCGCGCTCGCGACGAGCGCCACCGCTGCCATTCCCTGACCGATTCGTTTCGAATTCATCGTTTCAGTCTCCGTAGGATGGCGACGCGGTTAGAAACCGAGCTCGAACATGCCCGTGAACGTGCGGAACGCGGGGTACTGGAAGTAGTCGACGCGATACACGAACGGGTTGCCGCCGCCGCTGCCGGTGACGCCCGAGACGTCCGGGTTATAGCCGTTGTACTTCGTGTGCGTCCACAGATTGCGGCCGACGACGCCGAACCGCGCCGTATGGAAGTTCCCCGGAAGCTTGTCGATCCACTTCTGCGGCAGCTGCCAGTTCACGGCGAGCTCGCGGATGCGCAAGAACGTTCCGTTCTCGACGAAGTAATCGTTCGGATTGATGCCATCGTAGAACGTGCTGTAATACGTCGTCGGCTTCTTGCCCGTGTTGTACGGACAATGCGGATCGACCGTCAACGCCGGGCACGGCCCGCCGTTCGCCGCCAACGCCGCCGGCTTATGACTCTGATCGATGACCGTGTCGCGCAATTCATTGAACGGCCACTGACGCGTCATGTTGTAGATGTTGCCGCCCTTCACCCAGGTGAGCACGCCGCTGAAGGTGAACGACTTCCACTGCGCGTTGCTCGACAGACCGAAGTTGAAGTCGGGGTTGACGTCGCCGATGATCTGGTTGATCGAAGCCTCGGAGCAATCGGCGTTCGTGCAGTGCGAGGCCTTGAGCGGCTTCTCGTCGACCGTGTGGTACGTATCCTTTGAAACGTAGAAGCCCTCTTCGTTCAGAACGTAGTCGGCAGCCGTTCCGGGTTGGCCCTTCGCCTTGAGAGTTTCATCGAGTTGTGCCTGCGTCCGGATCCAGCTCACCCCGTAGATCGTACCGAGCTGCTCGCCTTTGCCGATGTGGAACATCGCCGTATTGGCGTCAGGTCCGATGAAGAACGCCGGTACCTTGAGGTCGGTGACGCTGCCGCGCGATCGGTCCGCGGTCAGGTTCAGGCGCCAGAAGTAATCCGCCTTGCTGAGCAGAACCGCGCCGAGCGCGACCTCGTGCGTGTGGCCGTCGAGCGTCGCCGCGTTCTGCCACTGGAACTTGTACCCGGTCGCCGACGAGAGCGGAACCTGCATGATCTGGTCGGACGTCGTGCGCGCCGAGTAGGTGTACTCGAGCGAATAGTTCTGGTGGAAGTTCAGGTTGAAGCCGAGCTCAGTCTCCTTCGAGAAGGCAGGCTTCAGCTCGCGATTGCCCAGCGTGACCTTCTCCGGATTGCCGCCGACCAGCGCATAGGTCTCGTACTGCGCTTCGAACGGCGGACGAAGTCCGGCCGTCCCGTACGACGCGCGCAGCTTCAGCTCGTCGACGCCCGGAAGCTTCATGTCCTGGGAGAGACGATACGCACCCGACACGCGGTGATAAGTCGCCGAACGTGAGTCGGCACCGAATAGCGACGACTGGTCGCGGCGGATCAAGCCGTCGAGGATGTACCGGTCCTTGATATCGAAAGTCGTAACGGCAAAGTAGTTGTTGGCGCGAATCTGCTGCGTGATCGACCGCGGCACGACCGGATTGTCCGCGCTCTGGGCCGCCGCCGAGAACTCGGTCACCTGCACCACCGACAACGACGGAGCCGTCGCACCGACGAACTGATTCGTCTGGTCCTCGTAGGTCCACGCCACCTTGCTCGTGTTGCGAATGCTGCTCCCGAACTCGCGTACCGACGTCAGCGTCGCGCCCACGTTGTACGAGCGATCATTGTCGGTCTGCTCGCTCAGTGAGCCGCTCGACTTGATGCCGCTCGATGACGTGAAGCCGAGCGGCGAAAACGCTTTCGCGGTCTGGTTCGCGACGTCGTACCCGACGTTCGCGTCGGCCGTCAGCCAGTTCAGCATCCGGTACGATCCTTTGAACGTCCCGGTGAATCGGTCGCGATCGTTCGAGTTCTTGTCCTGCTGCGTGACATACAGCGGGTTCGAGACGTTACCCGAGAGCGGCGGACGGTTGATCGCCGCGATGTAGTTCCCCTTCGCGTCGGTCGAATCGATCTTGATGTCCGGCTCGAGGAAGCGGAGTCCGAACCACGGGAACACGAACTCGCCCTGATCCGCCGTCGACCGGCCGTAGAACGCACCGACGCCCAGATCGATCTTCTCCGTCAACGCCTGATCGACGTTGATGCGGAAGTTCTCACGCTGGAAGCCGCTCAGCTGCTTGACGACACCCGACTCGTGCGTGTTCTGGAACGAGACGTTGAAGTTCGTGCTGCCGCGTCGCTGCCCGGCCGACACGTAATCGGTGAGGAAGTCGCCGGGCTTGAAGATCAGGTCGAATTGATTGTAGTAAATCGGGTATGGCCTGTCCGCGATCTTGTCCGGCGCGTCCTGCCGATCGCCGTTGTCGTTGAGCAGGTAGCTGACCTTTCCGCCGTCGGTCGACACCTGGTAGTTGTGGTGCTGGTTGCCCGGCACGACGTTCGGCAAGTCGTTGCGGCCGTATTCATGCCGCGTCGAGAAGATCGTCTGCCCTTCAGCGATGTTCGCGCCGCGCTTCGTGAAGATCTGCACGACGCCGTTCGCGGCGTTGGATCCGTAGAGCGAACTGGCCGCCGCGCCCTTCACGACCTCGACTCGCTCGATGTCCTCGGAGTTGAGGTCGGCCATGCCCAGGTTCGTGATCACGCCGTCCACGATGATCAGCGGATCGGTGCGACCGGTCAGGCTCGTGGCCGAGCGGAGCCGGATTGCCGGCTCGCCACCAGGCTGGCCGGACTGGGTGATGATTTGCGCGCCGGGCACTTTGCCCTCGAGCGAAGCGAGCGGAGAGACCGCCGGCGCTTCCTTGATCTGCGTGTTGTCGACCACGTTCACGGTGAACGCCGTCTTCTTCTGCTCCGTCGCCGCGCTCGTGCCGGTGACGACGACTTCCTCGAGGTTCAGTACATCACGCTCGAGCACGAAGTCGTGGTCCACGCGATTGCCGCTGATCGTCACGGGCAGGCGCTTTGGCTTATAGCCGATGAAGCGCGCGGTGACGTTGAGCGTGCGGCCGCGCAGCCGCGCCTGGTCCACCGTGAACGAATACTTGCCGTCGGCGGCGGCCACCGTGCCGACCCCGATCTCGGTGATGCCGACATTCGCGCCGGCGAGCGGTTGACCGCCTTCAGTGCTGACTTTGCCGCTGAAGACGACGTTTTGTGCCGAGGCGACGTTGGCAACGAACGCCACGAGCGCCGTCAGCGCCGCGCGTTTGGGGAACGTCAGGCGGAGCCATGAACCAAGCATGACCGACCTCGTGTGAGAGATGGACGACGACTTCGACCTGAGCAACTCGAAAGAGCCGACTACCAGAGCCGATCACTAGAGCCGATCACCGTCGATCGACGACAACACGTCTGCACACACACCGAGTCCACCATCCTTCCAGCGGCCGCTGCCCCCAAGCGACTCGGGGATATGTTGCGGGCCGCAGGCGGTGTCAAGACTTTCGGAACCCTCAAACCCCTTTCAAGCCGTTTGATGGCTTGGACATGGACATTTTATCCAATTCAAAAGCCCGCTTAGCCCGGACATACTACCAACCCTCGCATTTGCAGTTTCGCCACAATTGCGTGAGCGAACTTCTACAGCCCGCTTACCAAACGCTGAAGTTCCGCTTTTTCTCGCCGCGCTTCGCGTCGGACTTGGGCGGGACGGCCGACGTCATGCGGCGGGTGGAACTGGCACCCCCGCCGCCGCCTTCGTAAGGTTGAACGGGCTCTGGATGTTCATTCGCATGGGCTTACCCACCCGCACTCTCACACGCGGCGCTCGTCCGCCGCGCGATCTCGTCGTCGTCGCATTCGCGTGCGTTGCGCTGCCGCTCCGCGCTTTTCCCGCGCAGGCTCCCGCCGTCCTCCACGGCCGGGTGGTCGATCGCGCATCAGCGGCCTCAGTCGCGGGCGCGACGGTCGCGATCGTCGGATCGACTCGCGCCGTCGTCACCGATTCCGCCGGCCGATTCCGATTCGACGTCTTCCCCGTCGGTTCCTCGCGCATTCTCGTGCGGAGCTTTCCCTATCGGCCGTTCGAGTTGGCGGTCGCCGCTTCGTCCAACGAGGTGGTGCGAGTCACCATTGAGCTCGACTCGAGCGACGTGAAGGCGGAGCCGCGTGCCTTACCCACGGTCACCGTGAAGGCGGAGCCGCAAGCGACCAACTATCGCCTCGCCGATTTCAACCGCCGACGAATCACCGGCCGAGGTCAGTACCTCACCGACGAAGAGATCAAACGCAGCGGCGCCTCGTCCATCTCCGACGCCACACGAGGCATGCGCGGTGTCGAGATGACCTGCAGCGGGAACGAGTGGTGCCACATTCATATGGTCCGCGCTCCGAAGAATTGCTCGCCGCAATTCATCGTCGACGGACGCGTCGACAACATGTTCGGACCCACCACGCCCATACGTGACGTAGTCGGGCTCGAGCTCTATACCGGGCCCTCCGACGTACCCGGCGAGTTCGCCGGCACGAGCGCGGGCTGCGGCGTCATCGTCATGTGGACGCGCTCGGGCGCGGAGCCTCGGCGCCCCTCACTTTAGTGGGGCGCCCGCACCGTCAGCTCGGTTTGCGACGGCGAGACGGGCACCACCGTTGATGTGCCCCCCCGGTTCGGCCAGCGGACCCAGATCGAATCCACCCCGGTCAATTTCGCCATGACGGTCGTGGCGCCATCCATCGACCAGTAACCGCCGCCGGCGTGAATTTCACGCACCGGTCCTCGCACCGATCCGCGGATCGCGCGCAGCTGAGCGCCGACACCGAGCGGATTGTCGGGACCGCCGTCGACACGGACGCGGATTCCCGGCTTCGCGCCGCGGTTGTGCCAGAGCATCGTCCGACCGCCGTTCTGTCCCACAGCGAGATCGAGGCGACCGTCCGCGTCATAGTCGCACGCGGCGGCGCCGCGCTGGTCGCCGGACATCGCGATGCCGGACGCCCTCACGTCGAGCGGTTGAAAGCCGCCCTTTCCGTCGCCGCGCAGCAGCAAACCAACGCCGGCGTCGAATCGCGGCGTCTCGAGCTCCGTCGGAAAGAAATTCTGGGCGAGAAAGAGATCCTCGTGTCCGTCGCCGTCAAAATCCGCCACCACGACGCCCGAGGCCGGCGCCGCCTGCGCGATCGCCGGCAGTGGACGCGTCTCGAAATGGTTGCCGCGATTGAGGAGCACGACGTGATCGAACGATGTCGCACCAACTCGTACAGCGCCGCTTGCCGTCGTTCCGAGAATCTGATCGACCGACGACTTGGAGTAGTCGGCAAAGGTCGTGACCCGATCGCGAATCGTGGGAATCGCCGCGCCGAGTTGCGTGAGTGGCTGAACCGGCATCTCACGGCCCGAAGCCGAATCGCGCCGCGCAAAAACGAGCCCCAGCCCCGAGCCGCCGAAATTCCCGACAACGAGCTCGTACGGCCGGTCGTTCGTCGCGTGCCACGGCGTATTGCGTCCCCAGCTCGTCGCCACCAGATCCATGCGCCCGTCGCCGTCGAAATCACCGGCGGCAAGCCCAATCCATCGGCTCGTGTGCTCGGACAGTCCGTACTGTTTGGTGACGTCGACGAAACGTCCGCCCTCGTTGTGAAGAAGCCGAATCGGCCCCCACTCCGCCGCGACCAGGAGATCGGGACGGCCATCGCCGTCGATGTCGGTGAATATGGCCGACGAAAGCAACCCGAGTCGCGCCAGCGCGGCGGCATTCACGGTGTCTTCCGTCCAACCGCCATTCGCTGTCCGAAGATAAAGGTGCGAGGCGGCGGGCAGCGGCCACGCGCCGGGAACCACGCGCGCGCCAACGAACAGATCGAGGCGCCCGTCGCCGTTGACGTCCGCCAGCGCGAGCGGCCCGACGCTGGCCGTTTCAGGAGGCGCGATCGCGAGAGGCGCCCCTCCCCCGTTTCGCGCGGTTGGCGTCATTCCAAACACGGAAGCAACGGACAGCGCCTCCGCCGGCGATCCCGCCTCGTAGTTGGATTGGCCGACCGCGAGCATCACGCGGCCGCTGCTCGGGATGGGAAGCGCCGTCGTCAGATCCCAACGCGACGGCGATGCCGCCGATTGAAGATCTCTAAACCCCTTCCCCTCGTTCTGAAACACAGCCAGGTGGCCGCCGCGTCCCGTCCCGACGATCAAGTCTTCTCGGCCGTCCCCGTCGACGTCGGCCCAGGTGATGCCCGGTCCGAGCTGGCTGAATCGATTGGGAAGCAGTGGCTGGCGGACCTGGTCATCGAACAACGAGTCGACGTGAATGTGGCCGCCCCTCCCCCCGCCAAGGAGCCGTGAGGCGTCCTCGAACAGTGACGACGTAGTATCGGCCGACGCGCCGGCCTGGTGGACGCGCCCGGATCCCGCCGCGCTCTCGTCGATCTCGTACAGGCGATCAGGTCGCGCCGTGGCAACCGTGCTCGTATGTCCGTCCCGCCCCTCCCACTGGACCTCGATCGTGACCGTGCTGTCCTTGCCGGTCGCGAATGACAACTCGGCGTCACTCCCGGAGAGATAGTAGCCGCCGGCCGTCATCTCACGCGTCTGCGCGGGGAGCGTCGACGCGCGAACGGTGATCTTGGCACCAACGCCACGAGTATTCGGTGATCTCCCGCGAAGACGCACGGCGATGCGCGGCGCGCCGGCCTCGTTGTGGTAGACTACCGCCGGCTCGTCGAGGCGCGTTGCGACGATGTCCAATGCCCCGTCGCCGTCAAGGTCCGCCAGCGCGATGCCCTGCGAGATTGCCGGCTCGGTCCCCCCCCCGACGCCCCACGCGCGACTCATGTCCGCGAAGGTGAGATCGCCGCGATTCCGGAGAACGAAGCTGCGCGCCGCCAGCCGCGGGAATTCCTTTTGCTCCGCGTTCCACGCCACGCGCGGAAAGCTGTTGCGAATGCGGTCGAAGGTATCGGCGTCGCGCACGTCCCAGCGATGGCCGTTCAGGGCAACGAGATCCTCGTATCCGTCGAGGTCGACGTCGATGAACGCCGAGCCCCACGTCCAATCCGTCGCGGCGACGCCGGCCATCTCGGAGACTTCCGCCCACGAGCCGTCGCCGCGTCCTACCTGAAGCGCGTTGCGCATCCACTGCGCGCGATCGTTGACGAACCCTACCGGCTTGGCGAGAGGCGTGTGCGTCGGGATTTGGCGAAGGCGCGCCTCCGCGGTCGGGCTCATCATGTCCGCGGTGAAGAAGTCGACGATGCCGTCGCGATTGACGTCGCCGAAGTCCACCGACATGCAGGTATTGCTGGTCTGACGCACGGCGCTCCACGGAGCCATGCGAAAGTTTCCGTGTCCGTCGTTGATCCAGAACTGATCCGGATCCTCGAAATCATTGCAGACGTAGAGATCCGGCGCGCCGTCGCCGTTCACGTCGTAGAAGCGCGCGGCGAGCGTGAAGTAGTCCGGCTCTTCGCTGAGCGGCTTCCCATCGGCGCCGATGAAGCGCGAGCCGGAGATGGGAACGCGGGTGAAATGCCCCTTGCCGTCGTTGATGAAGAACAGATCCGGATCGGCGCGCTGCGAGCGCATCACGCCGCCGAGGTCCGGGCGATCCTCGACGCGGTATTCCTTCTTCCACGCGTCCGCCACCACGTACTTGCCGTCGACCTTCTTCACGACTTGATCGAAAGCGCGCGCCTGTGGCGCATATGCGTCGAGCGCGTTCTTCACTTTGTAGGTGCCGACGTACAGATCCAGATCGCCGTCGCCGTCCACGTCGGCGAAGGTCAGCGCGGTCGCCGCGTACCCACCGGTGAGACCGCTCTCCGCGGTCGCGTCGGTGAAATGGCCTTTGCCGTCGCCGCGCCAGAGTTTGATCGGCCCGCCGAGCGTGCCGACGACAAGGTCGACGTTGCCGTCGCCATCGACGTCGGCGAACGCGGCGCACATCGTCGCCAGGCCGCGCGCGTCGATTCCACTCGACGCGGTAACGTCGGTGAAGTGCATTCCGCCGTCATTGTGGTAGAGCGCCGCCGGTTGCTCGACCGAAGCCAGGAAAACATCGGGAAGCCCGTCGCCGTCGACATCCGCGGTGGCCGCTCCGGCGCCGATCAGCAGATTGCGGTTGGCCAGCGCGTGCGCGTCATCGACGGTATTGGCGTGCGTGATCCCCGTCGCGCCGGACTTGAGCAGCGTGAACCCGCTGTGATCGCGGTGCGACACGGTGAGCGAACGCCAGCGGTAGCCTCCCCCCTGTTCGCTGTGCCACGAGGTATCCACTTTTCCGGCGCACGCCGCGGCGACGACTGCCGCGGAAACGAGCATCGCCGGTCGTCGCGCGGCCCAAAACGTGGTCCGCGTCATCGGCGGGAGGGTCAGCAGAGGCGAGGAAGGGTGTCTACGTGCTGTAGACTACCGGACGGACCGCGACCATGCAAACGTGGTCGCGGGTCTCGGCACTGCGTTTACGCGCTACTGGCGAATCGCCGCGAGCCGGGTTCTGGCGTCGCGCGTCGCGCTCGAGTCGGCGAGCGCCGACGCAAGATCCACCTGCATGCTCAGGCCCGCGGCGCGATATCGCGGCCAGCCCCGCATGTACGATCGGCGTTGGAGCGCCGCCAGCGCGCGCGAATTGTCGCCGAGCGTCTTGTAGCCTCGCGCGATGACAATATTCGCATAGCGCATCAAGTCACCCATTGCCGGGCCGCTCAGCATCAGAGAATCGAGATGCGCGAGGCGCTCCACGCCGGCGCTGTGATTGCTCGTCGCCGTGAGCGAGGCGTCGATCAGCTCCGCACAGACGGTGGGGTTGGCTCCGACGGGAATCGGAAACGTCGGCGTCCCCGCGGCGCGCAACGAGCGTACGGCGGCACGCGCCCCCGTCGTATCCCGCATGTTCAGCTTCCACTGCGCGATCACGCATAAATCGGCGGCCCGCACGGCGTTGTCCGCTGACATTCCCGTGAACCGCGCCCCGCCAAGACTCTCGAGCTCGACCACCGCCCGGCTCGCCGCCGCCTGGCTGCCGCCACCGTACAGCGCGTCGAGGATGCGGAGACGGAACTGCGGGTGCGTGCCCGGATCGATCATGCCGATCTCATTGGTCACCGCGAGCGCCGCGGCAGTGTCGCCGCGGTTGATTGCCCGACTGTGGCGCGCCAGCGCGGCGTCGATCTGGTCCGCGCCACTCGCGGCGCGTCGTCGGAGGATCTCGATCGCGCGGTCGCCGTCCGCCAACCCAATGCCGTCTACCTGACCCGTCATCGCGATCGCGCGGAGTGCGGCGCTCGGCGCCGATTCCAGACCCGCGCGGAGCTCGGCGAGCGAGGCGCGGTCACTGAATTCCTGAGCTGTGCGCCACTGCACGAAGACCCCGGTGGCGTCGGTGGCGTGAGACTCCTCGGTCCCGATGACGCGTCGAAGCCCCGTCGTGTCGTGCTGCCGTGCGAGGACCAGCGCCAGCATGCGACGCGACGGCGCGAACGAAGGATCCAGTCCGAGCGCCTGACGAAATGCCGCCGCCGCTTGCGGCAGCGCATCGCGCATGCCGAGGACTTCACCGTCGTAATAGAATCGTTCGCCGAGCTCGTGCCATGCCTCCGGGCGATCCGGCGCCAATTGCACGACCTTCTCCCACGCCGTCAACGCTTCCGACGCCGAGGACGGGGCCGGATAGCGCGGCCCGCCGAGCGCCTGGAGATACGTCCGATCGGTCGTCGGCAACTCGCTCTGTCGCGACCATGCAATCGACAACCCGCGATCTCGCTGATCGGCGGCGTTCAGTTTATCCGCGGCGAGCGACAATCCCAACGCGGCAAGCGCGAAGCGCGGCTCTTCGATCAAACTCTGATTGAAGTTCCGTACTGCCGCGTCGTAATCGCCCTGTCGATAGGCGGCGCGTCCCGTGAGATACACGCGAAGCGCGGCCGGCGAGACGCTTGGCGGCTCGATCGCGCCGGCGTCCGGATCGGACTCGGAGAGAATCAGGCCGGCGATGATGCGATCCACCACCGTCGTCAGGCTGTCGGGCTGCCCGCGCACCGCCACGCTCGACTTTACCCGACCGTGGATCGCGTCGATCAGACTCGCCGTGATCTTCACACCGGCTTCCGTCCGTTCGATAGAGCCGACAACGATCTCCTCGGCGTCGAGTGCCTTGGCGAGCTTCAGCGCTCCGGGCAGCGGCGGGCCGGAGTCCGACGGAAATCCCATCGAGCGCGCGGCCTGGAGCACTCTCGTCGGATCGGCGGCGTGCTTCATTTCCGCATTCGCAATTCGACTCGACAGAAGATCGAGCAGGCCTTCGCGGAGATAGCTGGCCGACGCGTCCGACGATTGCACGCGGAATGGAGCGACGGCAACCGTCGCTCGCCGCACCGACGCACCCGTCTCCCCGAAGGAATCGGATGCGCGCAGGTCCGACAACAGCGAAACGACGGCGATTGCCGTCGCCATCCCCATCCAAAGTTGGGGATTCCGGGTCAGGCGCGTCGGTCGCGGTTCTGGAGGCTGCGGACCGAATCCCAACACTCGCTTGAGTTTCGCCGATCGCGTACCGGGTTCCGCCATCGGAAGGGGAAGACGCGTCTCCGGGATGGCGGGCGATGCGGACGGTGTACCGCGGCGCAGATCGCCGGCCAGCTCGGCCACCCCGACATCGGGCGGGAGGTCGAGCTCCTTTCGCATACGCTCTTCATGCGTCCGCGCCAACTGCAGCGCAGCCGCGCGGTCCCCTGTTGCGGCGAGGCAGTTCATCGCCGCGACGACCGCTAGTCCGTTCAGTGGATTGTGGTCAGCGAGCCGGATCCGGTACGTGACCTCGGCCGGACGATCGCCACGGTCCGACGCCTGACGCGCCAAACTCTCGAGCGCATCGCCATACTGCTGCGCGAACTTGGTCCGCTGCGTCGAAACCCAGAATTCGAACTCGGCGTCGCCGTTGACGTAGAATCCGTCGAGAAACGGCCCTTCATACAGACCAACGGCAACGTCGGACTTGGCTTGATTGATCGCGTGCTGGAAATCGAAGACGTCGGCGTTGATCTCGCTGAAATCCAGTCGCACGTCAGCTGTTCCCAGAAACAGCCGATCCACACCCAGAACTTTCCGAATGTGGTATAACGATTGTGTTAGCGCGTGCCGAGACTTTTCGGGGTCGCCATCCGCCCAAAGCAGCGAAAGCAGCTTGTCTCGTGTCACGCCGCGCTCACCCGCTGCCGCGAGAATCGAGAGGATGGCGAGGAGTCTGCGCTGACCAGCCGCGCCCGACATCACCTCACCATTGCGTGTGAGATGGACTCTACCGAAAGTATGTAATCGTAAGCTCATCGAAGCGGTCTTGGCTTCTGATTCGGCGCTGATTGGCGGGCCTTATTAATGGCACTCTGAACCGTCTGACGCAACACAAAACTGTGTCTGAGGCGAACCCAGCGATCAGCTTCGGTTTTTCTTCTGCTGGTGACGACCCTGAGGTATCGGTTTCCGACGCCCAGGGTCCCGCGACCGCCGTCGCGAGGTCGCCCGTTGCCCTCACCGCCGTCATTCCGACCCTGAATGAATCGGCCCAGATAGAAGCTGCCGTCGGCGCCTTGAACTGGGTGGATCAAGTCATAGTGGTCGATGGCGGGTCGACGGACGACACCGTGACGCGCGCAAAGGCCGCTGGGGCGTGCGTGATCAGTCTGTGTAACTCCACGATCGGCTCGCAGCGAAATGCCGGGATCGAGCTCGCCAGAAACCAGTGGGTGCTGGCAATCGACGCCGATGAACGGGTCGATGCGGAACTGCGCGACGAGATCGCCCGCGTGGTGGACTCGAAGTCGCTCCCGACCGCCTACGGGTTCCGGTTTCGCAACGAGTACCTCGGACGCGAGTTGAAACACGGGCCTTGGGGCCGGGACTGGCACGTGCGGCTCTTTACACGCGACCAGCGCTACAGCGCGACCAAGGTGCACGAAGGGCTGGAGGTTCGGGGCGAAGTCGGTGGCCTGCCCGGCACCATGATCCACCGACCCTATCGTGACATCGCCCATCACGCCGCCAAGATCACGAAATACGCGCGTTGGGGCGCCGACGATCTGCGCGCCAAGGGCCGGCGTGCGTCCGTGTGGGCACTCGTTACCCGGCCGGCGTGGCGGTTCATTCGGGACTACTTCCTATATTCCGGCTGGCGCGACGGCATTCAGGGCTTCATCGCCGCGGTGCTCAGTTCATTCGCGGCCTTCCTGAAGTACGCGTTCCTTTTCGATCAGGGCGGTTCGAAGTCCGTGTGAAGCTCACGATCTTGATGTACCACAAGATTGACGAAGTGCCACCGGACGCGCGCTACCCGGGCAATTACGTCTCGCCCGACGACTTCGCCCAACAGCTCGACGCGCTCCTCGAGTGGGGCTACCAAACGATCGACTTCGGCGAGTGGCTTCGCTACCGAGCAGACTCGTCGTGGCGCTTTCTCGTTCGGCCGGTCATCATCACGTTCGATGACGGCTATACCTGCTTCGACCGGAACGCCTGGCCGGCGCTCCGCGCGCGAGGGATGACGGCCACCGTCTTCCTCGTCGCCGGTCAAATCGGCGGCACCAACGCGTGGGATTCCGAAGAACGCCAGGAGCGTCTGCTCGACGCGCGACGGATTCGCGAGCTCCGGCAGGAGGGCGTGCAATTCGGCTCGCACAGCCTGACGCACGTTCCACTGGCGCGCCTGTCGCCGCGAGAGGCGATGCACGAGCTGGCCGAGTCGCGCACGCGCCTCGGCGACTTGCTCGATGCTCCGCCCGACGTCTTTGCTTATCCGTTCAGCAATCAGAGCGCCGAGGTTCGTCGTCTGGCGCGCGAGGCCGGCTATCTCGCCGCGGTTCGCGGCGGCGGTCGCATGAACACGCGGCGCACCGACCCATACGGCCTCCGACGAATAAAGCCGGAGCCGGGCATGACGATCGCCCAGCTCCGGCGGATTCTATTCTTCGAACGGTACTTGAGTATTTCCTAAACCATTACTTGTCGGCGCCAAGCGTCTTGTTGACCTTGGCCTCGACGGCGTCGAGCTCCTTGCGCAGCGTTTGGTACCGCTCGACCGCGTCGCGACCGATCCGCTGATCCACTCGCGTCGTCATGCCCGCGAGATAGGTGATCTGCGTTTGCAGTCCCGGCCGACCGTACCGCACTCCCTCGTCCGCTCCGAAGAGCGCGACGGCAAGCTCCTTCACGGCGGCCAGCGAGTCGGCGCTGCCGCCTGACTGCAGTCGCGTTCGCGCCTGTCGCACGCGGTTCGCCACGCGTCCCACTTCGGCGACCATGTCGCGCATTCGCTGGTTGTGCTCGAACTGCTCGCGCAGATCCGCGGTCGTGACGTTGTCCGCCGCCAAGCGCGGATCGATCTTGAGCGTGAGTGGCTGGGTGTCGCTCCAACTCCCGACGGTCATCTTCACCTTGTAGCTGCCCGGAGGCACGGCGAAGCCTGCCGCCGAGTTGAAGTCCCACGTCAGCCGGTTCATTCCGGTATTCGTCTGAAGGCGAACCGGCGGCGCCGCGCGGCGGAAACCTCCACCGCCCTCCTCGTCGTCCGGGGCAGCGGCAGCGGGCGCATCGCCCGCCGCGACCGTAGACGCTGCGCTGGAGAAGGTACGCACCACCTTACCCGTCGCGTCGCTGATCTCGATCGTCACCGCGCCCGCGGGAGCGCGGCCGAGGTAGTAGTTGATCGTCGCGCCATACGCGGGGAACTGAGCTTGACCCGGTGCGGCGCCACCACCGCCGCCGCCGAAGCCTCCACGACCACCACCGAGCCGACCACGAACGGTTTCGCGCGGCTTGAACAACACCGCGGCGGCAGTCGCCGTCTGCTGGCCGACCGAATGCAACGGCGTGATGTCGTCCATGATCCACATCGACCGGCCTTGGGTCGACACGATGAGATCGTTGTGGTGCAGCTTGATGTCGGTGATGGGAACGCTCGGCATGTTCCGATCAAACGGCTGCCAGTGCGAGCCGTTGTCGAACGAGATGAACATTCCGAATTCGGTGCCGGCGTAGAGCAGTCCCTCGCGCCCCGGATCCTCGCGAACGACGCGCGTCGGCCAGTCCGCCGGAATGCCGTTCTTGCCGTCGGTCAGCTTCTTCCACGTCGCGCCGTAGTCGTCGGTACGATAGACATAAGGCGCAAAATCGCCGAGCAGGTAGCGATATACCGCGAAGTAGGCGGAGCCTTTGCGATGTGGCGAAGTCTCGATGTACTGCACGCGTCCACCGGTCGGCAGATCCTTCGGCGTGATGTTCTTCCAGGTCTTCCCGTTATCGCGGGAGACGTAGAACGGTCCGTCGTTGGAGCCCGTCCAGATCACGCCCGGCTCGAGCTTCGACTCGCTGATTGCGTAGAGCGTGCTGTAGAACTCCTCGCCCGTGACGTCGCGCGTGATCGGCTCGCCGCTTCCACCCTGGCAGCACGCAGGGTGCGCGGTGAGATCGGGCGAGATCTTTTCCCAATGCACACCGCCGTCCTTGGAGCGGTGGACGTACTGCGATCCGTAGTACACGACGCTCGAGTCGAACAGCGACACTTCCATCGGTGACACGCGCTGGAAGCGGTAGATCAGATCCTTCGCGTCGTTGCCGTAGAGCGACTGGCCGCCCACCCAGTAGTTCTGTTCCTGGCGCGTGTTCATGAACATGCGGCCGAACTGCCCTTTGCAGGCGCCGTAAACGATCTGTGGGTTCTTCGGGTGCGGAATGATCGGACCGGTCTCACAGCCGGGACCCGACTCGAACGGCTCGCTCATGCCCGGAACAGGCATACTCGGCACGATCACCGTGCTGGCGTCCTGCTGCGCGCCGTACAACCGATACGGGAACTGCTCGTCGAGCCAAACGCCGTAGATCTCGGCGGTAGGCTGATTCATCTGCGTCGACCACGTGCGCCCGCCATCCTGCGAGACGTTGGCGCCACCGTCGTTCGACTGGATCATGATCCGCCCGTCCTTCGGATTGATCCACATGTCGTGGTTGTCGCCGTGCGGCGTGCGCAGCGCGGCCCAGTTGGCGCCGCCGTCCGTCGACTTATAGAAGCCCTCGGCGCCACCGTACACTACGTCGGCGTTCGTCGGATCAGCCGCGAGCGCCACGTAGTAGAAGGGCCGCGTGATCAGTTGCCCGTAACTCGAAAACTGTTTCCACGTCTGGCCGGCATCATCGGAGCGATAGAGACCGCCGCCCGGCTTCGCCTCGACGAGCGCGTAGACGCGGTTCGGATTGGCGGCCGTGACGGCGAGGTTCGCCTTCCCAACGAGCTCCGTCGGCAATCCCGTCGTGATCTTGGAGAAATGCTCACCGCCGTCGGTGCTCTTGTAGAAGCCGACGCCGGTCGAGTTCTGCGCGCCGCTGATGATCGTCCACGGCTTTCGCTCGCCGCGCCACATCCAGGCGTAAACGATGTCCGGGTTGGCGGGGTTCAGCTCGAGATCGGCCGCACCGACGCTGTCGGACACGAAGAGGACTTTCTTCCAGGTCTTGCCGCCGTCGGTCGTCTTGAAGACACCGCGTTCAGCGTTCGACTTGAACGCGTTTCCGATCGCGGCAACCCAAACGACATTCGGATTGGTCGGGTGAATACGCACCGCGCCGATCTGTCCGGCGTCGTACAGGCCGGCGAAGCTCCACGTATTTCCGCCGTCGGCCGATTTGTAGACGCCTCGACCCGTCGAGACATTGCTCCGGATGTCGTCGGAGCCCGTCCCGAGATAGATGACATTCGGATCCGACTCCGCCACCGCAATCGACCCGGTGGATGCGACAGGTACTTTGCCGTCCGTGATCGGCACCCAGCTCGCGCCGGCATCCGTCGTTCGGAAGACGCCGCCACTCGCGACTCCCATATAGAAGGTACGCGGCTGCGACGGCACGCCCGTCACCGTCGTGACGCGGCCTCCACGCGGCGGACCTACGACCCGGAACTTGAGGCCGCGGAAAACAGAGGTGTCGACGGAAGCGAGCATCGGCGCCGACCTGCCAAATGTCGGCGTCACGGTTTGTGCGCTCGATGCCGTGGCCTGTGCAACGACAGCAGCGGTCGCTACCGCAAGAAAACGGTGGGGGGCCTGCATTGATCAACCTCGAGTGGAAGGGTCCGGCACGGGCTCTGCGATTTCTTCACCCGACTTACGTCGAGGACCTTCGCCATGCTGAACATTACGACACGAACGACATTGCTGCTCACTGCCACCGCGCTTTTCAGCGCCTGCGGACGCGACCGCTCAAACGATAATCGGGCGTCAGCCGCCGGGGCTCTCGATACCGCGACCGGCGACACGGCGTCGCTTCGGACGTCTGGCGCGACCCCGGCCACCGGCCCAGGAATCCACGTCACGCGTACCGACGGCAAGAGCGTGACGCGCTCGATGCGTTACGAGCTCACCCCGGACAACTTCTCGCACTTTCTTGCCGCCGCCGACAGCGTCGTCGCGGTCGCGTCTCGGGACTCCGCCGCCCGAGCCGCGCTCCAGAGCAACCTCACGGACGCGGGCTCGACCGACGACGATGCGGGCCGAAAATGGCTCGAGTCGAACGCGCCGGTAAACACCGCGATCAACCAAGCGGGCATCTCCGTCAAGGACTACTTCGTGGCCGGTATTGCGATCGCCGCGGCGGAACGCTTTACAGCCGACCCCAAAGCCGCGCCGCCGACGCCCTCGCTGGCCAAGAACGCGGAGTTTCTACGCTCGCACGCTGCTGACCTCCAGCGTCTGCACACCCAGGAAGCTCTCCGTCCGGTCGTCGTGTCGAAGCCGTAAAAAGAGAAACACGGACAGCGCTCCACTTGAATCGGCCGCGGCATCGGCTGCAGCTTCATGGCGTCCCGCTCCCCGTCCCTGACGCCCTTCCTGCACCGCTGCCTCATGTCGATCTCACGCGCCCTTGTCGTCGCGGCGTCCATCACGGTCGTCGCGGCTCCCGCGTTCGCGCAACGCAGCACGATCCCGACACCCGCGTCGGTCCTCGGCTTCGAGCCGGGCGCTGATCGGCATCTTCCAAGCTGGAAGCAAATCACCGACTACTTCACGGCCCTCGACAAGGCGAGTCCGCGCGTCACCGTCCGCACGATCGGCAAGACGGTGCTCGGCCGCCCCTTCATCGTCGCGATCATCTCCGATTCATCGACGCTCGCCAATCTCGAGCATTACCGCCAGATCCAGCGCAAGTTGATGGATCCGCGACTGCAGTCGGCCGGAGAGCGCGAACGGCTGCTGTCCGAAGGCAAGAACGTGATCCTGGTGACGTCGGCGATTCACTCGACGGAATCCGGCGGCTTCACGACACCGCTCGTTCTCGCCGATCGACTGGCGCGCGACGCCGATCCCGAAGCGAGACAGATCCTCGCCAATTCCATCATCCTGATGGTTCCGTCGCAGAACCCCGACGGCGTGGACATCGTCGGCGACTACTATCGATCCACGCTCGGGACGGCGAACGAAGGACGCGAGCCCCCGGAGTTGTATCACCACTACGTCGGACACGACGACAATCGCGACTGGTACGCGTTCACGCAGCCCGAGACACGTGCCACCGTCGATTCGCTCTACACGCCGTGGGATCCGCAGATCGTCAACGACATTCACCAGCAGGGCTCGAACACCAGCCGCATCTTCATTCCGCCGTACATGGACCCCGTCGAGCCGAACATCGATCCGATCCTGACCGCGGCGACGAACGGCCTCGGCATGGCGATGGTCTGGCGAATGACGAACCAGGGATTTACCGGAATCGCCAGCAACGCGACGTACGATCAGTGGTCACCGGCGCGGCAGTACTCGCTGTACCATCGCGGCGCTCGTCTTCTCACGGAGACCGCCAGCGCGCGGCTCGCGTCGCCAATCGACCTTACCTTCGAACAGCTTGGAACGGGGCGCGGCTACGATGCGCGGGTTGTCTCCTGGAACTACCCCTCGCTGTGGACGGGAGGCCACTGGACGTACGGCGACATCGTGCGTTATCAGGTCGCCGCGAGCTGGGCACTCTTCCTCGACGCCTCCCAGAATCGACGCGCATGGCTCGAGGGCTACGCTGCGATGGCCGACCGCGCGCTCGGTTCGCAGCCGGCATGGGGAAAGGATGCCTGGCCGTCGGCCGTCGTCATTCCGAAAACCCAGCCCGACACACAGGCGCTCCGGCGAATGATCTGGACGCTGCAGCATGGCCAGGTCGAGGTTCGCGAAGCCACGGCTCCAGTCACCGTCGACGGCAAGTCGTATCCGGCGGGAAGCTACGTCGTGCTCACCAAGCAACCGTTCGGCGGCTATGCGAAGGCACTCTTGGAGCGCCAACACTATCCCGATCTCTTCGACTATCCCGGGGGTCCGCCGAAGCGACCCTATGACGTCACCGCCCACACGCTGCCGCTCATCTTCGGCGTCGACGTCGCGCATATCATGGGTCCGGCTCCGGCCACCGGCGCCGTCATCAAGGACATTCCTGATCCGGTCTACACGTCACCGCTCAGCGGAAAGGCGGTCAAGCGGATCGCGGTCTACCGGCCGAGCACCAACGAGCCGATCGACGAGGGTTGGACGCGCTGGGTGCTGGATACCTACAAGATTCCGTTTACCACGATCACCGAGAAGGATCTCGCCGCGCCGCTCAATGACCGCTTCGACGCCGTCATTTTCTCCGAGGGGACATTTGGCGGCGGACGGGGGGGCGGCGGTCGCGGTGGCCGGGGAGGCGGTGGCGGTCCGGGCGGTGGCGGGGGAGCTGACGCGTCAGCGATCGAAACGTTCGTTCGCAACGGCGGGACGGTGCTCGCTTTCAACGGCGCCTCATCGGCGCTGATTGACGCGCTGAAGCTGCCGGTGAAGAATGTCCTCGCCGGGGTGCCGAACACGGAGTTTTACGCTCCGGGCTCGATCCTCGGCGTCGAGCTCAAGCGCGACCATCCGATCGCGAAGCAGTTCACGGCGACCGTCCCCGCCGTTTGGTTCGAGAACGGCCCCGCATTCGAGATCTCTGATCCAACGCAAGCAACGGCTGTCGCGTCTTATCAAACAAGTGGGAACCCGCTGCTCTCTGGCTGGCTGCTTGGCGGCTCCAAGCTCAACGGAAAAGCCGCGCTCGTCGACGCCAAGCTCGGCCGCGGACATGTCGTGCTCTACGGTTTCCGTCCGCAATACAGAGGGCAACCGAACTCCACCTATCCGCTCATCTGGGGCGCGCTCCTCGAGTAATCTCACACGGATCAGCTCGTGTCTTTCTATTAGATTTCAGTTGCTGACCCGCGCCACGCTCGTCTGAAACTTTGGCGACTCGGGCGGGGTAACATGCTTGGGCCGCTTCTCCCTCCTGGCGGTTGTGATCCACGTCACCAATCGCCCGCCTCCCTCCTCCTCCTCCGAAGTCCCCCAATGCTGGATCGCAGGTACTTCACGGCAGTCTCCCGTGTGGCGACTGTATTCGCGGCCGTGATCGGCGCGGCGGGAATTCTCGACTGCGCGCAGTATTCCTCTGGGGCCCGCGACGGTACGCTCGGCGAGATGATGGCGCCCGCCAAGAAGGCGCCCAATTCGGCGCGCGCATCGCTCGGCGCGATCTTGTCAGGCGCTCCGGGCACGTACATCGAGCAGTTGCTCGCGGATCGCGACTCGACCATCGAGCGCTGGCCGGATCACACGAACAGACCGCTCCTCGTCTGGATCGATTCCTCTGATTGCATCGGCGGAGCACAGGCGGGTTTCCCGTCGACCGTGCGCGCCGCGTTTTCCGCGTGGGCGGCGACCGGCATTCCGCTCCGCTTTGCGTACGTGACGTCCGTTCGCGACGCTGACATTCGCGTGCACTGGACGGATCATCTCGATCACAAGACGGGATCGACGACTTGGCGGACGGACCGCATCGGGTGGCTCATCACCGGCGACATCACGCTGGCCACGCACATCAGCGATGGCCAGGCGCTCGACGCCCGCGGCATGCGCGCCATCGCGCTGCATGAGGTCGGCCATGCGCTTGGGCTGAGCCATAGTGACGACGGTCACGATATTATGGCTCCGCTGGTGCGTGTGGATGGATTGAGTATTCCTGATCGCAGCACGATCAAGTTGTTATACTCATTTCAGGCGGGTCACGTTCGCTGACGACCCGCGAAACTCCTCCCCCTGTCAGGCTGGTTCTCCATGCGCTTTGCCCGTTCGCTTCCCCTTCCGGCCCTCCTTCTCGTCACGGCACTCACAGCCTGCGGCGGTGCCAAGGAGCAGCTCCGGCTTCTCTCACACACCGACTCGGCGCGCACGGATTCGATCGTCGCCATGAAGAACGACCTCCTCAACGAGGTCATGGCGTCGACACAGTTCGTGAACGACTTGAACAGCGAGATCACCAAGCTCAAGTCCCGCCAGAAGGCGCGCCTCGCCACCAAGCTGACCACCGAGTCGGACATGGCCGCGATCAAGGAGGAGCGCGCCGCGGTCACGCAGCGGATCCGCGAGCTCGTCGCCCGCTTGGACTCGAGCGAAGCTCGGGTCGCGACGCTCCGTGCGCGCGCGCAGCGACTCGCCGCGCACGACTCGACGCTCATTACTCAAGTGGCGCAGTACGAGAAGACGATCGCCGACCTCCGCCAAACGGTCGAGAACCAGAAGGCGGATTATGAGGCGACGATTGCGAAGCAGAACGTCCAGATCGCCTCGCTCACGTCGCAGGTCGATACGGTGACGAAGGAGAACGTCCGGCTCTCCGGTGAGCGCACCGCGCTCTCCGACACCGTGGGCCAGCTGACGACCGAGAAGAATACCGCCTACTACGTGATCGGAACGAAGGACGAGCTGGTGAAGCAGGGCATCCTCGTCGAGGAAGGCCGCAAACGCTTCTTGCTCGTCGGCGGCCGCTCCGTCGCCCTCGCACGTGAGCTCGACCCGGCCAAGTTCACGAAGATCGATCGGGCCAAGGATCGGACGATCAACTTTCCGGCCGGCGATTACACGATCTTCACTCGGCAGAATCCGGCGTACGCCACGCCGTTCGCGTCGAAGGACGGCAAGGTGTCCGGGGGCCTTCGGATCGATTATCCCGAGCGCTTCTGGGAGTCCTCGCGATTCCTCATCATCGTTCGCTCCTGATCGTCACCCAGCTTCAATGACAAAGGCCGGCTGATTCAGCCGGCCTTTGTCATTGCCCGACGAAGGGTGTCGTCGACCGTCGCTACGTCGGGCGGGACGGCCAGCACGTCGATCTCGTGCGCCGCGGCCAGCCCTCGCACGCGCTCTAACGCGTCGCGCTTGCCGAAGACCACGACGGGGATACTGCGCATCGTCGCCCGGCCGAGGAATTCGTCGGAGCAGTTGTCCGGGTCCTCGCAGTCGAGGAGACACACCGCCGGACGCACGCGCCGGAGCGTCTGATCGATTGTCTCCGGCGGTCGCGCGAAGCGCACGGAATAGCCCAGCGTCTCGATGAGCGCTCCGAGCAAGGCGGCGGCTACGGCGTCGGCTGAGATGATCAGGACCATGATGGCGAGCTGGGGGTCGGTTCGCCCTCGAGCCGATGAAGCATAGCGCCCCGGCGCGACCGCGATCCAGTGCCGCAAAGCGTGCACCATTTGCCTTGACGCCGCACGAATTTCGTCGGAGATTCCGCCCTCGGAACAATTCCAACGTCGGACTCTCGGCGCATGATGGCCTTCGATCGCACGCCGGCAACGCCGGACCTCGATCCACAAACGATCGAGGATTTGCGCGCAATTCTGCAAAAATCCGCCGACCGCGGCAGCCATGACGACGAGCTGCGCGGCGTCCTGTGTCGCGCGGCGGACGAAGCGCGCCGAAAGGGGATTCTGGCCGAGAGGCTGCTGCTCGCCCTCAAGGACATCTGGTATTCCTTGACCCCGATCGCCGGCGTGTCGTCCACGAATACGAGCCACGCGCTGCTGCAAGAGCTCGTGAGCCGCTGTATTCACGAGTACTACTCGATCTGAACGCGGCGCTCGCCGCGTCGAGCGTTCGGACGACAATCGTGCCGTGAGCCGCCTGCCGATCGAGCCGGTGCTCCCGTCGATCATCGACGCGCTGTCGTCTCACACCGGCGCCGTGCTTCAAGCACCACCCGGCGCCGGAAAGACGACGTTGGTGCCGCCGGCACTCCTTTCCGCGCCGTGGCTCGGCGATCAGGTCATCGTGATGCTCGAGCCGCGCCGCGTCGCCGCCCGCGCCGCGGCATCGCGCATCGCTGAACTGCTCGGCGACACCGTGGGCGGATTGGTCGGATACCGTACGCGTGGCGACAGCAAAGTAGGCCCGGCGACCCGACTGGAAATCATGACCGAGGGCGTGCTGACGCGCCGGCTTCAACGCGATCCGATCCTCGACGGCGTCGGCGTGGTGATCTTCGACGAGTTTCACGAGCGCCATCTGCAGAGCGATGTCGGGTTGGCGCTCGCGCTCAGAACGCGGCGTCTCGTTCGCGACGACTTGAGACTTCTCGTAATGTCCGCCACCCTCGATGGCGAATCGGTGTCCCGCTACCTGGGCGGTGCGCCGATCGTGACAAGCGAAGGCCGGGCGTACGATGTCGACACGAGATACCTGCAGCCGCGTGGCGGGATCGGACTCGCCGCCATTCTCATCCCGACGATTCACTCAGCGCTCTCCCGCGACGTCGGCGATGTGCTCGTTTTTCTTCCTGGCGCCGGCGAGATCGCCCGCGCCGAATCGGCATTGACCTCCGAGCTCTCGAGCGACGTGGTCGTCACGCCGCTGCACGGCTCGCTCGACGCCTCGAGCCAGGACCGCGCGATCCGCCCCGACCCCCGCGGCCGGAGAAAGATCGTGCTCGCCACGTCCATCGCCGAGACGAGCCTCACGATCGAGGGCGTTCGGATCGTGATCGACACCGGGTTTTCGCGCGTGCCCCGCTTCGACGCGGCTACGGGAATGACCCGGCTCGAGACGGTGCGCGTCTCGAAGGCGTCGGCTGACCAGCGGCGCGGGCGGGCCGGCCGAACCGCGCCCGGCGTCTGCTATCGTCTCTGGCTCGAGCACGACTCGCACCAACTGCTCGATCGCACACCTCCGGAGATCCTGCACGCCGATCTCACGCCGCTCGCGCTCGATCTCGCCGCGGCCGGCGTCAAAGATCCAGACGATCTCGCCTGGCTCGACCAGCCGCCGCCGGCGTCGTTCGCGCACGCGCTCGAGTTGCTGCGCGAGTTGGAGGCGATCGACGAGAGCGGCGCAATCACCAGACACGGCCAAGCGATGGCCGAGATTCCCGTGCACCCGCGACTCGCGCACATGTTGCTGCGATCGCGCGACGACGGCCGAACCCGGCTCGCCTGCGAAGTGGCCGCCCTGCTCGAGGAGCGTGATATCGCTGTCTCTCGTCCCGAGCCGTTGGACGTGGATCTCGCGCTCCGTGTCGAGGCGGTGCGCGGTAGTCGTTCACCTCTCATCGACGTGGACGGCCGCGCCGTGCACCGCGTGCGCGCGCAAGCGGACCGACTCGCGCGACAGCTGCGCGCCGGCGCGGCCTTGCCCGACGATTCAGCGTTCATCGGTTCTCTTGTTGCACTGGCGTATCCCGACCGCGTCGCGCAGCGTCGCCCCGGGCCGCCTCCCGCGGCGCGGTACGTGATGCGTAACGGCCGCGGCGCCGAGCTGACCGGCGCCCAAACGTTGTCCACGTCGCCGCATCTGGTCGTGGCGCAACTCGACGACCGCCGCCCGGAAAGCCGGGTCTTTCTCGCCGCCGCGCTTTCCCTGGACGACATCCGCGAACGATTCGCCGGCCAGATCGAGATCGAGCGTGTCGTCGAGCTGGACGATGACAGTGGGTCGGTCGCCGCGCGACGACGCGAGCGACTCGGCGCCATCGTCCTGCGCGAAACATCGGCCGACGCCGAACCCGGGGACGTCCGACGCGCCCTCCTCGACGCCGTCCGACGCCGCGGCATCGCGCGGCTCGGCTGGTCCGATGCCGCGACTCGCCTTCGTGATCGCCTCCGCTTTGTCGGCGCTCACGATTCGTCGTGGCCCGACGTCTCCGACACAACGCTGCTCGAGCGGCTCGACGAGTGGCTCGGACCCGCGCTGGCGGAGAAAGGCGCGCGCCGCCTCCGCGACGTCGAGCGTCTCGACCTCACAGACGCGCTGGCGGGCTTGCTCGACTGGCGCCAGCGTCGGGCGCTGGACGACCTCGCGCCAACACACATCGTCGTGCCGAGCGGGTCGCGCATTCCGATCGATTACGCGGATCCGACGGCCCCCGCGCTCGCCGTGCGGCTTCAGGAAGTCTTCGGACTCGAGGAGTCGCCTCGCGTGCTCGGCGGGCGAGTGCCGCTCACCATGCACCTGCTCTCGCCGGCGCACCGCCCAGTTCAGGTCACCCGCGACCTGGCCGGGTTTTGGCGAACGAGCTACTTCGACGTTCGAAAGGATTTGCGCGGCCGGTATCCGAAGCACGAATGGCCGGAAGATCCGCTCTCCGCCCAACCGACGCGCCGCGCGAAGCGGCGCAAATGAATCATGAACGGGGCTTGTCCGGATCGGTTGCGCGATCGAACACGAGATCTCGAACCCGGCCGATCGACAGCGTGAAACCGCGCACCGCACCGCGGGCGTCGCGCATCACGCGCAGCAGCATCTGATCCGAGTTCGTGAACCAGTCGTCCGACAACGCCACGAAGCGAATTTCGGGTGCGATCCCGCGCTGCAGCACGAGCACACCGTCGCGCGCCACCAACGTCACGGTCAGCTCCAGCTCGTCGCTCCGATACGCGCCCGCGGCCTGGGCGAGAAAATCAGTGCGCCGTCGCGAGCCTGTGGAATCGGCGGGCGCCTGTGCCGCACCGCCCGACCACTGGTTCAGCGACAGATCGAGCGTCGTCGCCGCCGCCGATTTCTGAGGCTGAATCCCGAGGAACAGCATGCTCACCTCGTCGGCTAGCGACGATGCCGCAGCCGCCGTGTTGCAGAGTGTGACGACGGAAAGACCTTGCTCGGGAAACCGCACCATCGCGCTTCGATAGCCGCCGTAGGCGCCGCGATGCGCATACGTCTTGAGTCCACGCGTCTGAGTCACCGTCAGGCCCAGCGCGTAAGGAATCGTCTGACCGTTGCTCAATCGACCGGGCTCTTGCAGCAGCGCGACGCCGCCCTTTCCGCCGACGCGGCCCGTGCGGAAGTTTGCTTCCCACTTCGCCAGATCGTCCACCGTCGAATAAAGCCCGCCGTCGCCGACGATGTCGAATTCCGGTTGGCTGATCCGGAACGATCCGTCGACCGGCTGATAGCCGATCGCTCGCTGGGCGATCAACCGATGGTGATCGTCGCGAAACTCCGTACGCGTCATGCCCAGCGGGCGGAAGATGTGCTCCGCGGCGTAGTCACGAAGCGACTTGCCGGAGACGCGCTGGACGACGATCGCCAAGAGCGCGTAGCCGGTGTTGCTGTACAGGAATTCTTCGCCCGGGGTGAAGTTCAGATGCTTCTGTCGTGATATGAGATCCAGAAACTGGCGCTCGGTGAGCGGGCCGTCGCTCGGCCATCCCGAAAGCGCGAGCAACGTGAAGTAGTCGCGCAGCCCGCTCGTGTGGTAGAGCAGTTGCCGAAGCGTGATCGGCGACCCGAATGATGGGACTTCAGGAACCCAGTGCCGGATGGAGTCGTCCAGCGACAACCGACCGTCCTCCGCCAGCAGCACGATGCTCATCGCCGTGAACTGCTTCGAGACCGACGCGATGTAGAAGGGCGTCGAGGGCGTGATCGGGACGTCGTGCTCGAGGTCAGCCGAGCCGTAACCCTTGGCGAATACCAGGCTCCCGTTTCGTGACACACCGACCGCGCATCCCGGTGCCTGGCGCGCCGAGTATGGCGCGAACACGGAATCGATCCAGCGGGACGCCGAGTCGGTCGATAAACCCTGCCCAGCGGCGGGAGCAGCCGCGAGGGAGATGGCGAGCACAACACGTCGGAGCATCTGACCTCCTTCCACTAACCTCTCATGGCGGCGCGAGCCTGTCTAGCGGCCGAAAGGCAATCGGATTGTTCGGATTTCACGGTGGCGTCCGGCTTGCAGACGAAGGCCGGTACACCCAGTCACAACATTCGGGTCCGCCCGCTGGAGATCTTGCATGGCTGAGATTCGTGTCGAGCCGCGTCGCCGAAGCATGGCCTGGCTTTGGATTCTGTTGGCTCTAATCGTCGTGGGCGGCCTCGTCTATTACTTCGTCTACTATCGCAGCGGAACGGTGTGATCAACGTCCGACGGAGATGAAAGAGCATGGAACCCAAAGAGCGTCACGTGCGCGACGCCGCCGGCGTCGGTCCCTACGCAAAAGAGCGTGAAAGGTTGGTTTCGCTGAGCTCTCTCGATTCCTGGAAGGTTTCCGAGGGCGATCCCGACATCCGCGGATGGGAAGTGCGAACCGTGAGCGGCCGGCAATTGGGCGTCGTCAGCGACTTGCTGATCGACTCCGATGCCGGCGAAGTCGTGATGCTCGACGTGGATCTCCCGGGCACCGATCGCCACACCTTCGTCCCGATCCGTGTCGTGCAGATCGACCGCGTGCGACGCCTCGCCCTCATGGATTCGGCGGATTTTCCGGAGTCGGATCTCACGCGAACCGAGCGGGCGAAGATCGAGCGGCGCGATGACGAGCCGGTTCGATCTGTCCATTACCCGGACGCAAATCGACCCATCGTGGCCGATCGTGCGCAGCCGATCGCACCCGGGGATCCGGATGTGATCATCGATCGCCCGTCGGATCTTCCCGTCAGCGAGCGCCGTCAGGCGGAGCGACGACGTATCGATCGTCTCAGCACAGATATCTGAAGTACCACTGACGCAATTCGACACGCGCCCGCGCTGAAACCGCGCGTCGCAGGGGCTCGTACGCAGCCAGAAGCGCTGTCCTACGAGTCACTCCGACCACGGAATCCAGATGCAGGCGTTGCTTCGCGATGTCCGCTATGCGTGGCGCAGTCTCCTTCGCAGCCCCGGCCTCACCATCGTCGCCACCCTCGCGCTGACCCTCGGGATCGGCCTCACGACGACGATGTTCAGCATCGTCTACGGTGCGCTGATGCGCGGCCTCCCGTATCCGGACGGCGATCGTATCATGGCGATCGGGCGCTCGAATCCGGCGAAGGATATTCGAAATCAGTCGCTGCCGATTCAGGATTTCATAGACTATCGAAAACAGCAGCAGACCTTCACCGGTCTCGCGGGGTCGACATCGGGCACGATCTACGTTAGCGGCGACGAGAAAGCCGAGCGTTTCACCGGCGCCTGGATCACCGCGAACATGTTCGACGTCGTCGGTGTGCGTCCGTTGCTCGGTCGAACATTCCGTGCCGGCGAGGATACTCCGGCCGGAGAGAAAGTCGCCATTCTCTCGTACACGATGTGGCAACAGCGGTACGGCGGCGACAAGAACATCATTGGGCACCAGCTGCGCGTGAACGGCGCGCCGCACACCGTCGTCGGCGTGATGCCCGAGAACTTCGCCTTCCCCGACAACGATCAGATCTGGGTTCCGCTGCAAACCGACCCGCTCGCGTCACCGCGCGGGCAGGGGCAGTTCGTCTCCGTCGTCGGCAAGCTCAAACCCGGTGTGTCGCTCGATCAAGCGAGCGTCGATCTCGCGACGATCTCCAAGCGTCTCGCCGCCGAGTACAAGGAGAGCAACGAAGGCTTTACGGCGACAGTGCGTAGCTTCGTCGACCAGTATATCGGGAAAGAGCCGCGCCAACTGCTGTACACGATGCTCGGCGCCGTCTTCTTCGTGCTGCTCATCGCCTGCGCCAACGTCGCCAACCTACTGCTCGACCGCGCGGCGCATCGTACCAAGGAAGTCGGGATTCGTACCGCGCTCGGGGCGTCGCGGTCGCACGTCATCCGACAGTTCTTGACCGAAGCGCTGGTGTTGTCGCTCGTCGCCGCGCTGCTCGGCGTCGGGCTCGCGTACTTCGGCATCGCGATGTTCAATCGCGCGCTCACCGTCACACAGGTTCCGTTCTTCATCGACATTCGGCTGCACCCGCAGGTGCTGCTGTTCACGATCGCCGTCGCCCTCCTGACGACGCTCGTCTCGGGCGCGATCCCCGCGCTTCAGTCATCGCGCGCCGACATCAACGAGGTTCTGAAGGATGAGTCGCGTGGCGCGTCGAGCTTCCGCATCGGACGCATCAGTCGCGGGCTGGTGATGTTCGAGATCGCGCTCTCGTGCGGGCTGCTCGTTGCCGCGGGTCTCACCATCAAGAGCGTGACGAAGCTCGGCAACATGAACCCGGGTTTCACAACGAAGAACGTCTTCACCGCGCGCGTCGGGTTCCCGGCGGCGTATACGGACACTGTTGCCCAGGCCCGCTTCTTCGATCAGGCGGTGCAGCGCGTCGCGGCGCTGCCAGGCGTGCAATCCGCGGCGATCGCCGTCGGTCTCCCCGGCGCGCAGCAGGGGTTCGGCGGAACCCGCTTCTCGCTCGAGGGAGCCACCTACGCCAAGGACCAGGATCGGCCGAATACGCGACTGACGTCGGTCTCGCCCGGATTCTTCTCGACGCTCAATATCCCGATCGTCGCCGGCCGTGGTTTCACGGACGCCGATCGTGAAGGATCGCTCCCCGTCGCCGTCGTGACGCGCTCGTTCGTCGCCAAGCATTTCAAGGACAGAGACCCCATCGGTCGCCGTGTGAGATTCGGCAACGACCAGAGCAAGCAACCATGGTTGACCGTCGTCGGCATCGCCGGCGACGTGTTCACCGGCGATCAGCAGGAGCCATTCTCGCCGGTCCTGTTCCAACCGCTTGCCCAGGCGCGTTCCGGCTTCGCCTACATCACCGCGCGCACCGTGAACGCGCCGATGTCGCTCACCGCGGGTGTAAGAACGGCGGTGGCATCGCTCAATCCCGACATTCCGCTGTATTGGGTGCAGACGCTCGACACAGCGATCGCCCAGCAACTGTGGTTCGTGCGCGTCTTCGGGACCATGTTCGTGATTTTCGGCGGGATCGCGCTCTTCCTGGCGTCGGTCGGCCTGTACGCCGTGATGTCCTTCTCGGTGAGCCGTCGCATCCGCGAGGTTGGTATCCGGATGGCGCTCGGCGCTCAGGCCCGTGACGTCGTGGCAATGATCTTCCGGCAGGGCATCGTGCAGCTGGCGATCGGCATGGCGCTCGGCCTCGCCCTCGCGTTCGGCATCGCGCGGCTGCTCGGCGTCATCCTGTTCCAAGTGCAGCCGCGCGATCCGGTGATCTTCAGCGGTGTGGCGGCCGTGCTCGTTGGCGTGGGGATGCTCGCCTGTTTAGTCCCCGCCCGCCGCGCGACACTCGTCGATCCGTTGGTGGCACTGCGAACCGACTGAGCTCATCGTTGACGATCCGACATCTCGGGCATAGCTTTTGTTCTATGACCAATCGCGCCAGCAATCGTCTGAATAATCTGAATAATCGGAACTCCGCGAGGAGATCTGGCTAGCGCGCGTTTGTCGAGCAGAGACGCGGCCCGCCAGATACAGAGGCGGGCCGTTTTGTTTGACTGACAACTGATGGGGCGTAGGTCAACTGGCAGACCGTCCGACTGTTAATCGGAAAGTTGATGGTTCGAGTCCATCCGCCCCAGTCGAACGAATCGAGAAGGCCACAACGCCGCGCGCGTTGTGGCCTTCCGCGTTTCAGCGACCACGCCAGCGCATGGCCCAGGCGATCGCGGCCGTATCCCGGCCGACCCTTGATCATTCGACAAGAGAGGGCCATACTCCCTTGACCATTCGACAAGAGCCGGAATGTCCGACGCGTCCGACGTCCTCCAGGGCACTCTCGATCTGCTCGTCCTGAAAGCGCTGTCCCTTGCCGCGTTGCACGGCTGGGGCATCAGCCAGCGCATCCAGCAGCTCTCTCGCGACGCCCTCCAGATCGGCCAGGGCTCGCTGTACCCCGCTCTCTACCGACTCGAGCGGAAAGGCCTGGTCAAGGGCGAGTGGGGCACGTCGGAAAACAATCGTGAAGCCAAATATTACACTCTCACCGCCGCCGGCAAACGTGCCCTCGCCGCGGAGTCCGAAGAGTGGCGCCGATACTCCAGCGCCGTTGATCTCGTACTCTCGGCCACCGGCTGACGAAGGACACATGCGACCATTCCGGCTCTGGCTTCGCGCCCTGTTCCTGCGTCGCCGCGTCGAACACGAGATGCGGCGCGAGATGCAACTGCACCTCCAGCTCGAGACCGAGGCCAACCTGCGCCGCGGCATGAGCGAGTCCGAGGCTCGACGCGCCGCCCTGATCGCGTTCGGCGGAATTGGAAAGGCCGAAGAGGCCGTGCGCGACGAACGCCTTACGAGAACTCTGGAAATCGTCGTCGGCGACGTGCGCTACGCGATACGTGGCTTTGCACGACGCCCGCTCTTCGCCTCGGTCATCATCACCCTCCTCGCGGTTGGCATCGGCGCGAACACCGCACTCTTTGGCGTCGTGTACCAACAGTTGATCTCACCCCTGCCGTTCAAGGACGGTAGCCGTATGGTGCACCTGCAGTCGACCGGTGCCCAGGGAACGATTCAGCTTCCCATCGCACCGGGACTGCAGGAGGCGTGGGCTCGCTCCCCGACCGTCGAACAGATGGTCGTCGTCGGAGTCGGCGTGTTTGCGGTCGGTGATACCACACAGGATCGTCCACGCCAAGTGTACGGCGCGGTCCTTCCGCCCGGAGCATCGGCGTTCGTTGGGATTCATCCTGTCCTCGGCCGAGACATCCAGCCCACCGACACGCTCTCGAGCGCGCCACCGGTCGTCCTCCTCAGCGATCAGATATGGCGACGCGATTTCGCCGCCGACCGCGGCGTGGTCGGAAGGTCGATTCTCATCGAGGGCGTTGGCCACGTCGTCATTGGCGTCGTTCCGCCGGCGTACGCGATGCCGTTCATCGATGAGCGCGACATCTTCCTCGCCCGCCGTGCGCTGTCCGTCAATGCCACGCGTTCCGATAGTCTCCTCAATTCTCCAACATCCGATGGCATACCGCTCGCCAAGCTTCGGCCCGGCATGTCGGTGGACGACGCCAATCGCGAGATGTCTGGGCTCTTCGAGCGATGGAAGGCTGATCCGCGTGCCGCGCAATTTGTTGCGCAACTCGGCGGAGTTGTCATCGATCCCCCACGCGTCGTTCGCGCCATTGACGACGTTCGGCCGGCGACCCGCGAAGCGATACTCGTGCTCTTCGCCGCCGTATCGCTCGTGCTGCTCATCACCTGTGCGAACGTCGCCAACCTTCTCCTCGTTCGCGCCTGGTCGCGTCAGCGAGAGTTCGCTGTCCGCGCGGCCATCGGTGCCAGTCGCGGCCGCCTCATGGCGCAAGTGCTGACGGAAGGAGCGATTCTGTCGCTCGCCGGTGCGTTCGCCGGAATTGGTGTGGCCACGCTCGTGCTGCGCGGCATTCAGGCCTCGCAGCTCGGCAGGACGATCGGAACCGCGAGCCTTCAACCGAGTGTGCTCGTGTGGTGTTTGGCGCTTTCGCTCTTTACCACGATCACATTCGGCCTCGCGCCAGCTCGCTTCGCCGCCGAAGATCGGATGACCGACGCGCTCAAGGCCGGCGCTCGCTCGCAGAGCGGCGGCTCGTCCGCGCGTCGCGTTCGCACCGCGCTCGTCGGTCTCGAGATTGCGCTGTCCTTCGTGCTGTTAGCCGGAGCCGGGCTTCTCGTGCGAACGCTCATGGCGATGGGCGGAGCTGACATTGGAATCGACACACGCGACCTCGTTTCTGTCGAGGTTCGTTTCCCGCAAAAACGGTTCAGTCTCGACGCGCGCCGCGCCGCCGTCGGCGCGATCAGATCTCACCTGGAAGCGCTCGAACTGCGCGATCTGACCATCTCCTCGATGACTCCGCCGAGGTTCGGCATCGGCCTCGGGGGACTCCAGTTCGAGAATAGGCCAACCAGGGCGAGCGACAGCCTTTCAGCGATCGGCTTCAATGACGTTGATCCCGCATACTTCGCCCGCGTCGGACTCCGCGTCACCCGCGGCCGAATCTTTCAGGCCGACACGCGGCTGTCCACCGACAAGAACGCCACTGAGGTCATGGTGAACGAGCGTCTTGCCCGCCGGTTCTTTCCGAACGGGAATGCGGTCGGCCAACATCTCAAGTACGGCAAGCTGCCTTGGTCGACAATCGTCGGTGTCGTGGCGGATGTGGACATTCCTGGCTTGAACGATCGCGCGCGTTCGCTCCAGCTCTACATGCCGATATCGCCGGTGACGGGACGCGCAAACTTCGTGTTTCGGTCGACCCGACCGGTTTTCAAGCTCGATTCCTTGATTCGTGCCATCGTTCGCGACGCCGCACCAGGCGCGACGGTCGGCAACCCCATCATCGCGGATGAGCTTCTTTCCGGCGCTCGACAGACGCAACATTCGCTGCTGCAGGTAATCGGCGCATTCGCGCTTGTCGCCCTGTGCTTGGCCGCGATCGGCCTGCACGCCGTCATCGCGTTTTCGGTCGGCCAACGCACGCGCGAGATCGGAATGCGCGTGGCGCTCGGCGCCGCGCAGGCCGACGTCGTTCGACTCATACTGCGCCAGGGACTATCCCTCTCGCTTTGGGGCGTTGCGGTCGGCGGCGGCGGCGCGCTCCTTACGTCGCGCGCCCTTTCGTCCTTCCTCTATGGCGTCCATCCGCGAGATCCGGTGACCATAGTCGCCGTCGGTGCGCTCGTCGCCGTTGTCGCGGTGGTCGCGTCGCTGCCGCCGGCATGGCGCGCCGCGCGTATCGATCCGATCGAGGCGCTTCGCGCCGACTAGGCCGGCGCTGGGCCCTCGCCGGGAGCGAGCTTGTCCAACACGTCGAGGAGCGCGTCGATGTCCAGCGGCTTCACGAGGTGATACGCGAACCCCGACGCCTCGCTGCGCCGGCGATCATCCGCCTGACTGTATCCGCTGAGCGCAATGAGCGACGGCGACGACTCACGCAGTCGCGATCGCAGCTCGCCGGCCAATTTGTAGCCGTCCATCTCGGGCAAGCCGATGTCGAGGATCGCGACGTGCGGCTGAAACTCCACCACCAACTCCAGTGCTTCCGTTGGGCTCAACGCGGCGCGAACGTCGTAGCCCGTGATCGACAGCAATCGCGACAGACCCTTCACCACGTCGCGGTGGTCGTCGACGATGAGCACGCGCGCTTTGCGCGCTGGTTCGCGCCCGGTATTCCACCAGCCGTCATCCAGCGCCGCGCTGCCCGCTTGCGTGGTCGCGACGGGCAGTCGCACGGTGAACTCACTCCCCTGCCCGAGGCCCTCGCTGTGCGCCGCGACTGTGCCGCCGTGCAGCTCCGTCAAGTGTCGAACGAGCGAAAGCCCGATGCCCAACCCACCGGGTGCCCGGTCCGGACCGCGCACACCCTGCACGAATACTTCGAACAAATCCGGGAGCAGCGTCGGATCGATGCCGATGCCGGTATCCCGCACGCGCAGCATGACGGAATCCCCTTCGCGGGTTCCGGTCACGGTGATCCGGCCCCGCGGAGGCGTGTAGCGCGCGGCGTTGGAGAGAAGATTGTCCACCACCTGGGTGAGACGAACCTCGTCGCCTTCGACGGCAAGGCCCTTCGGTACCGAGAGCTCGAGCTCGTGTTCCTGTTCGGCAAACAATGGCGCCGTCGCGTCCACGGCGCGCGAGACGACGTCGCGCAGATCCAACCGCGTCTTCGTCAGCGTGACCGCGCCGCGCGACACTCGCGACATGTCGAGAAGGTCGTCGACGAGCCGCACGAGATGCTTCACCTGGCGCGTGATCACTTCGATCTCGTGCCGAGCCTCCGGGTCGGCGTGCAGCTCGAGAAGTCGCGCCGATGTGAGAATCGGCGTCAGTGGATTTCGCAGCTCGTGCGACAGGAGCGCGAGGAATTCATCCTTCCGATGATCCGCCCGGCGCAGCGCGTCTTCGACCTCCTTCAACCGCGTCACGTCGAGAAAGGCGCCGATGGCGCCGCGCGGAGTGCCGTCGGGATTTCGCAGCGGGATCACGTTGCCGAACAGGTGCGCCACTTTACCGTCGTCGAATCGCAGCTCCTCTTCATAGTTACGGAATTCTTCTCCACGCGCCGCGCGCTGTAGCGGCAGCCGATCTGTACTGATCTCGGCGCCGTCGATGAAAACGGTAAAATGGCGCGTCGGCGCGGGATCGCTCGCGGTTTTCGACAAGTTGCTGCCCATCGGAATTCGAAGTACCTCGTGTCCGGCGCGATTGCCGCGGATCTCGTGACAGTCGGGATCGTTCGAGATCCACACCGCGACCGGCACGGCGTCCATCAGGGCGGCGAGATCGTCGGCGCGGGCGCGGGCCTGAGCCTCGCTGTTGCGCAGCGCGTCTTCGACGGCCCGTCGATGGGTCATGTCGGTCACGACGGACACGAAGCACCGCTCGCCGCCGAGCTCCACAGGCGCGATCGCCAACACCGTTCGCAGGTTGCGCCCGCTCCTGGTCCGGAAGATCGCCTCGGCGCTTCGCTCGGCCCCTTCGAACACCGGCGCTATGAACGCGGCGCGCTCCTCTACCGTCCAGATGCCAAGTTCCGCGCCAGTCTTTCCAACCGCTTCTTCCCGACTGAAACCCATGACTTCGACGAACGCCGCATTCACGTCGAGGAACGTGCCGTCCGCCGCGCGCGTGATAGCCGATGGCTGGGGGCTCAGATGGAAAATCGTTTCGAATCGCCGCTCCGACTCGCGCAATGCATCCTCGGCGGCCCGGCGATCGTGAATATCGAACGCCGTCGCGACCCACCGAAGCGCAGCACCGCTCGTGTCCAGAAGCGGCGCAATCTGCCCGATGTGCCAGCGATAATCGCCACCACGCGTCCGAATCCGGTACTCGACTTCAGTTGCGGTTCTTGTCTCGAGTGCCTGCTGCCACCGCCGCGCCAGTTCCGGAACGTCGTCGGGATGAACGGCTGTCAGCGCGCCTTTGTCGCGGAGCGTGGCCTCCTCGCTCATGCCCGTCAGCTCGAACCAGCGATCGTTGACCCACTCGAGCTGCCCCATCGCGTCGCACGTCCATACGATGTGCGGCAGAGCGTTGGCGAGTACACGGTCCAACCCATCCGAGCCGGAGCCCGAGCCGAACGATCCGATTGCCGAATCGCGATAGACGTAACGGGTCAGCGGTGTCACCATACGCCGGAGAGTTCAGGTGGTGGCGCATCAGTCCGCGTTAATGCTGCAGGCAACCGCCTCGGCGGACAACCTCGCCGTGCGGATCCGTCACAGTTTACCACCCCTCGAACGTGGTCGGCCTCGGAAGTCCCTCAATTAGCCGAAGGTCCAATTGGGGGCGACCAACGGTCGTGTCGGCTGGACCTCGCTACTGTCTCGAGTACACCGAAACGAACCCGGGCGTGGTCTCCGTCAAGGTGTTGCCGCTGACATCCCCGGTGTACGTGATGCCGTCCGTCTGGTCGTTGAACGTCACGCGGCCATTGGAGAACGACCACGTTCCAATCTCGGTGAACGTCGTGTTCGAGCTGGCTCCCGCGGGGCGCAGCGTGATTACTTCGTTGTAGTTCCCGTTGGACGAGATGGTGAGCGTCGACGCGATGATCGATACCGCCTGGGTGCCAGAGCCGATCGTCGTCGGAAGCGCTGCACCGTTGATCGATAGCAGAGCCCACGTCCCGCTCGCGCCCACGACCGGCGAGGTGGAATCATCATCCGAGCCGCATGCGCTGGCAGCGACCAGCACGGCGACCGCGATCCACGCTCTAGAAAAACGCCTCATCGTGTACGCTCCATGTTCGGGTTGGGTGGGAAAACACCGGCGGAAGCGCGGGAATCGTGCCCGATAGTTGGGCCAACGGCCTTCTCGGCCTCGTCCAATTGTCGGCGATGAGAGCAGCAGATCAGCGCGTTTTCAGTTGGCCTTCGAGGTATCCGAGTGCGACGCTGCCTGTAAGGATCAGAGTCAACACAATGACGGCGCCGATCGCGATCCACCGCTGCTGAAGGCGCGCGGAGAGCGCGGGCACTGCGGTTGAAAACACCAACGCGACGCCAATCAGCGTCGCGTCAATGAACAACCCGAGTATCGCTCCCGAGATCGCGCTCCAGAGAACGATCGATGTGCGCACGTCAGGGTTTGATCTGTATCGCCGCTCCCGCCGGAATCGCGCGCCAAATCTCCTCGATTTCCTTGTCCGTTACGGCGATGCACCCTTCCGTCCAGTCGAACTCGCTGTGCGACGAACCGTAGTCGGCATACCTCGGCGGAAGCCCGTGAACCATGATGTCGCCACCGGGAGACACGCCGAGTTGATTTGCCCGCTGCAGATGAGCCGCGTCGGGATAAGACACGTGCAGAGCCATATGGTACTTGCTCTGCGGGTTCTTGAAGTCGATCCGGTAGACACCTTCCGGGGTGCGTCCGTCGCCCCTCTGGATCTTGTCGCCGACGGGCTGCTTGCCGAGCGCGATCTTATACATCCGCACCGGGAAGCCGGCCTGAAACAGGGTCAGCGTGCGCCGGCCCTTCTCGACGACAATACTGTCCGCGACGAGCCTGCTCCGAATGTCGACCACGGGCGTAGTCGTGATCGTCGGAGACGGGACACTAGCGATCCGGAAGGATGTGTCGCCGGCGGCGAAGAGGAGAGGTAAAGCGGTGCCGAGCAGGGCGTGCAGCATACTGAGGTATTAAGACCGGCCAGAGCTCTGGCGTTGAGGCGGGCGCGCGACGTCGCGACTCGTCGCGTGGCGTCCTAACGAGCGTGAATATACCGCAATCGCCAACTTACGTTCCAGTTCGCTCTTTGTCCAACCCGAGTTCTGCACTACACCCTGACGAGTTCTTCCGTAACGGGACCAATGACCGCGTCCAACTCGAGAGCCGTCAGCGCCTCGACAACCGGTCGAGATACTTCTTCCGAAACTTCGCGACCTTTGGCGCGATGACGATCTGACAGTACGGCTGTGCGGCGTTGCTCGAGTAGTAGTCCTGGTGGTACTCCTCGGCGGAATAGAACGTCGTCAACGGAACAATCTGCGTGACGATCGGATCATCCCAGACCTTTTCGCGCGTCAACTCGTCGATCACCGCCTTGGTGTCGTCGCGCTGCTCGTTCGAGTGGTAAAGCACGACCGAGCGGTACTGCGTCCCGACGTCCGCTCCCTGCCGATCCTGAGTCGTCGGGTCATGGATCGTGAAGAAAACACCGAGCAGATCGCGGAACGTGACGACCGACGGATCGAACGTGATCTGCACGACCTCGGCGTGGCCGGTCGTCCCGCTGCAGACGTCGCGGTAGCTCGGACTCGTCGTTTCGCCGCCCGCATAGCCCGACACCACCTTTTCGACGCCGTTCAGCTGACGAAATACGGCGTCGAGACACCAGAAGCATCCGCCGCCAAACGTCGCCGTCTCTCGTGAGTGTTCAGTCATAAATCCTCGCTGCCACAAGATACTAGGGCCTGGAATCTCGGGCTTGCTCGCTGCCCCGCACACCGCCAATCTCCGCGCATGAGTCAGCGCCTGGAACAGGTCGTCGACGTCGAAACCCCCGAGCTCGTCGTTCTGTCCTACACGATCGCCGGTCTCGGCTCGCGTCTGTATGCCGCGCTGATCGATCTCCTCATCTGCGTTTTCTTGTTCATGGCGGTCGCCGTCGCGACCGCGATTCTCCTTCCGCGAGACCGGATCGAGGCGGCTCTGCGCCGCGATTCGTCGCAGGCGCTCGCCGCGGCAGTGCTCATCATCGCCCAGTTCTCGATCATCTGGGGTTACTACCTGCTCTTCGAGGCGCTTCGCGACGGTCAGACCCCAGGCAAGCGCATGCGGCACCTTCGTGTCGTTCGCGACGGAGGCTTTTCAGTGGGCTTCGCCGCCTCCGCCGTGCGAAACTTGATGCGCATCGTCGACCTGCAGCCCCTCTTCACATACCTCGTCGGGGTTGGATCGATCGCCTTCTCGAAATCCGGAAAGCGGTTGGGCGACATCGTCGCCGGCACACTCGTCGTGAGAGAGTCCTTCGTCCGTCAGCCGCTCACCGCCGAACCCGCTGCACCCGCAACGCCAACCGCTTCCGCGGTCTTGTCGGCGCAGCTGAACGAAACCGAGTTCCAGTTGCTCGACCGATGGGCAGCCCGCCGCAATAGCCTCGACGCCGATCGGCGCCGACAGCTCACCGAACAGGTCGCCCGTCGTCTGGCGCACGTTCTCGCCGACGATGGAACGTCGGACGCCGCGCGCCTCTCGCGGCTGCACGCCGCCGAGCGACAGGCGCGCGAGCGAGGGGTCGCGGCGCGAGGAGCGACGGGCGCGAGTCGCGAGCGCTACGCCCTCGTCACCACGCGGTCGCCGCGATGGATCGCGTTCGCCTCGCGGCTCGCGACGGCGCAACGCGGCGGGCTCTCATCGCTCGGCGAGTCCGGCGTCCGGGAGTTCGTCGAAGAGTACCGTGCGCTCACGTCGGACCTGGCCCGTCTGACCACCGCCGCCAAGGATGGCGGCGTTGCCGAGGTGTTCTATCTCGGGCGGCTCGTCGCCGGCGCGCACAATCTCATCTATCGCGAACGCCGCCAGACGTTCCGCGAGGTTCTTCGCTTCATCGCGATCGACGTGCCGACCGAGGTTCGACGTTCGGCAGCGCCGATCCTGCTCGCTGCAGCTTTCCTGTTCGTTCCCGCGGCGATCTCCTACACCGCTGTGGTGCGCGATCCCGCGGTCGCGACGACGTTCATCCCGACCAAGATGCTCGATCGCGCCGAAGAGGGCGTCGAGCGTGCCCGAACGCGAAAGGGATACATCCCCGATCCGGAAGTATTTCGGCCCGTGATGGCGAGTCAGATCATCGCCAACAACGTGCAGGTCACCTTCGCCGCGTTCGCGCTTGGCATCACAGCGGGCATTGGAACACTCTTTTTGCTCCTCATGAACGGCATTTCGCTCGGTGGAGTGTTCGGGCTCTACCAGTCGAAGGGAATCATCGGGCTCCTGCTCGCCTTCGTCGCGCCGCACGGCGTCCTCGAGCTCTCGGCGATTTGCATCGCCGGGGGAGCCGGGCTCCTCATCGCCGGCAGCATGTTGCTGCCGGGCGACATGACTCGCCGCGCGGCGTTCGCGGCCAACAGCCGTCGAGCCATGCGTCTCATCGCGGCCTCGACGCTCCTGCTCGTTTTTGCCGGTTCGCTCGAGGGAATGGTGTCGCCGATTCCAACCTGGCCACTCTGGCTCAAGCTGATGGTTTCGGCCACGACGTTGTTGGCGCTCATCTCCTATTTGCGCGGTGGACTCCCTCGCGCTCGTGAGGAGCCGCCGGTCGCGATAGAGAGCGAAGTTCGGCCGTCGTCGGCGTTGCTTGGCCTCGGGGAGTCGGCGCCTACAACAGACCGCGCGCTTTGATCTCGAGGTAGCGGTTGACGACGGCGGTCGCCATGTGCGTCGGCGACACGTCGAGTACGGCGATGCCGGCGCTCCGCATTCGCGCCAGGGCTTCCTCGCGCTCGCGAACCAGCTCTTCAGCGGCCGCCGACCGATAGAGCGCGGTCGCGCCGACGCTCGCCGGTCGCGACGCCTCGACCAACGCGTCATTCTCGATCGCTACGACGACCACCGCGTGGCGTTTCCCGGCGCGATTCGCGTAGGCAACGAAGCTCCGCGCCGCCCGAACATCGATCACGTCCGTGAAGAACACGACCAGCGCGCGCCGCGGCTGCGACGTCGCGAGCACTCGAAAGGCGGCCGCATAATCCGGTTCGACGACGCGCGCCTCGAGGCCACTGATCGCGGCGCGCAGCGAACGAAGCGCCGTCCGTCCACGCTGGGGCGCCACGACCGCGCGGATCGCATCATCGAATGCGATGAGCCCCACACGATCGCCGCTGGTCGCGGCGACGTCGCTGAGAACGAGCGACGCCGACAAGACGTGGTCGAGCCGCGAGTATTGTCCGGCGAGTTGTGTCATCGCCCGCCCGCAGTCGATCATGGAGATCACGACCTGCGATCGCTCGATCGTATGCTCGCGGCTGATCAACCGGCCGTGTCGCGCTGTCGCCTTCCAGTCGACGAATCGTGGATCGTCGCCCGGAACATACTCCCGCAGCCCGGCGAACGCGTTCCCCTCACCCCGCCGCTTCAAGGCACGAACGCCGACGTCGCTCAGCCGCTGCTGCATCGCGAGCAATCGGAATCGCCGAACGTTGGTCAGAGATGGGACGACCGTCGTCGTGTGCGGCGAAAGGCGCGCAACGATGATTCTCGCCATCAACCCGAGCGGCCCAACCACGCGGACCGCGACGTCGCCGAACTGCCACGCCCCGCGCGACGAGCCGGTCGTTTGCACGTCGATCTCGAGCTCGGCGCGTGCACCGATCACGAAGGCATCAGGCGCCACCGAGCCGCTGAGACCAGACGGAAATCGATCGAAGAGCTGCGCGCGGATCGGCCAAGGCCAATCCGAGCTCAGGGTGTACTGGATCGCGGTCGCGTCGCCGAGCCCCAGCGTATCGGGCGCACGGCGCTCAATCGCGAGGTCGCGCCGGCTGGGCAGTCGCAGATAATCAAAGAGCAAACAACCCGCGCCGGCAACGAGTCCGGCAACCGCGAGCGCCATCCCGATTCGCGGAAACAGCCAGAGGAGCGAAAGCGCCAGGACCATCGCCGCCGCGCGGGCCGTGGGATAGACGGTCAGCACCACGCGCCGACGACGCGGCACGATCGCCTCGGTCGTCTCCATCACGTCGGCGCGACGGCGCGTGACAGGATCGCGGCCAGCACGTCGTCTGTCGACCGGCCCTCGACCTCGAGCTCCGGCGCGAGCACGACGCGATGGCGAAGCACGGACAGCGTCCTCGCCTTCACGTCGTCCGGCGTGACGAAATCACGACCAGCAATGACGGCGCTTGCGCGCGCGGCGCGTTGAAGCGCGACGCTCGCCCGCGGCGAAGCGCCGAGCATCAACGCACTGTCCTGGCGCGTGGCCCGGGTGATCGACGCGATATACTCGCGCACCTCGACAGCCACGTGAACCGAGTCGACGAGTGAGCGACACCCGCGCGCCTCGTCGGCTGTGAGCACCGGGTCCACGATCGCCGCACCGCCTCCGCGTTCCGGATCGAATCCCGACTCGTGGAGGGCGAGCATCGCCAGCTCGGCATCCAATGCGGGATAGTCGATCAGGATCTTGAGCAGGAAGCGATCGAGTTGCGCCTCGGGCAGTGGAAACGTTCCCTCGTGTTCGACGGGGTTTTGCGTCGCCAGGACCATGAACAACTCGTCCAGCGGGTGCGCGACGCCGTCGGCTGTGACCTGACGTTCCGACATTGCTTCGAGGAGTGCGGCCTGCGTTTTCGCCGGCGCCCGATTGATCTCGTCGGCGAGCAGGAGATCCGTGAACACCGGCCCGGCCTGAAACTCGAACCCTCGCACCGGATCGCGATACAGCGCGACGCCTGTCACGTCCGCCGGCATCAGATCGGGCGTGAACTGGATGCGCGCGAACCGCACCGCCATCGCGTCGGCAACCGTACGAACGAGCAACGTCTTGGCTGTTCCCGGCACGCCCTCGATCAAGACGTGCCCGCGGGCCAGAAAGGCCACCAACACGTCATCGATGACTTCGTCTTGCCCGATGATTCGCGTCGCCACGGTATCGCGCACGCGACGGACCATCGCGGCGCCGTCTGCAATTGTCAGTGTCATTTCTGTGGAGAGAGAGACTCGTCGCGAGTCAGCGCACGCTCGACGCGTTCGAGCGCGCTTCCGACAACAATGAACTGCTCCGACGACACGGGATGGTCGACCGCGTTTCGAATCCGCTGGACCGGCTCGGAGAGGGACGGGTTCATGCGCTCGATGGCGCTCAGGAACTCGCCATCCGCCGCGCCCGAGGATATGGCGACGGCGCGACCGACCCGACGCCGCACACCGCCGAGCAGACGCGTGGTCGCCGTGCGCGTCGCCCCAACATCTTCGAATGCGCGTCCGAGCGCGTCGGCGTGCTCGATCGGCGAGCGTCGCGGAATCTGGGTGACCTCACTCGGCGGCAGCGGTCGCGGCGCCTTGGCGAGCAGTAATACCAGTCCCGCCACCAACGCTTGAACCAGAAAGTGACCGGAAGACGTGCGGCCGAGGTAGATCGCGGCGGCGCGGAGGCTGCCGCCGTGCACGCCATACCCGTGATGGAACTCGTCGAAGACGATTGGAGGGCGCTCACCATTCGCGGGGACCACATAGGCGAGCATGCGAGCCACGGCGAGGTCGGCGTCCAACCGGCAATTCCGCACGGCGGAATTGACGAACACCGATGACGAGCCCACGACGACGACGCGGCCGCCCCCGTCCCGCCCGCCAAGCGGAAATCCTATCGCGGCGCGAAACGGGACATGTGTCTTTTGGGTGGTCGCCGACAGGAGCGTCGTGATTTCACCGTCGAAAACCTTCGGCGGATCAACTTCGCGTGCGTCGGTAGGAAGGGTGAGCACGCGTGCCACGCTCAGAGGCTCAGCGGGACAGTCGGTATCCGACGCATCGAGGAACGCGACGCCGCGACCTTCTTCAACCCTCAGCGAGTCAGCCAAATCATCGTCGCCGTCGAGCGACGCGATGAGTCCCCCGCCGCTGCGCACGTTCTCCAGCAGCCGGTGGACCTCGTGCGAACCAAGCGCCACCGAGGGTGCGAGGACCACGTCCACTCGCCGACCAGCAGGCATCGAATCCAGCGGAACGATTCGGCGCTCGGTTTTCCATCCCATCCGCGCCGCCAATTCGAACACGATGCTTGTGCCGCCGGGTCCGGTCGAGAACGTGCTCGCGTCGCGTCCGTTCGTTCCCGTCTCTTCCGGTGTGAGCAGCGCGACTGCGATCACTACGATCGCCAGCACGCCGAGAACCCATGTCGCGGTCCAGCGTTTCGCCGCGGGCGGAATCGGGTTGGTCATGCGGCGCGCGCCCGTTTGGCAAACGCCGCGAGCTCGGCCAATTGACGATACGTAGCCGCGTTTGGCGCCTGAGCGCCAAAGACGTCACGCTCGAACCGATCACCGAACTGACGGAACGCCTCGAGCGAGTCCGAGCGACGTTGTTTGAGCTCTCGAACATAGTCGCCGACCGTCTTCGAGGCGTGAAACGTGACCGCTCCCCCCGATCGCGCCAACGCCTCGAGCACGGCGAGGTACAACGCATGCGACGCCGCGACGAAATCGCCGCGCTGCTCCAACTCCCCGGCGAGCACCCAATAGTCCCGGCGGGCCGAGCCGACGATCTGCAGACTGCCCGCTGTTCGGCGCCGCAGCTCGAGCCGTTGACCAACGACGATCCGACCCGCGATCGCCAGAACCAGCAGCGCGACAGCGACAATGACGATCAGCCTGGCATTTTGGGACCCACCCAACAGTCGAATCAGATCGCGGAACTCGTCGCCGATGAACTCGAGAACGCGGCCGAGCAAGGTCTGCCGAATCGGGACCGCGTACGCCGGCTGGCGGACGATGGCCGCGACCGTGTCGTGGATCTGTTTTGCGGTCCATCCGTCGGCCACCG
>DATMHK010000300.1:0-4713 GCA_035554995.1 Gemmatimonadaceae bacterium
GACTGGGGCCTCTACCGTTCCGACGACGCCGGCGCCACGTGGCACCAGATGGCCGCCGACGATCAGAGAATTCGAAACGGCCAGGGCGGCTACAACTGCGGCGTTTACGTCGACACGCAGAACCCGGATGTTGTCTACACCGTCAACACCTCGAGCTACAAGTCCACCGACGGCGGCAAGACGTTCACCGGCTTCAAGGGCGCGCCGGGCGGCGACGATCCGCAGCAGTGGTGGTTCGATCCCACCAACAACCAACGCATCCTTGCCGGTTACGACCAGGGCGCCATCGTCACGCTCGACGGTGGCGCGACGTGGAGCTCCTGGTACAACCAGTCCACCGAACAGATCTACCATCTCTCGGTGGACAACTCGTTCCCCTATTGGGTCTACGGCACGCAGCAGGACGCCGGCGCCATTCGCACGCGGTCGCGCGGTAACCTCGGCGCGATCACTGCGCTCGATTGGAGTCCCGTGCCGGGGTGGGAGTGGGGAACGATCGTTCCCGATCCGCTCGATCCGAACACGGTCTACTCGACCGGCAATGGCGTCATAAAGATCACGTATCCGAGCGAGCAGTGGATCAACGTGAGTCCCGCGGCCGATCCGTCACGCCGCCTTCGAACGACGAGCTCCGCGCCCATTGTCTTCGCGCCGTGGAACAAGCGGATGCTTCTAGCCGCATTCCAGTCTGTTTGGTCGAGTACTGATGCCGGCGCACACTGGACGGCGCTCAGCCCCGACCTTGGACTCCGCACCGACCTTCAGGGGCCCGCGAGCACCGGTTCCATCGAATCGATGCGCGCCTCGACCGTGGGCACCGGCATCATCTGGGTCGGTACCAACAACGGCGTGATCAAGGTCACGCGCAACGGCGGCAAAACGTGGGACGATGCGAGTATTACCGACTATCGGACGGGCGAGGTGTTGGCGGTCGAGCCGTCACACTTCGACGCCGGCACGGCGTACGTCGCGGTCGACGACCATCGCAACGGCGATTACACGCCACACCTCTTCCGCACGCGCGATCTCGGAAAGACCTGGACGAAGATCATCACCGGGCTCCCGACGAACCAGCCGAGTGGAAGCTTCGCGCGCGTCGTCCGCAACGATCCGCGAAGAAAAGGATTGCTCTTTGCCGGCACCGAAAGCGGCATGTACGTCTCGTTCGACGACGGCGATCATTGGCAGACGCTGCAACAGAATCTGCCGAACACGTCGTATCGGGACATCACCATCGCCGGAAACGATCTTGTCATCGCGACCTACGGCCGCGGCTTCTGGTCGCTCGACGACTATTCAGTCCTGCGACAGCTCGAGCGGTCAATGGCGAGCGAAGCGGCGCATCTCTTCAAGCCGGGTGACGCCTATCGCTTGCGGCGCAACGTCGGCGCGGACACGCCCTTCCCGCCGGAGGTGCCCCACGCGCCCAATCCGCCGGACGGCGTGATCATCGATTACTGGCTCGCGCAGGAACCGAAGAGCGACATCTCGATCGACGTCATCGATGCGAGCGGCGCGATCGTCCGGCATCTGTCGAGCGCGCCGATTGCGCCGGTGGCGGAAGCGGCGCGCCCGCCACACCCCAACTTCTGGGTGGCCACACCGACGCCACTTCCCAAGAACGCGGGCAGTAACCGCACGAATTGGGACCTGCACTACGACGCGCCGAAGGCGATGTCGCACAGCTTCGAGATTAACGCGAACCCGGGCCTCACGCCGGCGTCACCGGAGGGCGCGCTCGTGACGCCGGGGACGTACACGCTCAAGCTGACGGTGGATGGCAAGACGTACTCGCAGACCGTCGCGGTGAAAGCCGATCCGCGCTCACGCGCGACGCTCGCCGACTTGACGGCGCAGAACGCGCTGCTGGGCAAGATCTCGCAAGCGATCGATGCCTCGTACGAGGGCAACCACGCCGCCGCGGCGTTACGCGACGCCGTGCGCGCTGCGGCGAATGGTGCGTCGCCGGAGGTAGCGAGTAAGGCGTCGGCAATCGCCGCGCAACTCGACAGTGTGGCGGGCGGGCAGGGGGGTCGAGGACGCGGCCGCGGCGGCCAGGGCGCGCCGCCCACGTTTGCGTCGCTCAACGGTGCGTTCGTCGGACAACTCAACGCGCAGGAGAATGGCGACCTGGCTCCGACTACTTCCGCCCGCGCCGCATGGGCGGCGGCGTGTATGGACCTCGGCAAGACGGTCGCGACGTGGCAACGAGTAGCGGGCGCGGAGCTCGGCGCCCTGAACACGATGCTCAAGACCGCGGGTAAATCCCCGGTCGCCGCGCCAAGCGTTCAGGTCAAGCCGCCAGTGTGCTAGCGTGGAGTCCGCGAGTCTTCCCCCTGCAGCCGGAGATACCGATAGGCTTTTCGCGGTGCTCTATTCCGAGCTTCACCGCATGGCGGAGTCCCATCTGCGATCCTCGGGCGGAGACTTGTCGGTATCCACCACGACGCTCGTTCACGACATGTGGTTGGACCTCTCCGGTCGGCCCGGCCTCGACTTTCCCGATCGGGGTCGCTTCATGGCTTACGCGGCGCGAGCGATGCGCGCCGTTGTCATCGATTATGCCCGGCGAGCCAGGGCGCAAAAGCGCGGCGGCGGTGCGTTCGACATCACCCTTCAGCCCGATGTGGTCGCGGCGAGCGATGCGAACGCCAGTGAGCTCGGGCGACTCTCCGATGCGCTGGATCATCTGGCGGAAGTCGATCCTTCACTGGCCGAGCTGGTGGACCTGCATTTCTTCTGCGGCTACGCGTTCCGCGAAATCGCCGAGTTGCGCGAGACATCCGAGCGTACGGTTCGTCGCGATTGGCGCAAGGCGAGACTACTCTTGCATCAGGAATTGCTGTAGCGATCCTTCATTACAAACATCCAATAATTGTCCGCTCAACGTCGACGGAGCGAATCGCCCCTCCGACTGCCGTCGCGCACGGGCAGCTCGTCGAGGAGTTTTCTGGCGAGGGGGACAGGGTAGCGATTCGACCCCGGCCGGTCGCCAATCCGGATGGCGTCGCGAAGGGCAGACTCGGCCGGCGCGTATTGGCGCTTCTGGATGAGCAGGCGAGCGAGGTCGATTTCCACGCCGGCAACATTGCGGTGATCGGGGCCGAGGATCCGGCGATTCATCGCAATTGAGCTTCGATACAGGCTTTCAGCCTCGGCGAGCCGGCCGGTTCGATGGAGCACACCCGCCAGTCGCGCCGTGAACGCCGCGACCACAGGATGCTCGGCTCCGTACGCCCGACGCATCATGGAAAGCCCTTCTCGGGCAAACGCGAACGCGGTGACCGAGTCGCCCCGACGGGAAAGGAACTCAGCAAAATCGACCAGCGTGGCTGCTACCAAGGGGTGGCCGTCGCCGAAGACCTGTCGCCGGATCGCCAGCGCCTGGCGGAAGAGTGGCTCGGCCTCGGCGTACCGCCCTTCCTCCTCGTCGAGCAAATACGCGGTTTGGAGCATCGCGTGCGCGACTTGTGGGTCGTCCGGGCGCGACGTGCGCGTCCGAATGGCGAGACCGAGGCGGAATTCCTTCTCGGCTTCCGGGATCTGTCGTTCGTAGCGGAGAACCGCTCCCAGGTCCAGGTGGCTGTCCGCCGTCAGTGAGTCGATCGCCCCTCTGAACCGCTCGCGCAACGCGAGTGCCCGGCGCTCGAAGCTCTCGGCACGCGCGAGATCCCCTCGATAGACGGCGATCCACGCCGCCTCGTTGAGCGGCATCGCGAGGTCCGGATGGTCGGGGCCCAGCAGCCGCTGCTCGATCTGGAGCGCCCGGCCGACGGCCGAATCCGCCGTCGGGAATTGCTCCAAGCTCGTGAGTGCCTGGGCCAGCAGTCGAAGCGTTCCCGCCGCCTCCATGCTTTCACCGGCTTTGGCGCGTTCTTGGATCGCGAGCGATCGCGCGAACGACTCGTACGCCGCTTGGGACCGACCGAGGCTCAAGTCCAGTCGGCCCGTCACATCGAGGAGGCGGGCTTGCTCCAGAGGGACCGCGTGCAGCCGCTCGATGCGTGCCGCGGCACGAGCGACGAGATCGCCGGCCGTCAGCGTATCGCCGTGCGCTTCGACCGGGTCGCTCGTCTGAAAGAGCTGTATGAGAAAATTATTAACCGCTTCCGACTCTCGCGACGCCGCCTCGGCGCGATCGCGTTCGGCGGCGGCGTGCCGCGCTTCCGAGAGCGAGAGTGCGACACCGACGGCGATCGCCGCGGCGACGCCGATTGCCGCCACTGTCTCGGCCCGATTGCGCCGCACGAACTTTCGGGCCCGGTAGCTCCACGCCGGCGGTCGCGCACGCACCGGCTCGTGGCGCAGCCAGCGCGTGAGATCATCGGCGAGCTCCCCGATCGTTCGATACCGTTGCGCCGGATCTTTGGCCAGCGCCTTGGCCAACAGGATGTCGAGGTCTCCGAGTCCAATCGGCGGCGGCTGTCGTTCCACCACCGCCGTGAGCACCTCGGACGGAGTCCGGCATCCGACCGACGTCGGGTGGCGTCCGGCAACGAGTACGTAGAGCAGAACCCCCGCGGCATAGATGTCCACCGATGTCGTGATCGGTCCGCCGGTGACCTGCTCCGGCGACGCGTACTCCTGCGTGAGCGCCCCGCCTTCCAGCGTCTCCGACACGAAGGACGCTTCCCCTCCACCCGAGCGCGGCTGTCCGGCGTCGCCATCGCGCGCCTCGCCCAAGAGCTTTGCGATGCCAAAGTCGAGCAGCTT
>DATMHK010000301.1:0-13276 GCA_035554995.1 Gemmatimonadaceae bacterium
CGAGTCCTGGGTTCGTATGGCGCTCCTCCCCACCGCCGTGGGCGACACCCTGCCGCGCGGCGCGGCCCGGGATCCAAACGCGCCGCGCGTGAACAATGGCATCTCGGGAGACGCACGACGCTCCACCGCCGAGCTGGGGAAAATGATCTTCGACATGAAGGTCGACTACGCCGTGAAGCAGATTCAGGGCTTCATCGCCAAGACGCGCTGACTCCCGATGGCCGCGGCGACGAGTGGACTGGAAGTCGAGCGAGCCCTGACGGCGATCGTCACGCCTGTCGGAGAGATGGTCGCGGCGGCGACGAAGACGCATCTCGTGCTGTTCGAGTTTTCGCGTCGATACATGCTTCCGCTTCAGCTCCAGCGGCTGGAGGCTGCGGTCGGGTCTGAACTCGTTCCCGGCGAGTCGGCGATCATCGTGCAGCTGCGCCGTGAGCTCGACGAATATTTTCGCGGTGACCGTCGCGAGTTCACGGTCCCGTTGTACGCGCCGGGGACGCCATTCCAGATGAAGGTCTGGAACGAGCTGCTGCGCATTCCGCCGGGGACGACGACAACCTATTCACGAGTGGCATCGGCGATCGGGCATCCGACCGCCGTGCGCGCCGTCGCGCGGGCAAACGGCGACAACCGGATCGCGATTCTCATCCCGTGCCACCGAGTGATCGGCTCGGACGGATCGCTGACCGGCTACGGCGGCGGATTGTCGCGGAAGAAAAAGCTGCTCGATCTCGAGGCGCGAGCGACGGAGCTCAAACTGGAACTGTGAGTGTTGTCATCCTCCACGAAGTGGAGGATCTATTATCCCGATCAAGTAGCTAATCAAGGACAGTAGATCCTCCGACCGCGAAGCGGCCGGAGGATGACAACTCTTACCGACCGGCGGCCTTCTTTCCGATATCGACCGCTTTGAAGCCCTGCTCGCCCCAGTTGATCACGAAGACGCTGAAGCCTTGGTGCATGCGTTCTTCGATGTCATTCGCTGTCGCCGGATAGCCGCACGGGACATTGAACTCCTTGCACGCCGCGAGCACTTGTTGGATCGCGGCCTCCCACCCGACCGCGTCGAACACGCGCTTGCCGGCGGAATCGGTCGTCGAAAAAACGCCGCGCAATGTACCCGCGCCCGGGAGGAGCACGCCGATGCCTTTCACCGCTGCGATCTCTCGCACGTGCTTCAGGCCTTCCTTGCTCTCGACGATCGTCCAGTTAATCAGCTCGCCGTTCGGATTGAGCGGCCAGAGGTCCGCTTTCGCCCGGTATTCCTGCTCCGTCATTCCCCAGACGGCCGGCGCCGAGCCGACGGAATCGGGACGCGTGCCGCCGTTCGACTTGAAGCGCATCGCGGCGAGGCCTGCCTTCACTTCGTCCGCGCTCTCGACGCCCACAAATACAATACCGCTCACACCGAGGTCGAGCTGCTTGCCGATGCGCTGCGCGGCGAGCGCGGGATCCGGCGCGATCTCGTGCGTTTTGACGATCACCGGATGGTGCAGCCGCGGAGATGGCGAACGTTCGACCGTTCCGCCTGCCGCCAATCCCTTCATGAACTCGGCGAACACCGGCAGCGCGCCATCGATGTCTCCTTCCATGCTGCCGTCGAAGATGTAGTCGGCCGACTTGTACTCGAGCGCGTCGTGCGCGAGCTGCGCGGGGGTCTTCACCGCCTGCTGCGTCGCTTCGGGCGCCGCTCCGCCGCGGCCGCCGCGTGGGTTGCGCGGCGCGTAGACGCCAAACACCGGCTTCTTCTGCGCGAGCAGCTCGACCACGGGATTCAGACGTCGCTGCCCTTGGACGGCAGCGATGCCACCAACGAGCACAAGTGCGCAGAGGGCGATTGGCTTCACCGAACTCACCACGGATGGGGGAGGCGCGAGAATGCAAAGTCGTCCACGTAACGTCAAGTGCGCGAGACGCCTCGCGCGGGTGCTATACTAGCCCGCTATGAGTGACACCGTGAGCGCTGCTGCCTCGGTCGAGGACGCGCGGGCGACGACCAGTACCATCGAATGGGTCGGACCGTTCGCAGTCTTCGCCATCTGGCTGCTCGTGGACAAGAGGCTGCCCATCGCCAATCCGGTGAAAGAGATCATACGCGATCTCGTGCTGGTGGCAGCGATCTTTGGACTGTCCCGACGCGTGGTGCCGCGAACGGCGCCGCATTGGCGCGCGAGCACGCTGCTCGGCGTCGGTGTGTTCGTGGTGTGGGTCGCGCCGGATTTCATCGTTCCCGGCTGGCGACAGAGCTCGATTTTTCAAAACGGAATCACCGGGCGAATCACCACTTCCATTAAACCGGGCGAACTGACGCCGTTGATGCTCGTGCTGCGAACCACGCGGGCGGCGCTGTTGGTCCCGATTCTCGAGGAGCTGTTCTGGCGAGGTTGGCTCCCGCGCTGGATTCAGGACGGCCGCGTCGATCGCGTTCCGTTGGGGCAGTATACGCCGTTGGCGTTCTGGGCGACGGCGGTTCTGTTCGCCGCCGAACACGGGCCGTTCTGGGAAGTCGGACTGCTCGCCGGTGTGATCTACAACTGGTGGATGCGACGGACGCGCTCACTCGGTGACCTGATGATCGCGCACGGGGTGACCAATCTCGTGCTGTCGGCGTACGTGATCGCGACCGGTCAGTGGGGTTTTTGGATGTGATCGCGAGAAGTATCTGAAAAGCCCCGGCGCGATGTAGGGAATCTCCTCACGGCTTTTTGCAAAAGCGCTTCATAGCTTCGGGGCGAATCCGCACCCGAGGCTCACAATGATTCGCATCCCGCGCCTGGCTCGCGGTCTTGCCTTGCTCGCACTCGCCACGTCGGCGGGCTCCCGGCTCGTCGCTCAGGACACCACGCATGTCAAACCTCGCGTGGTCGACGTCACGGCGAATGATTACCACTTCAAATCACCGGCGTCCGTTCCCGCGGGCACGATCACCTTCCGCATGAAGAACGCCGGGACCGAGGTGCACCATCTCTGGGTAGTGAGGCTCGACCGCGGAAAAACGTCGGCCGATTTCCTCAAGGCGATGAACGCCTGGGGCTCGGCGCTCAAAATGCCCGATTGGGCAACCGATGTCGGCGGCCCGAACAACGTCGGTGCGGGCCAGACCGCGAGTGGAACGATGACGCTCGAACCGGGGACGTACATGCTCGTGTGTTGGGTCCCGTCGCCGGACGGCCGCCCCCATGTCATGAAAGGGATGGTGAAGCCGCTGACGGTAACGGTCCAAGCCCCGACCACTAGCGCGGAGCCGGCGGCCGACGCCACCATGACGCTCGATGATTACAACTTCGCCTTGAGCGGACCGCTCAAGGCAGGCGTGCGAACGATTCGCTTCGAGAACAACGCGACGCAACCGCACGAGGCCGTCATCGCGCGCCTGCTGCCCGAGAAGACGATGCTCCAGGCGATCGTCTGGATGAACTCGGGCCAGTCCGGACCCGCGCCGGTGGTAATGCTCGGCGGCGCTTCTGGCATCGCGCAGGGACGTCACATGTTCGTAACGGCGGATTTCAAGCCGGGTAAATACGTGCTGCTCTGCTTCATCCCGGACGCGCGCGACGGGCGACCGCACTCGGCGCACGGCATGACGAAGGAGATTACCGTCGAACCGTAGCGCCGCGACCGGGGGCCGGGGTTCCGCCGAGCGCGGGCGGGCGTAGAATATCGAGTCATGAGCGCCCGCGTTGCGAAGTCTGCCACGGCTGTCTGCCTGATCGTCTGCGGCGCCTGCGGTGCGACCGCCGTTCACAATGTGCCGGCTCCGGCCGCGCCCCAGTCGTGGACCATCGGCGTAGCGCCGGGAGTGTCGCTCTACGTGGAGTCGTTGGGCCACGGAAAGGACACGCTGATCTTGCTGCACGGCGGCCCAGGTCTGACCGCCGCCAACGTGCTTCCGGATTTCGCGCCGCTCGCCGACCAGTTCACCGTCGTCAGCTACGATCAGCGGGGCGCTGGTCGCTCGACTCTGGTTGAGGATTCGACACGCGTCACGATCGGCGCGCACGTCGCCGATCTCGAGGCGCTCCGCTCGCAGCTGCACCTCGAGCGTATGACGCTCGTCGGCCATTCGTGGGGCGGAGGGCTGGCGGTGCGATACGCCCTCGCACATCCCAACCGGGTGCAGCGGCTGGTTCTCATCGACCCGCTTCCACCGCGTCGCGGAACGCTCGTGACGGAATTCTCACGCAATGTCTCGGCATGGATGGACAGCGCGACCCGCGCGAAGGTCGCGGCCGCGAACCAACTATGGACATCCGGCCCCGACGCGATCGCCGGTTGTCGCGAGTACTGGTCGATCTTCCAGAACGGGTATTTCGCGAATCCGCGTCAGCACAAGCCGATGAAGGGAGAGTGGTGCGTCGGATCGGCGGCGGGAGTGCGCGCGTTCACCCGAGTGAATCGGTGGACATTCGCTTCGATCGGCCGCTGGGATTGGTCCGCTGAAGTCAAGGCGCTGTTGACTCCGACGCTGATCATCCACGGCGCGCAGGACCCGCTGCCGCTCGCCGGTTCGCGCGAGTGGCTCGCGGCGCTCCCGCAATCCCGGCTGCTCATCGTGAAAGACGCGGGACACTATCCGTTCGTCGAGCAGTCGGAGCTCGTCATCAGCGCCATTGGTGCGTTCGCCCGAGGCGTGTGGCCGCCGGGCGCAGTCGCCGCCCCATAAGACCACGGCGTTCTCAGTCTTGTTTCTTCGCGAGTGCAGCGAGCGCGGCTCGAAGGTCTGCGTCGGCTGGGTTGGCGGCGAGCCCGCGCTCCAAGGCTCGTAGCGCGTCCGCGCCACGCTGCTGCGCCACAAGCACCGTAGCAAGGCCGAGGTACGCGCGCGATGTTGACGGCGAAAGCTTGATCGCCGCCTCGAACTCGGCCGACGCCGAATCGAGCCGGCCGAGGTTCGCGTAGAAGGCGCCGAGCAAGACTCGATTGGACGCGCGGTCCGCGTTGTACCGCTGGCTCGCCACGAACTCGCGCGCGGCCGCGGCAAATGCTGTCGCCGTATCGCCGCCGAGCGTGCTTGCCACCGGCGCGAGCGCCCATGCAGCCTGAACGCGGACCGACCGCAGCGAGTCTCTGAGCAGCGGTGCGGCTATCGCCGCGCGTTGTTCGGCGGGCACGCCCTCGAGGCGTTGGAGCACCGCAAGGCGTACGAGCGGGCTCCGGTCGTGAGCATGGCGGCCGGCTTCCGTCGCTACGTTCGGTGTCGCGTACGCAGCGAGACGAGCCAGCGCCGACGCGCGAACGATCGGCGGCTCGGCGGCATTATCGGCGATGCGGAGCAGGGCTCCCGGGGCGGCGTCCGCATGTTGATCGTCGAGCAAGAACGCATCGGTGAAGTCCTGGAAGCCGCTCACCGTGTCGCGACCGCGGCGGCGTAGTTCCGCACTCGCCCATGTCGCGTTGCGGTCGGTGTGGCAATTGGTGCACGCGTTCGGAATGCCGAAGCGAGCGAGATCGGGGCGCGGGACGCGAATGCTGTGATCGTGTCGCGGATCGACCTGCATGTAGGTACGCGTCGGCATGTGGCAATTCGCGCACGATGCGCCCGCGCTGCCCTTCGCATGAAAGTGGTGCGCGGTCGTGTCGTAGGTGGTGGCGCGATGGCACTGTGTGCAGACGGCGTTGCCCGGCTGGCGGAGTTTGGCACCGTGTGGCTCGTGACAATCGGAGCAGGTCACGCCGGCGTGGTACATCTTGCTCTGCAGGAACGACCCGTAGTCGTAGACCTCGTCGCGCTGTTGCCCATCGGCGAAGTACAAATCGCTGGTCAGCAGCAACGGAGCATAGAAGTCGAAGAACCGGGCGCCGGCTGCGTAATCATCGAAGAGGTGCGTGCGGCGGGCATGGCACTGCGCGCACGTTTCGATCTCGCGATCCGTCGTGCGCGGCCCGCTCCGCCGCGCGATCCTGGCGTTCCCTCCCAGATACCATGTGATGCCGTGGCGCTCGTCGAGCCGAGCCTGCAGCCCGTTGTCGCGCCACAGCAGGCCTCGAATGAACGACGGATAGCGCCCCCATTTCGCGTGGTTCGAGCCCGGACCGTGACATGCCTCGCATGCGACATCCAGTTCAGCCCAGGTGGTGTGAAACGAGTCGGCGGTGGCGCCGTAGCCTTTGCGCACCCCCGTCGAGTGACAATCCGCGCACATGTAGTTCCAGCTCAACCCGCGGCCGGTCCAATGAAATTCGTCCGCGTGACCGATCCGCGGTCCGGGAAAGAGGGTGAACCATCGTTGCCCGCCCGCGGTTTGCGGCCGCGCGTCCCAGGCCATCGGCAGCGGCTGAACGCGTCCGCCAGGCAGCTCGACGAGATATTCCTGAAGCGGGTAGACGCCGAACGAGTAGCGTACGTCGAAATCGTGCGATTTCCCGTCGTTCCCTTCTGTGTTCACGACGAACGCGTTGCCGCGCCGCGTAAAAAGTGAGGTCGCTCCGTTCTCGACGAATCGCGTCGAGTCGAAGCGGCCGAGGATGGCGCCGCTGTCGCGCGCGTCCTGCATGGCCACGGCATGCTGCGACGACCGCCAGACGGTGAGCTCGGTCGCGTGGCAGGATCCGCACGTCGCCGCCCCGACGAACTGAGGTGGCGACGAGGGGCCACGCGCGCAAGCGGCGACCGCCGCGTACGCGACAGCGACGGCGAAGGTGCTCGCCAAGGCGATCCGTGATCGCGTCATCACGAATACTACCGCGATCTGGCGGCGTTGCTCCCGGGAAATCATCATTGAGGCGGCCGCGGCGCCGCGGCTCACACCAAATCCTGGGCTTATATGCTTCGCCGCGTCTCGACTCTCGTCGCCGCTCTGCCGCTGGCGTCCGCCGCCGCGCAGATCCAACAGGCTGCCACCACCGATGCCGTGCGCCGCGTGCATTGGCGCTCCGTCGGCCCCGCAAACAACGCCGGCCGCATCTCGGTTGTCGTAGGCGTTCCGGGCAACCGAGACGTCTATTACGTCGCCGGCGCCAACGGCGGCATCATCAAGACGACCAACGGCGGCGTCACCTTCCGTCCGATCTTCGACAAGCAGAACATCGCGTCGATCGGAGCGATCGCCATCGCGCCCAGCGATCCAAACATCCTTTACGTCGGCACGGGCGAGGAGAATCCGCGCAACAACGCCTCGATCGGCGACGGCATGTACAAGTCGGTGGACGCCGGCGAGCACTGGACCAAGATCGGGCTCGACAAGACGGACAAGATCGCGCGCATCGCGATCGACGCGAAGAATCCGGATCTCGTCTATGTGTGCGGCCTTGGTCGCGAGTGGGGGCCGAACGAGGATCGCGGCGTCTTCAAGACGACCGATGGCGGAAAGACGTGGAAAAAGATCCTCTACCTCGATCCGCAGACGGCGTGCTCCGACGTCGCGATCGATCCCGGCAACTCGAACATCGTCTACGCCGGCATGTACACGTATCGCCGCTGGGCGTGGCACCTCGAGTCGGGCGGCGGAAGCACCGCGGTTTACAGATCTGTGAACGGCGGAGAGACGTGGGAGCGGCTCTCCGGCAAGGACCGCGACCGCGGGTTGCCGAAGACGGACATGGACCGAATCGGGCTCGCGGTTGCCGCGAGCGATCCGAGTGTCGTCTACGTCGTGAGCGAGACGAAGAACGAGGGGGAGCTGTGGCGTTCGGACGACGGCGGCGACCATTGGCGCACGGTGAACCGGGATCCGAACATCAACTTCCGTCCGTTCTACTATTCGGACATCCGCGTCGATCCGCAGAATCCCAACCGGATCTTCTCGCTCTCCGGGTCGCTCTACCTGTCCGAGGACGGCGGGGCGAACTTCCGCACCATCGCGCGCGACGTCCACGGCGACCACCAGGCACTGTGGATCGACCCGACCAACCCGAAATACATCCTCAGCGGATCGGACGGCGGCTGGCAGGTGAGCTATGACGGCGCCCGCAACTTCGAGGTCGTGAACACGTTCCCGTTCACGCAGTTCTACCACATCAACTACGACATGCAGAAGCCGTACATGGTGTGCGGCGGTCTGCAGGACAACGGCAACTGGTGCGGCGCGAGCCAGACGCTGTCGGGGCAAGGCGTTCGCAAGAACGACTGGTACACGGTCTCCGGCGGCGACGGGTTCTTCACTGTGCCGGTGATGGACAAACCGTGGCTCGTCTACTCCGACGCGCAGGGCGGCATGATCAGCATCACCGACACGCGCACCGGCACGCAGCAGTCGATCTATCCGTATCCCAACCGCGTTGGCTCCGTCGGCGACGCGATGATCTCGCACAAGTACCGTTTCAACTGGAACTCTCCGATCGCCCTCTCGCCGCTCAACCCGAAGGTCGTCTACTTCGGCGGCAACGTGCTGTTCAAGTCCACGGACTACGGCCACTCGTGGACGCCGATTTCCCCCGATCTCTCGACCAACGATCCGAAGAAGCAGGAAAGCTCGGGTGGTCCGATCGTCGTCGACAACACCGCGGCGGAGTTCCACTGCACGATCATCACGATCGCGCCGTCGCCGGTGGATTCCAACGTGATCTGGGTCGGCACGGACGACGGCAACGTCCAGGTGACGCGCGACGGCGGCAAGACGTGGAGCAACGTCTTCACCAACGTTCCCGGTCTCAAGCCGGCCGCGTGGATCCCGACCGTCGATGCCTCGCACTACGACGCGGGCACAGCGTATGTCGCCGCCGATCACCATCAGGACGACGACTACACGCCGTACGCGTACATGACGACCGACTACGGCAAGACGTGGAAGCGCATCACCGGCGACCTGCCGAATTCCGCCGCGTGGGTCCACGTCGTCCGCGAGGATCCGAAGAACAGAAACCTGTTCTATATCGGCACCGAGATGGGCGCGTGGGCGTCGTGGGACAAGGGCGCGCATTGGGTCTCGCTGCGCGGCGATCTGCCGGTCGTTCAGGTGCGCGACATCCAGGTGCATCCGCGCGACAACGACCTCCTGCTCGCCACGCACGGCCGCGGCCTCTACATCATGGACGACATCTCGGCGCTGCAAGGTCTCGAGAGTGCTCAGGCGAGCGACGCCGTGTTGTTCGACGTCCGCGCGGCGACGCGCTGGTCGATGTGGAATCGCGACGGCAACCTCGGTCAGAAGAAGTGGACCGGCGAGAATCCGCCGCAGGGCGCGCTGATCACCTACTACCTGAAGACTCAGCCGCCGGGTGAAGTGAACATCACGATCACCGACAAGAACAATCGCGTTGTTCGACGCATGCGTCGTGTCGCCGACGACGCGGGCATCAATCGCGTCGTCTGGGATTTGCGCCATGACACGCCGCCCGGCGCCGGCGGCGGTGGCCGCGGGGGGCGGGGCGGTGGGGGCGGAGCCGCGGGGGCGTCGACGGAAGGCCCGCAGGGCGGCGCGGCGCAGGACACGTCGCTGGCCGCACTCCGTGCGCGTCGCGCCGCGGCGGCACTCGAAACAGAGGCGCAGCCGAGCGGTGACGAGGGCGGATTCGGTGGACGCGGCGGTGGCGCCGGCCTCGATGTGCTGCCGGGTGTCTACACCGTTGCTCTCTCGGTGAACGGGAAGCAGCTCGCGAAAACAGTCCAGGTGGATCTCGACCCGCGCTCCGACATGACGCCGGCCCAGCTCACCGCGCAATTCGAGACGGCAACCCAGTTCAACGATGTCGCCGCCCGGGTCAACGCCGTGATCGCCGGAGTCGACGACCTGCTCGCGCAGCTGACGTCGCTGCAGGGACAGCTGCGACGCAACGCGACCCCGGCGCCGCCGCCGCAGCTCATGAACGACGTGGGCTCGACGATCGGCGAGCTTCGCCACTTCCGCGATTCCGTGCTTGCGCGCCCGCTCGCCGGTCTTGGCTACCGCCAGTATCCACGACTACGCGACGAGGTGCAGACGGTGTCCGGTATGGTGACCCGCCCGCTGATGCCGCCGACCGCGGGCGAGCTACTACGCATGGGCGAGCTCAAGACCGAGGCCGATCAGGCCCAGGCGCGCCTTGACGCGATCGTACAGAATCGCATATCCAAGATTAATCAGGCACTTTCAGGAACACCGCACGTCATCGTCCCGCAGCGAGCCGGTCCCATCATCCCGTAATCGGAGACGTCATGCTCACCCACGTGAAGGTCATTGCCTGGCTGCAAATCATCTACGGTCTGTTCATCGCGTGCATCGCGGTTCTCACGTTTGGCGGGATGCTGGTCGGCAGCATGTTCTCCGGAAGCCTCACCGGGATGATCGGCGGAAGCATTCTCGGCGGCTTTGTCGGTCTGTTCCTTGGCGCGCGCGGAGCGCTGAGCGTCGTCGCCGGCTGGGGACTTCTAACGCTGCGGCCATGGGCGCGCATTCTCATGATCGTTCTCGCCATCCTCGGCTTGTTCAGCTTTCCGTTCGGTACCGCGCTGAGCGTCTATACGCTGTGGGTGCTTTTCAGCAACGAGGGCGCGGCACTCTTCAACGGGCCGCGGCCGAGCGCTACGTACTGACGGTATGTTTCGGCCATGCACCCTCGCCTGACCGAACTACTTGGCTACGTCCGCGCGCAGACCGACGATCTCCGAAAAGCCTACGACGCCGTGCCGCCCGAACGCCGGGCGGCGCGGCCGGAGCCGGACCGATGGTCGCCGGACGAGATTGTCCATCATTTGGTGATCGTGGACCGGCGAATCAACCAGCGACTCAAAGCGCTGATCGAAGAAGCAAGCGCGCTGCCGGCCGACACGGAGGATTCGCCCAGCCTCTCCACGATCGCGGAGAGGGTCTCCGTGCGCGATCGTCGGTTCAAGACCTCGGAAGCGAGCGAGCCGCGCGACACCGATCCGTCACGGATCTGGGATGATCTCGCCGCGGCGCGCCGCGAGCTCGAGGAGGTCGTCGCGGCGGGTGACGGTCTCGCACTCGGAAAAGTCTTCGCGCCGCACCCGGCGCTCGGCCCGCTCTGCGGCTACGACTGGCTTGCCTTCGTCGGCGCGCATGCGGCTCGGCACGCGGACCAGATCCGCGAGCAGCTGTTGTCCTGAGAGAGCGCTTCGCGGGTGGGCCACTGTTGTTGGTACTGCCGCGACGGTCTAACGATGGAACGGCCGCGGGCTAACGCGGACACTGACGGGCTAACGCGGATCGGGATGCCAGGGCGCGCCGAGTTCGGCTCCTAGCCCATGACGGTCCCATTTGTTTTGGGAACAACCTCGGGACGCCTCTACCCGCGATGCGTCCCGAGGTCGTCGCCAAAAAATCTTGGCTCGTGGAGAAGCAATGCCAGCCTGATACCGCGTTAGCCCGTGCGTGTCCGCGTTAGCCCGGCAGTTCCATCGCGAGGCCATCCCGAGGTACCAAGTCCGCCGAGCGCGCGATTCGTCACGGTGTCAGCAGCCCCAGCGCCATCTCCTGCAGCCGCCGCTGCGCCGCGTTGGCGGGCGCGACTTCGTTCGTGGTGTTGAAGACGGCTATCACTCCAGCCTTCGTCAACGGATTAAAGAAGTAGAACGACCTGAAACCGGCCTGACTTCCGGTATGGCCAATGATCCGCGTCCCACCATGGTCGAGCACGAAGAACGACAAACCCATCCACTCGTTCGGGGAAGATTCGTAGCCCTGCGACATCGGCTTCCCAGGCTTCCACATCTCCTCGAGGCTCGAGCGCGACAACACCACGTCGTATCGCTCACGTGACATGCCGGGAAGCAGCGCGTTCGTCAGGAACGCCACGTACTTCACCAGGTCACCCACCGGCGCGTTCCACGCTCCGTTGGGCGACGTGATGCCCGGATCGAAGTCGGCGCCGTTGTCGACCATCCGCTCGCGCCCCGCGGAATCGCGCTGCACGTAGTAGTTGTGTGACCGATGCGGCGCGAGGTAGTACGGCGTCGATCGGAAGTAGCTCCACCGCAGCTCGAGCGGCGCGAAGATGTTCTTCTGGACGTAGTCTTCCCACGGGTCGCCGCTAACCTGCTCGACGACGCGCGCGAGATAGATGAAACCGGGATTCGAGTAGCCGTAGCGCGAGCCAGGACGAAACTCGAGCTGCTGATACGGCATCATCGCCACGAGCTGGTTCCACGTCGTCGGCTCGAACGGCTCCCAGGGCCGGCCCTTGCTGTACGGCCACGTCCCGTTCTGAAAGCCGGCCGTATGCGACAGCAACATTCGCAGGGTGATGCTGTCCATCATCCCATATGGGTCGTGCAGCGTGCGCAGCTCGGGCACCCACTTCACGATCTTGTCGTCGAGCGACAGCTTGCCGCGATCGCGAAGCTGCATGATCGAGATCGCGGTGAGCGATTTCGTGATCGAGCCCCAGTGGAAGATCGTCTGCGAATCGACGCGGACGTTGGCGGCGCGGTCCTGTGTTCCGGTGTCGTAACGGTTCACGACCCGGCCGTCGCGGACGAAGACGACGCTCGCGCCGACGACGCGGTCGCTGTCGACGTACGATTGGAACGCTTTAGTGAACTCCGACCAGCCGGCAGGAACCTGGGCGGACGCGGACCCCGTAATGAGGATCGTGGATGCGACGAGTAGACTGCGGAAGCGCATTCGCCAAGTCTGCACGCCTGCCGCGCTCGACGCAAATTCCACCGTCGACCGCCCACCGCCCATCTCCCATCGCCGAGCGCTAGTCGGACCTGAGCGCCACCGTCGGCTCGACCTTCGCCGCACGCCGAGCGGGAATCAGGCTGGCGAGAATCGCCACGCCAAGCAATGTCCCCGCGACGATCACGAAGACGTAGGGGTCGCGTGGCGATTCATCGAAGAGCAGCGGCTTCACCCACTTGGAGGCCCACAGCGCGACGAGCGTTCCGATCGCCAAGCCGGCGATCGATAATCGCAAACCATCCGTCAGCACGAGACTGATCACGTCACGCACCTGCGCGCCGAGCGCGACGCGCACGCCCAGCTCGTGCGTCCGCTGCGCGACGTTGTACGCGATCACCGAGTACAACCCGATCGCCGCCAACACAAGCGCCAGCACGCCAAAGGTCACGAACATCGTCGCGCCCAAGTGCCAGGACCGCGTTTGCGAGCCGATGACATCCGAGATGGGTGACATCGTCACGTACGACGCCCCCGGCATCTCGCGCTGCAGGCGGCGTCTCACCGTTTCTTTCATGGCCGCGGCGTGTCCGTGCGTGCGCACGAACAGCCCGCCGTTCCCCGGTTGGTGCTGCGTCCAGGGGAGATAGTAAAATCCGCCCGAGTCGGGGCCGAAGCTATTCTCCTTGATGTTCTCGGCGATGCCGACGACAGTCGTGCACGGCATCGTGTCCGATACGACGCGCATGCACTGGCCAATTGGATCCTTCCCCGGCCAG
>DATMHK010000302.1:0-39141 GCA_035554995.1 Gemmatimonadaceae bacterium
CTGCGGAAGCGTGGCCCGGTTCCGTCGTGCATGTCTACAATCGCACGCCGGAACGTGCGCGCCTCCTGTGCGAGCGATTCGGGCCCACTGTGCAATCGGTCGATGACGTTGGTGTCGTCGCGGGCGCCGATCTTGTCGTCAATGCCACGTCGGTCGGTTTGGCGAGCGATGAATTCCCAATCGACATCGCGCTCCTCGCGCCCAGCGCCGCGGTGCTCGATCTGGTGTACCGCCGCGGTGGGACGGCGTTCATTCGCGAACTTCGGTCGCGTGGACGGCGCGCGATGGACGGTCTCACGATGCTCGTCGAACAAGCGGCGTTCGCGTTCGAGCGATGGTTTGGCGTGACGCCGGACCGATCGGCGATGTGGCAAGCCGCGCGCGGCGACTCTGGCTGACGCCGCGGCTGCACGCCGGTGCAGCCGCTTTGATAGATCTCGTTTTCCCGCGCGCCTGCCCGGTCTGCGAGCGATTTCTCGACAAAAGCGACGAAGGGCTCATCTGTGGAGCGTGTTGGGCTCGAATCCCGCTCCTGCCGGAGCCCTGCTGTGAGCGCTGCGGTCATCCCACGTACGGCGAACGCTGCCGCTGGTGTCCGCTGTTGCCTCCCTACGTTCGCGCGGCGCGCAGCGCGGCCTGGGCCGCTGGATTCACGGGGCTAGGCATCGTCCACGCTCTGAAGTACGGCGGTTGGTATCGCACGGCGAACGATATCGCCCGACGCATGGCGCGGGTGAGCTGGCCGGTCGATGTAACCGAGGAGCGTCGCGCGCTCGTGCCGGTGCCGTTGTCGGCCAAGCGTCTTCGCGAGCGTGGCTACAACCAGAGTCTCGAACTCGCCCGCGCGTTGTCGGGATACTGGAACGTTCCGGTGTGGAACGACGTGCTCGAGCGCGCTCGTCATACCGAGACACAAACCCGATTGACACCAGGGGAGCGACTCCGCAACGTTTCAGGCGCGTTTCGCGCGCGGGCATCGGCGCGAAATCCGCTTCGCGGGGCACACCTGGTCGTCGTCGACGACGTGGTGACGACCGCCGCTACATTGAACGCGTGCGCTGCCGCGCTCTGCCAAGGCGGTGCACGCGTTGTGAGTTTCGTGACCTTCGGCCGGGCGCCGGCGTTGGGCGACCGGTTGTAATCAATCGATCGATCGGGAGGATGGGACGGATGGCGATTCGCGTAGGAATCAACGGCTTCGGCCGGATTGGACGTCAGGTTCTCCGAGCAGCGAAGCAGCAGGGCGTGGCCGACATCGAGTTCGTCGGCGTCAACGACCTCACCGACACCAAGACCCTGGCGCACCTCTTCAAGTACGACTCGGTGCATCGCACCTACCAAGGCGACGTCTCGACGGAGAACGGCTCGATCGTCGTCGACGGCACGGAGATCAAAGTCTTCGCGGAAAAGGATCCGGCCAATCTGAAGTGGAAGGACCTCGGCGTGGACATCGTGCTCGAGTCCACCGGCAGATTCACCAGTGCCGACGGCGCCAAGAAGCACATCGACGCGGGCGCGAAGAAAGTGATCATCTCGGCCCCCGCGAAGGGTGAGGATATCACCATCGTGATGGGCGTCAACGAGCAGAAGTACGACGCTACCAAGCACGCGATCATCTCGAACGCGTCGTGTACGACGAACTGCCTCGTGCCGATGGTGAAGGTCGTGAAGGACAACTTCGGTTTCGTGCGCGGCTCGATGGTCACGGTGCACAGCTACACCAACGATCAGAACATCCTCGATCTGCCGCACAAGGATCTGCGGCGCGCCCGCGCCGCGGCGATGTCGATCATCCCGACGACGACCGGCGCCGCCAAAGCGACGTCGCTCGTGCTTCCCGAGCTCAAAGGCAAGATCGACGGTATCGCCATTCGCGTTCCGACACCCGACGTGTCGTTCACCGACCTGGCCGTGGTCGTCGACAAGCCGGTGACCGTCGCGCAGATCAACGAAGCGTTTCGCGCCGCGGCCGAGGGGCCGATGGCTGGCGTCCTCCAGTACACCGAGGAAGAGCTCGTGTCTTCGGATTTCATCGGCAACCCGCATTCATGCATCCTCGACGCCAAGAGCACGAACGTCGTCGACGGAACTCTGATAAAGGTTTCGGGCTGGTACGATAACGAGTGGGGATACGCCTCACGCTGCGTCGACCTGCTGCGATTCGTGGCCGCGCGGCTGGGCGACTGATCGCGATCGATGAACAAGAAGACAATCCGGGATCTGTCGGACGGCGAGCTGCGCGGGAAGCGCGCGCTCGTGCGAGTCGATTTCAACGTGCCGATCGAGAACGGTCGCGTCGGCGACGACACTCGCATCCGCGCCGCGCTGCCGACGATTCAGGGCCTGCTCAACCGCGGCGCGCGTGTGGTGTTGCTCTCGCACCTGGGACGGCCGAAGGGAAGGCCCGACCAGAAATACTCGCTGGAACCGGTCGCGCGCCGGCTCGCCGAACTGATGCCCAAGGAGCACGTCGTCTTCGTCGAGTCGACGGACACCGACGAAGCGATCAAGGAGACGCACGAACCGTCGGCACGCGTTGTTCTCCTCGAGAACACGCGCTTCCTGGGCGGGGAAGAGAAGAACGACGAGCGATTGTCGCGCGGGCTGGCCGAGCTGGGTGATCTCTACGTGAACGACGCCTTTGGTTCGGCACATCGGGCGCATGCGTCGACTGAAGGCATCGCGCACTACCTCAAGCCCGCGGTGGCCGGCCTGCTGATGCAGAAGGAGCTCGACTACCTCGGCGCCGCGCTGGAGAATCCGACGCGTCCCTTCGTCGCCGTGCTCGGCGGCGCGAAGATCTCGGGGAAGATCGACGTCATCGAGCAATTGCTGCCCAAGGTGGACAAGCTGGTGATCGGCGGGGCGATGGCGTGCACGTTCTTCAAGGCGATGGGTCTCGAGACGGGGAAATCGCTCGTCGAAGCCGATCGTGTGGAGATGGCGAAGGACCTGCTGAAGCGGTGCGGGAACAAGCTCGTTCTGCCGACTGACGCGAGCGTCGCACCGTCGCTCGAGTTGGCGAGCGGCGCGCACGCGGTTTCACGCGATGCGATCCCTGCCGGCGAGGCGATGTTCGACATCGGTCCCAAGTCGGCCGGCGAATTTGCCGCGGTGATCGCGGGCGCGAAGACCGTTGTGTGGAACGGTCCGATGGGCGTGTTCGAGACGAAGCCGTTCGACGCCGGCACGCGCGCAGTCGCCGAGGCAATGGCGAAAGCGACGAAGGCCGGAGCGACGACGATCGTTGGCGGTGGCGATTCGGCGGCGGCAGTCGCCGAGCTTGGACTCGAAGACGCGATGAGCCACGTGTCGACGGGTGGGGGCGCGTCGCTCGAGTTTCTCGAGGGCAAGGTTCTACCGGGCGTCGCGGCGCTCGACGACAAGTAATCGATGCAGCGACCGGTTCTCGCGGCAAATTGGAAGATGAATCACGGGCCGACTCAGGCCCGCGCGTTCATGGCCGCCTTCACCGCGCGCTGGACGCCGCACGCCGATCGGACCGTAGTTTTTTTCCCGCCGGCTTTGTCTGTTACATCCGTTGTTCATGCGCTGGGAAGCCGCACTGATTTGGGCGTCGGAGTCCAGAATATCTGGACCGAAGACAAAGGCGCCTTCACGGGTGAGAGCTCAGCGCCGATCGCGAAAGAGGCCGGCGCGCGCTACGCACTCGTCGGACATTCGGAGCGGCGCCACGTCTTCGGTGAGACTGATGAGCAGACGGCGCTGAAATGCGGGGCTGCAACGCGTGCCGGTCTCATTCCAATTCTCTGCGTCGGCGAGCTACTCGCCGAGCGCGAAGCGGGAAAGACACTCGACGTCGTGAAGCGCCAACTGACAACGGGCCTCGCTCGGCTCGATGACAACGCGATCGCGAGCATGACGATCGCCTACGAGCCGGTCTGGGCGATCGGTACCGGGAAAACGGCGACGCCCGGTGACGCATCCGAGGTCCACGGCGAGATTCGCCGGATCCTCGAGGACCGAGTGGGCGGGCAAGGGGCCGGCATCCCGGTTCTCTATGGCGGCAGCGTCAACGCGTCCAACGCGAAAGCCCTTTTGGGCGCGGATGGCGTCGACGGGCTTCTCGTCGGCGGCGCCAGCTTGGCGGTCGACAGCTGGTTGGCCATCTGCAACACTTGACTCGATGTGCTAAGTGTCGTGATATTTGAGGCTTACATCTCGCCGCCTCGAGTTACTACACCATGCTGTACACCCTGCTTCTGGTCCTCCTGATTCTCGACAGTATCCTGCTGGTCGCCGCCATTCTCATGCAGGCGGGACAGGGCGGAGGAATGGCAGCGTCGTTCGGCGGTGTGAGTAGCTCGGCGAGCTCTTTCCTCGGCACGCGCCAGGCGGGCAACCTGCTGACGAAAGCGAGTTGGTGGTGCGGAGGTTTGTTCCTCGGCCTGTCGTTCCTCCTTGCGCTCGCCTCGACGCGCGGCCGCGCGCCAAAATCGGTGCTCGACCAGACCTTCACGCCGCCACCGGTGAGCGCGCCCGCGCCAGTGACCGGCGGAGCGAATCCCACGGTTCCTGGACTGACGCCGGCCAACCCGAACACGACGGCGCCAACGACCCAACCGCCGGGCAACGCGCCGGCCTCCGGTGCCGCCTCCGGTACTAAAAAAGGCGCGGCACCGACAGCGCCGGCGCCGAAAAAGCCATAACCGAATCGTGACTCGCGACGAGGTCCGACCAGGGTTCCTTCTTCTCGAAGACGGAACCCTTTTTCGCGGCGAGCTCGCCACGTCCACGACGAGCCCGACGGTCGCCGAGGTCGTTTTCACGACCAACATGAGCGGCTACCAAGAGGTGTTCACCGATCCGTCGTATCGCGGACAGATCGTCGTGATGACCGCGCCGATGATCGGCAACTACGGGGTGAACACCGCCGATCCCGAGTCGGCGGCGCCGCAGATCGCGGGTGTCGTGCTCCGAGAGCTCTCCCGCGCCTACTCGAATTGGCGCGCCGAGGGTGATCTTCGCAGCTGGCTCGAAGCCGCTGGGGTTCCGGCGCTCGAAGGCGTCGATACGCGGCGCCTTACCAGGCACCTGCGGACGATCGGCGTCATGCGCGGTGTCGTGGCGCCCGGAATCGAGCCGGATCGGGAAGCGCTGCTGGCGCTCGACGCGTGTCCGTCGATGGAGGGTCTCGACCTCGCCTCGCGCGTGACCACCGAGGAGCCGTACGCCTGGGGGAATCCCGAGGCGCCCTATCACATCGTCGCGTACGACTTCGGGATCAAGCGCAACATCCTGCGTCTCTTCGCCGAGCACGACTGCCGTATCACCGTTGTGCCGGCGAAGACATCGGCGGAGCAGGTGCTCTCGCTGCGGCCCAACGGAGTCTTCCTCTCCAACGGGCCCGGAGACCCGGCGGCCGTGTCATACGCACCGGAGACGGTGCGTCGTCTCGCCGACCGGGATACACCAATCTTCGGGATCTGCCTTGGGCATCAGATCCTCGGGCTTACGTACGGCGCTAGCACGACGAAAATGCCCTACGGCCACCGGGGCGGGAATCACCCTGTCAAAGAGATCGCGACCGGCCGCGTGCTGATCACCTCGCAGAACCACGGATTCGCGGTTCAGGGTTCCGAGGACGAGATTCCTGGAGCCAGCGAACTCGAGGTTACGCACGTCAATCTGAACGATGGGACGGTCGAGGGCCTTCGGCATCGGAGCAAGCCGATCTTTGCCGTGCAGTACCATCCCGAGGCGGCGCCGGGCCCCCACGATGGCCGTCCGCTCTTCGATGAGTTCATGGAAACGGTCCGGGACCATGCCAAGTCCGGCACCGGGACAGGTGAGCCAAACTCTTGACACATAAGAGTTAACGGCGCTAAGTTCGGTCATCGTCGCCACTTCCCGCCACCCTTCCTTGGCGGCCGAACACGAGGCATTCAATGACCAAAGCTGACCTGGTCGAAAGAGTCACGACCCAGATTTCTCGGACCGCTGGGCCGATGATCTCGAAGAAGGACTGCGCCCGCGTGGTCGATGCGTTTCTCGAGTCGATCAAGGAAGCGCTGCAAAGTCAAAAGAACATTGAAGTTCGCGGCTTCGGTACGTTCAAGATTCGACACCGCAAGACGCGAATGGCACGGAACCCTCGCACCGGATCACCCGTCGAGGTTTCGGCTCGCCCCGTCCCCGTGTTCAAGCCGTCCAAAGAGTTGCGCGCGATGGTCGCTGGTCTCGACGTGTCGGATTTCGACGATGACGATGTGGAGGAAATGTCGGAGGCGTAATGACTTCCGGCGGTGTATGAACGGCTCGATGCGTCCCGCGTCGAGCCGTTTGGTTTTCTGGTCGTTATTCTTCGGAAGCGCTTTCTTCCTCTCGATGACAATCACCGTCCTCCTGTTTGCATCGTATGCTGAAAAACTGGGAGCGAGCTCGATTCCACTCGAGCTCGGGCAGGGCGCAACCGTCGGCGACGTTTTGACTTCGCTCCAGCGACTGCCCGGTGCGTCGCGCTTGCCGACCGAGCCGTTGATTGCGGTGAACGAACGCTACGCGCGGCGCGACCAGGTCCTCGCGGCCGGCGACGAAGTCGCGATCATTCCACCAGTTGCGGGCGGTTGATGATGCGCAGCGCCATCGTGGAACGCGCAATCGATGTTTCCGCGCTCGTCGCGGAAGTCGCGAGCGTGACCAATGGCGCGACGCTCTTGTTCGTCGGTACGGTTCGCGAAACCAACGACGGACGCGACGTGAACGGGATGGACTACACGGCGTATCGCAGCATGGCGGAGCGCGAGCTTTCCGACATCGTTCGCGAAGCATCGTCGCGCTTCGGTACGACGGACATCGTGGTGGAGCATCGACTTGGAACGCTCGGGCTTGGTGAGGCGAGCGTTGCGATCGCCGTGGCGCATCCGCATCGAGGCAAGGCATACGAGGCGAATCGCTACATCATCGAGGAGCTCAAGAAGCGGGTGCCGATCTGGAAGCTCGAACATTACGTCGACGGTACGCGCGAGTGGGTCGCCGCCGACGGTTCGAAGCGAGCGCCCGATGGCGAAGCAGCCATGGTGAAAGCCGAGACGAGGGCACAGCCGTGAGCAACGAACCCGGCCTCGCGACAACGGGCGATGCGCTCCAGGATCAGTTCGGCCGGCGCATTGAATACCTGCGCATCTCGGTCACGGACCGCTGCAACTTCCGCTGCGTCTACTGCATGCCCGAGGAGGGAATGCAGTGGCTCCCCAAGTCGGCGATTCTGTCGTACGAGGAAATCCACGACGTCGTCGCACAACTGGCTCCGCTCGGGTTGCGACGTCTACGCATCACCGGCGGCGAGCCGACGATCCGTCCGCAGATCCACGAGCTCGTTCGCATGTTGCGCGCGATTCCGGAGATCACGGACATCGCGCTGTCGACGAATGGCGTTCGGCTTCCCGAGATCGCGCCGCTCCTGCGTGAAGCGGGATTGGATCGCGTCAACATGAGCGTGGACAGTCTGCGCGCGGAACGCATCGCCGGTATCGCCCGTCGCAACCTCGGGTTTGATCCGGTGCGCGCGGCGCGCGCCGCGCAGGACGCCGGTCTCGGGCCGATCAAGCTGAACATGGTCGTGATGCGCGGCATCAACGACGATGAGATCGAGGCGATGGCGCGACTGACGATCGATCATCCGTGGCACGTGCGCTTCATCGAGCTGATGCCCGTCGGTGATCTCCGCGCGCTGACGTGGGAACATGTGGTGCCGAGCGACGAGATTCTCGCGCGTTTGCGCGCGATCGCTCCCCTCACGCCGACCGCCGGGCCGCCACGCGGGAACGGACCGGCCGCGTACTACCAGTGGGCGGACGCCGCGGGAAGCATCGGTGTCATCACGCCCATGACGCACACCTACTGCGCCTCGTGCAACCGCGTGCGACTCACGGCCGACGGACGTTTGCGGACTTGTCTTTTTGGCGACCACGAGGTGGACCTTCGCACGCCGCTCCGCGCCGGCGAGCCACTCGAAGCGCACTTTCGCCGCGCGCTCGCCGAGAAGCCGAAGGAGCACGAGCTGCTGCAGATGAAAATCGGCGGCCTGCGCGCACTGTCGCAGGTCGGGGGATAGAGGACCTCTCCTCACGTCTCGCAATCTCGACCCTCACACCTCGATGCTGGACTCGCTGTCAGCGTCGAGACGTCAGATTGACTGCGAAGGCCTATCGCGCCCAAGCTGACGTCTCAGGGCTCACTGTGAGTCCAGCATCGAGGCCTCAGCCGCGAGAGACGAGACATGAGAAGAAGGCTCCACGAGCATCCACAGTTTGCGGTCGCCGGGCGGTTGCCAGCTGTCATCGCTCGCTGCGCTCGCTCAGGATGACAGCGGATCCCGGGCTCCGTTAGTTTTCGCTCGTACTCTTCACCCAACGAACCCAACATGGTCAACAAAATCACGGTCGTCGGTGCCGGCAACGTCGGCGCGACGACCGCGCAGCGTGTAGCGGAAAAAGAGCTGGCTCGCACCGTCGTGATGGTCGACGTCGTCGAAGGCGTTCCGCAGGGCAAGGGACTCGACCAATGGCAGTCCGCTCCGATCGAGGGCTTTGATTCGCGGGTCATCGGCGCGAACGGCTACGACGAGACCGCGGGCTCCGACATCGTGATCATCACCGCGGGCATCGCGCGCAAGCCGGGAATGTCGCGCGACGATCTGCTCAACACGAACGCAGGCATCGTCAAGCAAGTCGCCGAGCAGGTGAAGGCGAGCTCGCCGAACGCGATCATCATCGTCGTCTCGAATCCGCTCGACGTGATGTGCTACGTCGCGAAGCAGGTCACCGGCTTTCCCCGCGAGCGCGTACTGGGCATGGCGGGCGTGCTCGACACGGCGCGTTATCGCGCGTTCCTCGCCGAGGCGCTCGACGTCTCCGTGCGCGACATTCAGGCGATGGTGCTCGGCGGGCACGGCGACACGATGGTGCCGCTCATCTCGTACACCAGCGTGAGCGGGATCCCGATCACGCAGCTCATCGACAAGGGCAAGCTGGACGCGATCGTCGACCGCACGCGCAACGGCGGTGCCGAGATCGTCAAGCACCTGAAGACGGGCTCGGCGTACTACGCGCCGTCGGCGGGCGCGGTGCAGATGGCTGAAGCGATCGTGAACGATCAGAAGCGCATTCTGCCGTGCGCGGCCTGGCTCGAGGGCGAGTACGGGATGAATGGCCTCTACCTTGGCGTGCCGTGCAAACTTGGTCGCAAAGGCCTGGAGCGCGTGATCGAAGTGGAGCTCACCGCCGACGAGCGCACCGCGCTCGAGAAGAGCGCCGAGGCGGTCCGCGAGCCGATGCGCGCCGTGAAGCTGTGAGTGGCAACGCTGTCACAACGTTCTACCGCTCCACGATTGGCAAGAAGGTCATCATGGGGGTCACGGGGCTGATCGGCATCGGCTTCGTGCTCCTCCACATCGCGGGAAATCTTCAGGCGTTCGTCGGGCAGGCGAAGTTGAACGCGTATAGCGCGATGCTGCATGGTCCGCTGAACGAGCTGTTGTGGGTGGTGCGGGTCGTGCTGATCGTCGCGGTCATTCTGCACGTGATGATGGCGTATCAGCTGACGATGCGATCGCGCGCGGCGCGACCCGTCGCCTACCAGCATCGCGAGCCGCAGGTGTCGACGCTCGCCTCGCGCACGATGAAGTGGGGCGGCGTGCTTCTCCTCGTCTTCATCGTCTTCCACATCCTGCACTTCACGACGGAAACGATCGACCCCAGCGGCTCACGCGGGATGATCGACCTCCGCGGCGACAAGGATGTCTACGGCAACATCGTCGCGAGCTTCCGAATTTGGTGGGTCACGGCGTTTTACCTGATCGCGATGGTGTTCCTCGGCCTGCATCTGTATCACGGCGCGTGGAGCTCGATCCGGACGCTGGGGTACGCGAAGACGGCGGTGAATCCGCTGCGGCGGCGCCTCGCGCTTGCCGTCGCCGTCATCGTTTGGCTCGGCTTCACGCTCGTTCCGCTCGGCGTTGTCGCCGGCTTCATCAGGTAACGGCAGCCATGGAATTGCGATCGAAGACTCCTTCCGGGCCGCTCGTCGAGAAGTGGAGCAAGCACCGCTTCGAGATGAAGCTGGTGAACCCGGCGAACAAACGGAAATACACGGTCATCGTCGTCGGGTCGGGACTCGCCGGCGGCGCGGCGGCGGCGAGCCTCAGCGAGCTCGGATACAACGTCAAGTGCTTCTGCTTCCAGGACTCGCCGCGGCGCGCGCACAGCATCGCGGCGCAGGGCGGCATCAACGCGGCGAAAAATTACCAGAACGACGGCGACAGCATCTACCGGCTGTTCTACGACACGATCAAAGGCGGTGATTTCCGCTCGCGCGAGGCGAACGTGTACCGTCTCGCGGAAGTCAGCGTGAACATCATCGACCAATGTGTCGCGCAGGGCGTGCCCTTCGCGCGTGAGTACGGCGGACTACTGGCCAATCGATCGTTCGGTGGGGCGCAGGTGTCGCGCACATTCTACGCGCGCGGACAAACGGGCCAGCAGCTTCTCCTCGGCTGCTATCAGGCGCTCGAGAAGGAAGTCTCGCGCGGCGGCGTGACGATGTACCCGCGCACCGAGATGCTCGATGTCGTCGTCGTGAACGGCCGAGCGCGCGGCATCGTGACGCGCGACATGGTGAGCGGAGCGATCGAGACCCATCTCGCCGACGCGGTCATCCTCGGCACCGGCGGCTACGGGAACGTCTTCTACCTGTCCACGAATGCGAAAGGGTCGAACGTCACGGCGATCTGGCGCGCCTACAAGCGCGGAGCCGCGTTCGCGAATCCGTGCTTCACACAGATCCATCCGACGTGCATTCCGGTGAGCGGCGAACATCAGTCGAAGCTGACGCTGATGAGTGAGTCGCTGCGCAACGACGGCCGCGTCTGGGTCCCGAAGCGAAAGGAAGACTGCGCGAAGCGGCCAAGAGACATTCCGGAGCAGGACCGCGACTACTACCTCGAGCGCAAATATCCGAGCTTCGGCAACCTGTCACCGCGTGACATCGCGTCGCGCGCGGCGAAGGAAGTGTGCGACGAAGGACGCGGCGTCGGGCCGGGCGGCCGTGGTGTGTATCTCGACTTCGACGACGCGATCAAGCGACTCGGCCGCGACAAGATCGCCGAGCGGTATGGCAATCTGTTCGAGATGTACGAGCGCATCACGGACGAGAACCCGTACGAAGTCCCGATGCGGATTTATCCCGCCGTGCACTACACGATGGGCGGGCTCTGGGTGGACTACAACCTGATGAGCACCGTGCCGGGGCTTCACGTCATCGGCGAGGCGAACTTTTCCGACCACGGCGCGAACCGGCTCGGGGCGAGCGCGCTCATGCAGGGACTTGCCGACGGCTACTTCGTCGTGCCGCTGACGATCGGCGATTACTTCGGCTCGAACAAGCTCGAGCAAGTGGCCGCCGACAACCCGGCGGTTCGCGCGACGGAAGACGAGGTGCGCGCGCGCACCGAACGCTTGCTGTCGATCAACGGCTCGCGAACGGTGACGTCGATCCACCGCGAGCTGGGGCGCATCCTGTGGGAGTACTGCGGCATGGCGCGAGACGCGGCGGGACTCGAGAAAGCGCTGCGGCTCATCCCGCAGTTGCGCGAGGAGTTCTGGCGCGACGTCCGCGTTCCCGGCACCGGGGCGGAGCTCAACCAGTCACTCGAGCATGCGGGGCGCGTCGCCGATTTCCTCGAGTTGGCCGAGCTGATGTGTATCGACGCGCTGCACCGCGAGGAGTCGTGCGGCGGACACTTCCGAACCGAGCACCAGACTGCCGACGGCGAAGCGCTGCGTCACGACGACAGGTTCGCATACGTCGCCGCATGGGAGTACGGCGGCGACGCGAAGCCGCCGATCCTGCACAAGGAGCCGCTGGCGTTCGAGAACGTTGCGCTTTCGCAGAGGTCGTACAAGTGAACATCACGCTTCATGTGTGGCGGCAGTCCGGACCGGACGCGCCGGGCACGATGGTCAAGTACGACGCGAAGGACGTCAGTCCGGACATGTCGTTCCTCGAGATGCTCGACGTCGTGAACGAAGGACTCGTCGAGCGCGGAGAGATACCGATCGCGTTCGACCATGACTGCCGAGAGGGGATCTGCGGCTCGTGCGGCGTGATGATCAACGGCATTGCGCACGGACCGATGCCGGGCACCGCGACATGCCAGCTGCACATGCGAAGCTTCGAGGACGGTGCCGAGGTTCACGTCGAGCCGTGGCGATCGCGCGCCTTCCCGGTGATCAAGGATCTGGTCGTGAACCGCGGTGCGTTCGACCGCATCATCGCGGCCGGTGGTTTCATTACCGCGCCGACCGGCGGCGCACGAGACGCGAACACCATCCCGGTGCCGAAGGACATGGCCGACGACGCCATGGACGCGGCAGCTTGCATCGGGTGCGGGGCCTGTGTCGCGGCGTGTCCCAATGGGTCAGCATCGCTGTTCACAGCCGCCAAGATCTCGCATCTCGGATTGCTGCCGCAGGGGCAGCCGGAGCGAATCCGCCGTGCGCTCCGCATGGTCGCGCAGATGGACGACGAGGGGTTCGGCCACTGCTCGCTGTACGGCGAGTGCCAGGAGGCGTGCCCGAAAGAGATCAGCATCGACGTGATCGCGCGCATGAACCGCGATTTTGTCGTGGCGTCGATGCACGCGAAGGAAGAGCGCGTTCTCGGTGGAACCGGCTGAGAGGCGGATGTTGGCGCGGCGCGTGCAGCCGCGCTGGGGCATGACGGACCCGCGGCCCGGCGAGAACGGCGGGCAGATTCCGGAAAAGTTGTATGGAGACGCCGAGGCTCAGCTCGGCGGCGCGGACGCCGTCGAGAAGACGACGTACGTCCAAGGCAGAGGCACAAGCCCAGAAGGGCGAACGCCGCCGGGCCGACCGACGGCAATCGTCAGTTCGCGGGGCGTAAGCCTATTGATCTGGGTGGTACTGATCGTGGTGGCGATGCTCGCCGTGCTCTACGTCGGCGCGGCGTTCGCCTGACTCAGAGCTTCGGCAGGGTCACGCCGACCTGGCTCTGATATTTCCCGCCCTTGTCCTTGTACGACACTTCCGGCTCTTCCTCGCCGCGGAAGAAGAGGACCTGGGCGATCCCTTCGTTGGCGTAGATGCGCGCCGGCAGCGGCGTCGTGTTCGAGATTTCGAGGGTGACGAAGCCCTCCCACTCCGGCTCGAACGGGGTGACGTTGGTGATGATGCCACATCGCGCGTAGGTCGACTTGCCGACCGTCACGGTGAGTACGTTGCGCGGGATCCGGAAATACTCGACCGAGCGGGCGAGGGCGAACGAGTTGGGCGGCACGATGCAGGTGTCGCCCTCGTATTCGACGAACGATTTTGGGTCGAACGCCTTGGGGTCGACGATCGAGCTCATCACGTTGGTGAAGATTCGAAACTCGCGCGCGACGCGCATGTCGTAGCCGTAGGAGCTCACGCCGTAGGAGATGACGCCTTTGCGGACCTGCCGGTCCTCGAACGGCTCGATCATGCCTGTTTCACGGGCCATGCGAGTGATCCAGCGATCGGACATGATCATCGTTGGCGAATCCGGAGAGATGTGAGTTTGGGCGCGTCCGGGCAGGGATTGGCGAGCGAATCGCCGCGGCGCGGGAACGTGCGCCGGGAAAATTCGCACAGCGATGCGCGAAGGCACAGACCCTAGACTGGAAATCAGGGCTCCGATAACTTTCGGTCTGACTTAGTGAAACTTTTCACGAAGTTGGGAGAGAGATGCTCCACACGTATTTCCCCGTCCTGCTTCTGCTCGGTTTTGTCATCTTGAATGCGGTGCTGATGTTGGGGCTCTCCCACCTCACGCTCCGCCCCCGACCCACCCCCGTAAAATCGACGCCGTACGAGTCGGGTATGCCGCCCCTCGGAGACGCGCACGAGCGCTTCTCCGTGAAGTTCTACATGGTGGCGGTGCTGTTCATCATCTTCGACATCGAAACGGTGTTCATGATCCCGTGGGGCGCGTACTACCGACAGCTGTCGTGTAGCGTCCCGCTGGTCAACGACATCTGCCCGGTTGGACATCTCTCGTTATTCGGCCTGAGCGAGATGGTCGTGTTCATCGTCATCCTGCTCGTCGGCTTCATCTACGTGTGGAAGAAGGGAGCGCTGCAATGGGATTGAGCCCGCGGCCCGAATCACGCCTCGTCCAGACGCACAGCGACGAGCCGTGGATCACGACGCGCCTCGACGCGTTCGTGAACTGGGGACGGAAAAACTCGCTCTGGCCGATGCCGTTCGGCACCGCCTGCTGCGCGATCGAGTTCATGGCCACGGCGGCGAGCAAGTACGATCTGGCTCGCTTCGGCATGGAACGCCAGGCGTTCTCGCCGCGACAGGCGGATCTGCTCATCTGCGCCGGCCGCGTTCCGTTCAAGCTGGCGCCGGTGCTGCGCCGCATCTGGCAGCAGATGCCGCAACCCAAGTGGTGCATCTCGATGGGCGCGTGCGCGTCGTCGGGCAACGGCATCTTCGACAACTACGCGGTCGTGCAAGGCATCGACAACATCATCCCGGTCGACGTCTACGTCCCCGGCTGTCCGCCGCGCCCGGAAGGGCTGATCTACGGCATCATGATGCTTCAGAAGAAAGTCGAGAACGAGCGTTCGAGCGATAAATCGCTGCGCAACGAGCTCGAGCCGGATCCCAAGAGCCAGCTCTACCTCGAGCCCCACGTGATCGACGAGCTGTCCGAGCCGTTCGGCAACTCGGTCCATCAAACGCGCTCCGGCCTGTGAGCAACGACCCGGGAAAGCCGACGTTCACGCCGGTCATCGCCGGCAGCGCGATTGCGTCCGGGGATCCGGCTGGATTGCCGGTCACGCGCAAGAACGTCGCGCATCGCGGCGGCGACGTGAATCCCTCCGCCGGCGCGCTCAAAGAGGCGTTCGGCGCCGCTGTGAGACGCGTCGACGTCGTGTGGGGCGAGACCACGGTGTACGTCGACATGGCTCGCGCGCACGACGTCATTCAATGGCTGCACGACGACGCGTCGCAGCGCTACGACTACCTCTCGGATGTGACGGCGGTCGAGTTCCGTGATCTCGAGCAGCCGATCGAAGTCGTGTGGCACCTGCGCTCGCTCCCGTATCGTCGCTTCATCCGCATCAAGGCGCAGATCGAGCGAGGCCAGAAGCTCGAAGCGCCCAGCGTGTGGGACATCTACCGCGGCGCGGATTGGTTGGAGCGCGAGTGCTACGACATGTTCGGCCTCCGCTTCGTCGGGCATCCCGATCTTCGCCGGTTGCTGATGTGGGAGCAGTACAAAGAGGGATATCCGTTGCGAAAGGATTTTCCGGCGCGCGGCCGGTTCAGCCGCTCGGAGCAGCTGCGGCAGGCGCTCGCGGCGAATCCCGAAGCGCGCTACTCGAAGGAAGAGCTGTCGATCGCCGATGCCTTCGAGGATTTGCCCGACGACATGAAGCGCCGGCTCGGAACCGGCGAGCGAGTGGGAGAGTAGCGATGGCGACCACCAAGCGAACGGTCGAAGTCGAGCTCTCGACCACAGGCGTCGACGCCCAGGGCCGGCCGCAGCGCGTGCCGCTCGCCGTCGACGAATCCGGCAACGTCCTTACGCTCGCCGCGCCCGCGCAGATCGAGCCGGAGCTCGAGGGTGAGCACATGCTCATCAACATCGGGCCGCAGCATCCGGCCACGCACGGCGTGCTCCGCCTCGTCCTCGAGCTCGACGGCGAAACCGTCGTGCGCTGTATCCCGCACATCGGGTATCTGCACTGCGGCTTCGAGAAGATGGGGGAGTACCGCCAGTACAACCAGATCATCCCGTACACCGATCGCGAGGACTACCTCAACTCACCGGGCAACAACGTCGCGTTCGCGCTCGGCGCGGAGATGTTGTTCGGGATCGAGATCACCGAGCGGTGCAAAGTCCTGCGCGTCATGCTGTGCGAGATGTCGCGCATCATCTCGCACCTCGTCTGGCTCGGCACGACCTGCATCGACATCGGCGCCTACACGCCGTTCCTGTGGGCCTTCCAGCAGCGCGAGAAGATCTACGAGCTGTTCGAGGCGTGGATCGGCGCGCGCCTGACGACGACGTTCACGCGCGTCGGCGGCATGGGCGCCGACATCCCCGACGGGTGGCTCGAGGGACTCACCGCCTTCACGCACAACTTCCCGAAGGTGGTCGACGAGATCGACCGCATCATCACGCGCAACGGTATTTGGGTCGGCCGCACGGTCGGACTCGGCGTGATGTCGCCGGAAGAAGCGGTGAACTACGGGCTCTCCGGCCCGATGGTGCGCGCATCGGGAGTCGCGTTTGACGTCCGACGAGACTTCCCTTATCTGGACTACGAGACGTACGACTTCGATGTCCCCGTCGGCACGAACGGCGACGTCTACGATCGTTTTCTCATCCGCATGGAAGAGCTTCGCCAGTCGACGCGAATTCTCGAGCAGACGATCAAGCGCCTGCCCGACGGCCCGGTGAACGTGAACGACCACCGCGTCGTCCTGCCGCCAAAGAGCAAGGCGACGAGCGACATGGAATCCATGATCCATCACTTCAAGCAGGTGATGGAAGGACCGCGTCCGCCGATCGGCGAGTGTTACGTCGCGGTGGAAAGTCCCAAGGGTGAGAAAGGCTACTACATGGTGTCCGACGGCAGTCCAAAGCCCGTACGCTGGCGCATCCGTCCACCGTCGTTCGTGAACCTTTCGGCGATTCCGCGCATGGTTGAAGGCCACCTCTTGTCGGACGTCATCGCCATCAACGCGTCGATTGACATCGTCATGGGGGAGATCGACCGGTGACCGTCATCCTCTGCGAGCACAGCGAGCGGAGGATCTACTGTCCCTGCTCCGAAGCAGCTTCCGTGGTAACTCACAATAGATCCCCCGGGCCTACGGCCCGGAGGATGACATGAAAGAGAGCACTCCGCAGTACTTCCGCCCCGAGATCACGCGCGAGTCCGGCGACCTGCATTCGCCGGCGCACGCATCGCACGGCGACTTGGCGCACCATCACGAAGCGTACAAGCCGGTCTTCACAACGGGCAGCGCACGTCGAAAGGAGCTGGACGAGATCCTCACGCGCTACCCGACGAAAATGGCGGCGCTCCTCCCAGCACTCTGGATCGTGCAGCACGAGCGCGGCTGGGTGAGCGAAGAGGGCATGGTCGAAGTCGCCGAGGCGCTGGAGATCACGCCAGCGTACGTGAAGGGCGTCGTCACGTTCTACACGATGTATCACCAACACCCGGTTGGCCGGCACTTCATTCAGGTCTGCACGACGTCGCCATGCAACGTGTGCGGCGCCGAAGATGTCGTGGACGCGTTCCTCAAACACACGGGCTGCTACGAGCTCGGCCAGACGTCGCCCGACGGCAAGTACACGGTGATCGAGGTCGAGTGCCTCGGCGCCTGTGGTTTCGCCACGCCGATCATGATCAACGAGGACTTCGTCGAGTCCGTGACTCCGGAAAAGGTGCCGGAGATTCTCGCAGGCCTCGCATAATCCCATGGGATATCCGCACAAACCGCACGCCAAGGAAACGACGGTCCTGTCGCAGTATTTCGGGGACCGCGAGGCGACCACGCTCGACGGCTGGAAGAAGCGCGGAGGTTACAAGGCGCTTCGCACGGCCCTCGGTATGACGCCGGCCGATATCGTCAACGTCGTAAAGGATTCGGGCCTCCGTGGACGCGGCGGCGCCGGCTTCCCAACGGGGTTGAAGTGGTCGTTCATGAAGCCCGGCGACGGCAAGCCGCACTATCTCTGCTGCAACGCCGACGAGTCGGAGCCTGGCACGTTCAAGGACCGCGAGATCATGCGGTGGACGCCGCACGCGCTGATCGAAGGTTGCGCGATCGGATCGTACGCCATCGGCGCCGAGACGTGCTACATCTACATTCGTGGTGAGTTCACCGAGCCGATCGCGCGCGTGGAAGCAGCACTCAAGGACTGCTACGCCGATGGCACCCTCGGCAAGAACGCGATGGGGAGCGGAAAGACGGTCAACGTCTACGTCCATCGCGGGGCCGGCGCGTACATCTGCGGCGAAGAGACCGCCCTCATGAATTCGCTCGAGGGCCGTCGCGGGAATCCACGGATCAAACCGCCGTTCCCGGCGGTGTCCGGCGTTTTCGCCAAGCCGACGACGATCAACAACGTCGAGACGCTGGCCGCGGTGCCGCACATCCTCAACAACGGCGCGGCGTGGTACAAGCAGTGGATGCGCGCGGACAATCCCAAGAGCACCGGCACCAAGCTCTATTCGGTCTGCGGCAATATCCAGCGTCCGGGCAACTACGAAGTGCCGATGGGCTTCCCGTTCAAAGAGTTCTTATACGACCTTTGCGGCGGCCCGCTCCCCGGCCGAAAGTTCCGCGCGATCATCCCGGGCGGCATCTCGGTGCCGATCCAGACGGTCGAGGAAGCCGAGGCCAGCCTGATGGATTATGAAGGCTTCGTCGCGCAGGGGACGATGCTTGGATCGGGAGGCGTCATCATCATCGACGACGCGCAGAACCTCGTGAAGCAAATCGCCCGCGCCGCTCGCTTCTTCGCTCACGAGAGCTGCGCGCAGTGCACGCAATGTCGTGAAGGCACCGCGTGGACGACGAAGATCCTCGAGCGGATCGTGGAAGGCGAGGGAACGACGGAAGACCTCGACACGCTGCTCGAGATCGCCGAGAACATGACGGGCAAGACGATCTGCGTGTTGAGCGACTCGTGCGCCACGCCGGTTGTCTCGGGGCTCAAGAAGTTCCGCGAAGATTTCGAGGCGTTGATCAAGAAGCGAAAGCACCATCTAGTTCCGGCGGTCGCATGAGAGTCAGCTGTCATTCTCTGCGAGCGCAGCGAGCGGAGAATCTACTGTCCCGTTGCCGTGGCCAATTCCTCGGATCTCACAATAGATCCTCCCGCCGCGGCGCGGCGGGAGGATGACGGCTCATGCCTGATCTCGTAAACCTCACCATAGAAGGACGCCAGGTGAGCGTCCCCGCTGGCACCTCGATTCTCGAGGCGGCGAAGCACGCGGGCATTCTGGTGCCGCACTACTGCTATCACCCGGGCTTGCCCGTGGCCGGGGTATGCCGCATGTGCCTCGTGGAAGTCGAGAAGGCGCCGAAGCTCGCGCCTTCATGCGCGACGGCGGTGGCCGAGGGCCAGGTCGTTCACGTGCACTCGCAGAAGTCCGTCGAAGCGCGGACGGGCGTCCTCGAGATGCTGCTCATCAACCATCCGCTCGATTGCCCGATCTGCGATCAGGCCGGCGAATGTGAGCTGCAGGACTACACCTACATGGAAGGGCGCTCTGAGGGCCGCTATCGCGATCCGAAGCGCTTCAATCCGGTCGAGGACTTCGGCGGCGACGTCATGTACACGCCGAACCGCTGCATTCTCTGCACGCGGTGTGTGCGATTCATGGACGACGTCGCGCACGACTCTGTGCTCAACGTGAGTGAGCGCGGCGATCGTGCGGTGATCGGCAAGTTCGAGGGCCGTGACATGACGCACCCGTGGGCCGGGAACGTCATCGATCTGTGCCCGGTGGGCGCCCTGTTGTCGAAGGACTCGCTGAACAAGGCGCGCGCCTGGGAGCTCGATCGCACCGCGTCGGTGTGCACGAGCTGCTCGCAGGGCTGCAACATGATCGTCGAGACGCGCGACAACATGGTGGTTCGCCTCCGTCCGCGGCCGAACGACGACGTCAACAAGTACTTCATGTGCGATCACGGTCGCCTGAACTACCGTTGGATCAACCGCCAGGATCGCGTCGACGTTCCGCTCGTGCGACGCGACGAGGGGCTAGGGACCATCGATTGGTCGATCGCCGTTGGGGAGGCGGCGGACCTGCTTCGCGGCAAACGGGCGTTCGTGCTCGCGTCGCCGAACCTCTCGAACGAAGCGCTGTTCCTGTTGTCGGAGCTTGCGCGGCGTACGGGTGGCTCCGGGACGTTCCGGGTGGTCAAGGGCGACGAAGCGCCGCTGCCCGGCGTGGAGGACCTGTCGCTCCGTGCCGATCGCGCCGCCAATGCGCGGGGCGCCGAGCTGTTCGGATTCGCGCGCAGCGAGAACCCGCTCGCCAATCTCGGAAGTGGTGACGTGCTGATCGTCGCCGACGAGGAGCTCGCCGGAATCGACGCCCCGAACGTCGCCAACGCCGCCGGCATCATCGTGATCGGCACGACGCTGCCGCACTGGGCGCTGCACCTCGCCGCCGTCGTACTTCCGATCGCGAACTTCGCGGAAGAGGAAGGCACGTTCACCAATCTGCGCGGCCGCGTTCAACGCTTCCTGCAAGCACGCGCCGCGCCGGGCTTCGCGCGTCCGAGCTGGTACGTCCTGTCCGACCTGCTCCGCGCGATCGGCGCTTCCGTCGACTACTCGCTGGCGAGCGACGTCTTCGGCGCGCTCGCCGTGGCAAACGCGGAATTCTCGGGGATGTCGTACGACGTCCTTGGCCTCAGAGGACGCGCGATCGCCAGCGCGTCGCGCGCGGAGGCGACCGTATGACCGTCCTCGCGTTGCTCCAAGCGGCGACGACCGGCGACGGACTTGTGCACGCGTCGCAGCCCGAGAGCGGCGGCGTGTGGTTCCTCGCGACGGTCATCAAGATGCTGCTGACCTTCACGATTTATATGATCGGCGTGATGCTGGTCATCTGGGCCGAGCGGCGCATCTGCGGCTTCATCCAGGATCGCCTCGGCCCCAACCGCGTTGGTCCCGCCGGACTCCTTCAGTCCGTGGCCGACGGCGTGAAGAACATCATGAAGGAAGAGACGTATCCCGGGCAGGCGTACCTTCCGCTCTTCGTGCTCGCGCCGGTAATGGCGTTCATTCCGGCGCTTCTCACTTGGTCGGTGATCCCGTACGGCGCGCCGTGGCAGTCCAAGTGGGGCCTGATCGACACGGCGCTCGCGCCGATGCCGATCGGCTTTCTCTTCATCCTGTCGATCGCTTCGCTCGGCGTGTATGGCATCGTACTCGCCGGGTGGTCGTCGAACAACAAGTATTCTTTGCTCGGCGGACTTCGCTCGAGCGCTCAGATGATCTCTTACGAGATTTCGATGGGGATGTCCACCATCCCTGTCCTGATTCTGGCCGGGAATGTCTCGCTGAGCCGGATCGTCGAGCAGCAGGGCGGGTGGGGCATCCACTGGAACGTGGTCAATGTGACGATCGCGTTCGTCGTATTCATGATCGCCGCGTTCGCCGAGACGAACCGAGTGCCGTTCGATCTGCCTGAGGCCGAATCCGAGCTCGTCGCGGGCTATCACGCAGAGTACAGCGCGATGAAGTTCTCGATGTTCTTCATCGCCGAGTACGCGAACATCATGACGGCGAGCGCGCTCATGGCGACGCTCTTCTTCGGTGGATGGGACATTCCGTTCACGATGTGGGACAACATTGCGCCGCACACTTTCGCCAAGACGCTGGCGACCTTTGCCTTTTTCTGGGTGAAGATCCTTTTCTTCGTCTTCGTGTTCATCTGGGTGCGCTGGACGCTGCCGCGCTTCCGCTACGACCAGCTCATGGCGCTCGGCTGGAAGTTCATGTTGCCGGTGGCGCTCGGGTACGTAGTCGTCGTCGCCGGCGCGACGCTGATCCTCGAATCGGCCGGGATCCATCCGGCGTCCTGGCAATTCGCGCTCATCATGCTGGCGATCAACGTCGTGCTCGTCGCCGTGATGTTCGGCATTGTAGACCGCGGGCGGCTGATCAGCCCCGCGTATTCACGGTTGGACAAACGCGATCTCCGGAAGCTGCGTCGCCTCGACGCCGCGCGGATGCGCCCGATCACTTCCGAGGGAGGCGCCGACTGATGGCGATTGGCATAAAGGTGCTCGAGCGGCCGATCAAGCAGACGAGTTACGTGCGGGCGACGCTGAGCGGCATGGCGCTCACGCTCAAGCACCTGCTCGATCCCGACAAGGTCACGATCCAGTATCCGGATCAGAAATGGCCGCTCTCGCCGCGGTGGCGCGGCACGCACCGCATGCTGACGAACGAGGAAGGGAAGGCGAAGTGCGTCGCGTGCGGCCTGTGTCCGACGGTGTGCCCGTCGAACTGCATCAAGCTCGTACCGGGTGAGGACGAAAACGGTAATCGCTATCCGCTGGTCTTCGAGATCGACGAGTTCCGTTGCATCTTCTGCGGCTATTGCCAGGAAGTGTGTCCGGAGGAGGCGATCCACGTCGGCCGGCACTACGAGAACTCGGAGTACAGCCGCGAGGGATTCGTCTACGATCTCGAGCGGCTGATGGCGCAGACGCATCCGGTCTGCGAGATGTGGGACCCGGCCGACCCGAAGGGCGAGTGATGCAGACGGCGCAAACACTGTCGATGCCGCACGGAACGCTGCCGCTGCTCTACACGTTCCACTTCTATCTCTTTGCGCTGCTTGCCGTGGTGTCGGCGCTGCTCTTCGTGACGCGCAAGAGTCCGGTGGCGGCGGCGCTCTGGCTCGTGAACACGATGTTCTGCCTGGCCGCGCTCTACGTGATGCTCGACGCCCAGTTCATCGGCGCGATCCAGGTGCTGGTGTACGCCGGCGCGATCATGGTCGTGTTCCTCTTTGTGATCATGTTGCTCAACCTCGGCCATGGCGGCATCGGCGATACGCGCGGTCTCGGCTGGAAACTGGCCGCCGGCGCGGTTGGACTCGGCATCCTGGCCGAGATCTTTGCGCTCACCAAGGCGCGCGCGCCGACGATCCTGACGCTTCCCGAGGGCTTCACGGCTAGGGAGGTCGCGCAAACCGGCGCGATCGCTCCGATCGCGGCGCCGCTTTTCAACGAATACCTCCTCGCGTTCGAGGTCACGAGCATTTTGCTGCTCGCGGCGGTCGTCGGCGCGGTGGTGCTTGGGAAACAGCGCGGAGACGAACATGCTCGGTGAGGCGCTCTTCTTCTCGGCCGTGCTCTTCGTGATCGGCCTGTTCGGCGTGCTGATTCGGCGCAACGCAATCATCGTGTTCATGTGCGTCGAGCTGATGCTCAACGCGGTGAACCTGACCTTCGTCGCCTTCGCGCAGCAGTACGGCGCCGGTGGACAGGTCTTCGTGTTCTTCGTGATGACGGTGGCGGCGGCCGAGGCGGCCGTCGGACTGGCGATCATCATCGCCCTCTTCCGTCATCGACAGACGGTCGACCTTCAGAACATCAACCTCCTCAAGGGCTGATGCTTCCTCTTCTTCAAGCGGCGGCGGCGGCCGCGCACCCACTCGACGGCACGGCCGCCCGGTGGTTGTGGGCGGTCCCGCTGCTTCCGCTCGCCGGTTTCGTCATCAACGGCGCTCTATCGATTCTTCCGGCCTATCATGCTGGCGCGGCCGATCCCGGACTCGCGCATGGTGACGGCCACGGCGCCGCGCACCTCGAGACCGAGACCCCGGACACGGCCGGCGCCCACGCCGACGATCACCATCCGGTGAAGCGGCATCGCTACGCCGGCCTGGTGAGCATCATTGGGCCGGGCGTGCTCATGGTGTCGTTCCTCCTGTCCGCGATGATCTTCTTCGCGATGCGAGGAGCGGGCGGAGGCGCGATGACCGAACCGTTCATCCAGCGGTACTTCTCCTGGATGCCGGTCGGCGATCTCAAAATCGACGCCGCGTTCCACCTGGATCAGCTATCGATGATGATGACGCTCGTCGTCACCGGCGTTGGCATGCTGATTCACATCTTCAGCGTCGGATACATGCAGGACGATCCGGGGTATCCGCGCTACTTCTCGTATTTGAACCTGTTCGTCTTCTTCATGCTGCTGCTCGTCCTGGGCGGCAACTACCCGTTCTTGTTCATCGGGTGGGAAGGGGTCGGACTCTGCTCGTATCTGCTGATCGGGTTCTGGTTCAGCGACAAAGCCAACGCCGACGCCGGCAAGAAGGCGTTCGTCGTCAACCGGATTGGCGACTTTGGCTTCCTGATCGCGATGTTCCTCATGTTCGCGAACATGGGGACTCTCGATTTCACCGGCGTCCGCGCCGCGACGCAATCGCTGCCGGTGGGCGGCGCGCTGGTTACGGCGATCTGTCTTTTCCTTTTCCTGGGCTGTGTCGGCAAGAGCGCCCAGATCCCGCTCTACGTTTGGTTGCCTGACGCCATGGCCGGTCCGACACCCGTCTCCGCGCTGATCCACGCGGCGACGATGGTGACGGCGGGCGTCTACCTCGTCGCCCGGAGCAGTTTCCTCTTCTCGCACGCGCCCGTCGCGCAGCTAGTCGTCGTGCTCGTCGGCGCGGTCACGGCGATCTTCTCGGCATCGATCGGCCTCAAGCAGTGGGATATCAAGAAGGTCCTCGCGTATTCGACGGTCTCGCAGCTCGGCTACATGTTCATCGGCGTCGGTTCCGGCGCTTATGTCGCCGGCGTCTTCCATCTCGTAACCCACGCCTTCTTCAAGGCGCTCCTGTTCCTCGGCTCCGGCTCGGTGATCTACGCTATGCACGCCGCGTATCACCACACCGACAACCACGACGACGCCCAGGACATGCGCAACATGGGCGGGCTGCGGCAGTACCTGCCGATCACGTTCATCCTCATGTGGATCGCGACGCTGGCGATCGCCGGCATCCCGCCGCTCTCCGGGTTCTTCTCGAAGGACGAGATCCTCGGCTCACTCTTCGCGCGCGCCGAGCATTCGACGATCGCCAGCGCGCATCTGTTCGGACTGGCGGGGAGCGTCTGGCTTTACTTCTCGTGGGCTCTTGGGCTGGCCGCCGCGTTCATGACCGCGACGTACATGACGCGCATGATGCTGTACACCTTCCACGGACCCAATCGCACGGGCGAGGCCGAACGTTCGCACCTGCGCGAGGCGCCGTGGGTGATGACCGGTCCGCTCGTCGTGTTGGCCATTCTCGCCGCGTTTGGCGGTTGGCTCAATCTCCCAGAGCTGATACCGATCGGTAGAGTCGGCCTCCTCGATCACTGGCTCGAGCCGGTGGTTGGCGAGTCGACGAGGTTTGTCGTCGCTGGAGCCCCCGAGGCGTCGCCAGGGCTCGAGTACGGGCTCATTGCGCTTGCGGTGCTCATCGCGGTCGCGGGTATCACGACGGCAATCATCAAGCTCAAGCCGGCGACGCTGGTGCCGAAGCGCGAAGCCCCGCAAGAGGAAGGCTTCGAGAGGGTCCTTCTCGACAAGTACTATGTCGACGAGATCTACGACGACGCGATCGTGAAGCCCGTCGTCGGCATTTCGCGCGGCGTGCTGTGGCGCGGCGTCGATGCCGGCTTGATCGACGGCCTCGGCGTCAATGGCAGCGCCTACTTGACGCGCTTCGTGGGATGGGTCGGCTCGCAGCTTCAGTCGGGGCAGCTCGGCACGTACGCGTGGGTGCTCGCTCTCGGTGTCCTCGCCGTTCTCGGCGCCTTCGGCTTACGGTAGCGGCGGAATCAACGACATGAACGCGTTTCTCGCTTCGATCGGGTACCAGCGCTGGATCCTTCCGGTACTCTTGATCATTCCGCTCGCCGGCGCCGCCGTCATTTGGTTCCAGGGCGCGCGGCGCAAGGGAGCCGACGGCGACGAAGTCGTGAACGGTACGGCGTCGAGCCCGCGAGGAATCGCGCTGCTGACGTTCGCGATCGAGTTCGCCGTTTCGATCGGCTTGTGGTGGAGCTTCGACCCGGCGAACGCCGCGTGGCAATCAGTAATCGATACGCCGTGGATTCCGTCGTGGGGCGTGCGCTTTACGCTCGGCGTCGACGGCATCGCCGTCATGATGATTCTCCTCACGACGTTCATCATGCTGCTCTCGGTGGGCGGGAGCTGGACGAGCATTCGCGCGCGCACACACAGCTACTACGCGCTGCTGCTCGTGCTCACGACCGGCATGCTCGGCGTCTTCATGGCGCTCGATCTCTTCCTCTTCTACGTGATGTGGGAAGTGATGCTCGTGCCGATGTACTTCATCATCGGCATCTGGGGCGGCGACCGGCGCATCTACGCCAGCATCAAGTTCTTCTTGTACACGATGGTCGGCTCGATGCTGATGCTCGCCGCCATCGTGTATCTCGGCTATTCGGCGCGCAATCCGGTCACTGGCGGGCCCTCGTTCAACTACGACTTCGTTCTGCAGCACGCCGCGCTCACCTCCACCGCGGCCAAGTGGCTGTTCGGCGGCTTCTTCCTCGCCTTCGCGGTGAAGGTGCCGATGTTCCCGTTCCACACCTGGCTGCCCGACGCGCACGTCGAAGCGCCGACAGCCGGCTCGGTGGTGCTGGCGAGCATCATGCTGAAGCTCGGCACCTTCGGCTTCATTCGTCTCGCCGTGCCGCTCTTTCCGTCGGCGGCCATGAGCCCGACGATCCGCTCGATCATCCTCGGTCTCGCCGTCGTCGGCATCGTGTACGGTGCGCTCGTGTCGCTCGTGCAGCCCGACTTCAAGAAGCTCGTCGCGTATTCGTCGGTCAGCCACCTCGGCTTCGTGATGCTCGGCATCTTCGCGCTCACCGTGCAGAGCGTGCAAGGCGCGTTCATGGTCATGATCAACCACGGCATCTCGACGGGCGCGCTGTTCTTCCTCATCGGCATGATCTACGAGCGCCGGCACACGCGGCTGATCGAATCCTACGGCGGGATCGCGCGCGTCGTGCCATTGTTCGCGGCGATGCTGACGATCGTCACGTTCAGCAGCATCGGCCTGCCGGGGACGAACGGCTTCATCGGCGAGTTCCTCGTGCTCATCGGCGCCTTCCGCACGGAGCCGGTGCTTGTGCTCATCGCCACGACCGTCGTCATCATCTCGGCGGCGTATCTTCTCTGGGCCATTCAGCGGATTCTCTTCAATCCGCTCGACAAGGCGGAGAACGAGCACATTCCGGATCTCAACCGTCGCGAGCTGGCGATCATGATTCCGCTCGTCGCGGCGATCGTCTGGCTTGGCGTCTATCCGGCCCCGGTGCTTCGGCGCATGCAGACGGCGGCTGAGCGTTTCGTGACGTACGTCGACGCGCGGCGAGACGTTCGCTTGCCCGACGTCGCCAACGGAGAGTCGCGATGATCACCAATCTCGATCTCACCGTTCCGGCGCAGCTCACGCTGGCGCTCGTTCCCGATCTGGTGCTGATGGGCGGCGGCATGCTGCTGCTCATTTGGGCCGCGCTCCGGCCGGAGAGCGACCGGCATCAGCGGGCCGTCGGCATGGCGAGCATCGTCCTCACCGGCGTCACGATCCTGCTCTGTCTCGCGTGGAGCAGCCGGTATACCGCCGGCACTGGTCCCATCGCGCTGGACAACTTCCGCTGGCTGATCGACGTCGTGGTGTTGCTTGGCACCGTGTTCGCGATCGCGCTGAGCATGGACGACAACATGCGGTCGGGAATCACCGCCGCCGAGTCGCACGTGCTGATCCTGTTGGCGTCGTCGGGTATGATGCTCCTCGCCGCGGCGCGCGATCTCATGATCGTATTCCTCGGCGTCGAGCTGATGTCGATCTCGGTGTACGCGCTGGCCGGGATGAATCGGCGCAGCGTCCGCTCGGCCGAAGGAGCGCTCAAGTACTTCCTCCTCGGAGCGTTCTCGACGGCGTTCCTGCTCTACGGCATCGCGTTGGTCTACGGCGCGACGGGCACGACGAACCTCGCGCTCATCGCCGGCCGCACGACGATGTACAGCCTGGCATCGAGTCCGCTGCTGCTCATCGGCATCGCGCTGTTGCTGATCGGGTTTGGTTTCAAGGTCGCGACCGTTCCGTTCCACATGTGGGCGCCCGACGTCTACGACGGCGCCCCGTCGCCGATCACCGCGTACATGGCGGCGACGGTGAAGGCAGCGGCGTTCGCGGCGTTCATCCGCGTCTGGCTCGAGGCATTCCCGTTCAGCTCGGGCATGTGGCGACCGGCGCTCAGCGGCTTGGCCATCGCGACGATGGTCTTTGGCAACGCCATCGGCATCGTCCAGCGCAACCTCAAGCGCCTGCTCGCGTACTCGAGCATCGGCCACGCCGGATATCTGCTCGTCGCGATTGCATCGGGCACGCTGCAGGGCTCCGCGGCGATGCTGTTCTATCTCTTCATCTACACGTTGGCCACATTCGGCGCGTTCGCCGTCGTCGTCACGCTGACGCGCGAGAACCAGGACACGGTGATGCTCGACGAGCTCTCCGGACTCTGGCGCGTGAGACCGTGGCTGGCGTTCGCGATGGCCGTGCTCATGCTGGCGCTGATGGGCTTCCCGATCTTCGGCGGCGCGGGTTTCTTCGCGAAATGGTACGTGTTGCAGGCGGCGCTCAACGCGCCCGTGAAGCAGACTACGCTGGCCATCGTCCTCGTTCTCACCACCGTGATCTCGGCGGGATACTACCTCTACGTGGTCATGCTGATGTTCATGCGGCCAAGGCCCGAGGGTCTTCCCGAGCCCGAACAATCTGGTGGGCTCACGCGTGTGGTGCTGGCTGTGACTGTCGTGCTGCTCCTGGTCCTCGGTATCGTCCCGGAGCGGGCGGTCGAGGTCGCGCGGGGCGGGGAGCCACGGTTCGAGTCGACGACCGCGACCAGCACAGCGGCTGTTCCGGGCGTGCTGGACCTGCTCGTTCCGGGCTCCTCGAAGCCCCCCGAGCGTGTGATTTTCATTAAGGGTCCGCCTCGAGTTAAATACGACAGCGTCGCCGCTCGCTGATCCGCTCGGGGGCGGAGGGGGGCCGCGAACGCGGCCCCGTTTTCATTCAGACTGTTGAATAACCGCATGGCCATCGCCGCAGGGATTTTTCGCCAGTACGACATCCGAGGCATCGTCGGCAAGGATCTGACCGAGGAAGCGGCGCGCGCCATCGGCCACGCATACGCGCAGAACCTCGCGGCGCACGAGATCAGTGGTGCCGTCGTCGTCAGCCGCGACAACCGGCCGAGTGGACCCGCGTTGCGCGACGCGCTCACTGACGGACTCACGGGCGCCGGCGTGGATGTCATAGACGCCGGCGTCGTCCCGACGCCGCTGAATTACTGGGCGCTGCACCATCTTCCGGTCGTCGGCGGGATTCAGATCACGGGCTCGCACAACCCGCCCGAGTACAACGGGTTCAAGCTGTCGCGCGGCTCAGCGTCGATGCATGGCGACGAGATTCAGCGGCTGTATGCTATGACGCAGTCTCCCGTCGCCGCCGCGGCGCGCCGCGGAACCGTACGCGAAGAAGCGATCATCGATCGCTACATCGACGACGTCGTGCAACGCGTCGGCCGACTTTCGCGCCCGATTCGCGCCGTCTATGACTGCGGCAACGGCGCCGGCGCGCTCGTCGCGCCTCGGCTGTTCGAGAAGCTTGGACTTCAAGGGCGTGGGCTGTTCTGCGAGAGCGACGGCACGTTTCCGAACCATCATCCCGATCCGACGGTCCCCGAGAATCTCGAGGATCTCATCGCCGCCGTGCGCGCGGACGGCGCGGAGATCGGCATCGCCTTCGACGGCGACGCGGACCGCATCGGTGTCGTGGACGCTACCGGCGAGATCGTGTGGGGCGATCGCATTCTCATCCTCTACGCCCGCGATGTGCTCGAGCGGACAGGACGCGGACAGCCGATCATCTTCGACGTGAAATGCTCACAGGCGCTACCGATGGCCGTCGAGCAGGCCGGCGGCAAGCCGGTGATGTGGAAGACGGGCCATTCGCTCATCAAGGACAAGATGCGCGAGATGCACGCGCCGATCGCCGGCGAGATGTCCGGCCACATGTTCTTCAGCGAAGGCTTCTACGGACACGACGACGCGCTGTACGGCGCGGCGCGCCTGCTTCGCATTCTGGCTGATTCAAAGCGGACTGTCGCCCAGGCGCTGGCCGATGTGCCGCCCTTCGTGTCGACGCCGGAGCTTCGCATCGACGTCCCCGAAGAGCTCAAATTCGGACTTGTTGAAAAAGCGGTAAAGCATTTCCGCGCGCGCTACGACGTGATCGACGTCGACGGCGTGCGCGTCCTGTTCGGCGACGGCTGGGGACTCGTCCGTGCGTCGAACACGCAGCCCGTCATCGTCGCGCGCTACGAGGCGCAGACGCCGGACCGGCTCGCCGCGATTCGCGGCGAGATGGAGGGGTGGCTGCGCTCGCAAGGCGTACGAGTGTGAGATGACGTCGCGGCGGTGGCTCATGGTCGTCCTCGGGGCTGCCGCGGTGCTTCTCATCGCCGGGCGGGCGCTGGCGGGCGCTTATGCCGATTACCTCTGGTACGAGTCGCTCGGCGCCGTCGCGTTGTGGCGCCTGCGCGCCAAGCAGACGATGCTGCTCGAGATTGGGTCGGCGCTCGGCGCCGGGCTGTTCGCCTTCGCGAATCTGTACGCTGTTCGCCAGTCCGTCGTGCAGCTCGTCTTCCCCCGGCGCGTCGGCGACATCGAGATCGGCGAGGAGGTGTCCGGACGATATTTGCTCGGCGCAACCGTCGGGCTCTCCGCGCTCCTCGGCGTGGTGCTCACGCTGCCGCAGGATTCGTGGACCTCGTTTTTCCTCGCGCGCGCCGGACATCCGTTTCACGAAACCGATCCGTACTTCAGCGCGGACCTCGGGTTCTTCGTTTATTGGCTTCCGTTCGAGAACCTGCTCTGGAACTGGGCCTTCATCGCCGTGGTCGTCGTCAGTGGCGCGGTCATTCTGTTGTACGCGCTCACGCCAAGCCTCAAATGGGAGCGGCGACGGTTCGAGGCGTCGGGATACGTGAAGCGGCATCTCACGGTGCTCGCCGGCGTGATCATGCTCATGGCAGCCTGGAGCTTCCGCCTCGACATGTATTCGCTGCTCGCCGAAGGCACCGGCGTCGATGCGGCGTTCAGCTACGTCGATCATCGCGTCGGAATTCCCGGGGACTTGTTGTTGTCCGTCGCCACGCTTGGCGCTGCGCTCATCGTGCTGTGGGCCGGTTTCGCCGGGCAGTTCCGGCTCGCCGGGATCTCGACGCTCAGTGTGATCGTGCTCGCGCTCGTCGTGCGCGAGGGTGCGCCGCTCATCGCCGAGCACAGTGGGTCGGATAGCGAGCGCAACCTGCGCGAGCTTCCGTACGCCTCGACACGCGCCGCGTACACACGTCGCGCCTTCGCGGTTGCCAGCATCGCCAACGCCGATAGCGCGACCGCGTATCCCTCGCTTGCCGCCGCTATGCCGTGGATCCCCATCTGGGATCCATCGGCGTTGGCGCGAGCAGTCGATGCCGGACGTACCGGCGAAGATCAAACCTCACTCACGGGCTGGCGCGTAGAACCGGGAGAGATCGTCGCCGATGTCGTCGGCGCTCCGCCGCCGGGTGCGTCGGCCCGCGCTCCGTGGACTGTCGCGCGCATTCGCGCCGCCGAGGCGGACGACCGCGGTGCGCCGGTGCGTCTGACCGGCCCGAACGCCACGGCGACCGACGACACGCCTCTCGAGGCGCCAATCGTGTTTCCGGGCGCGCGTGCGCCAACCGTCGTCGCTGATTCGCTGACACGAACGACCGGCACTCCGCTCGCCTCGTTCGCCACGCGGCTCGCGACCGCGTGGTCGATGCAGGACTTCCACTTGCTCGGCGGCGATCTCGCGCAACCCAAACCGACGCTCATCGCGCACCGCGACGTTCGGGAGCGCGTTGCCCGATCCGCGCCGTTCTTCGCGTTGGGCAGCCGCGTTCAGCCGCTCCTGCATGAAGACACGCTGTATTGGGGAGTCGATCTCTACAGCGTGTCACAGACGTATCCGTTGAGCTGGCACGTCCTCTTCGCGCGGCAGGACCGCAGCTATTTGCGCCACGCCGCCGTCGCGGTCGTCCAGGCGGTGACGGGCGAGGTGACGATCGTTCCTGACTCGAGCCTCGATCCAATCGCCGACACGTGGGTGCACGAGCTTCCCGGATTATTCGGCACGTGGACCGGCTTGCCGTCAGGTCTTCGCGCGTTGTTCGCGCCCCCCACGGACGGGATGTACGCGCAGGCCGCCGCCTTCGGGCGATACGGCCGCACGACCGACAGCGATCCGCAACGTCATGTTCCGATCCTCACGGGAGCAGACACGCTCGCGGGTAGCGACGACTTGCCGCTGGTACTCCCTCGCGGGACTGTTTCCGCGCTCACTCTGCCGCTGCTCGATGAAACCGATCGGCTTCGCGGAGTGCTGATCGGCAGCGGGGGCGCGACTGGTCGGCTCGTCTGGTATCGACTGGCGACACCGGGGCCGCGTTGGAGCGCGGTCCTCGACCGTCTTCGTTCCGTCGACAGCGCGGGCAGCGCGGCGCGTGAGGGACCACTCGCGCACGGACGCGTCCGCGCCGTGCCCGTGGGTTCCGGCATCGCCTTCCTTCAGCCGACGTACCGCTGGCGCGCGCAGAGCGTGCCGTCGATCAATCGCGTGGCGCTGCTCTCCGGAGACACGACGCGGTCGATCATGCCTCCGTTCACGACGGGCAATCATCCGGCGCCAACGGCGGTCGTCGCCGAACCGAGTGCTTCAGCGGCCTCCCTCTACAACGCGATGCGCGAGGCGCTGCGGCGCGGAGACTGGGTCGCCTTTGGACGCGCCTTCGAGGCACTCGGCCGAGCCCTCGGACAGCCGGCGAAGCCCTGATCGATGCCGTCCACGACTTCGTCGCGCCAGCCGGTCGCCGTGATCGCTCTCGGAGGAAACGCGCTCGCGCCGGCGGGGAAGTCGCCCACCGTCTACGACCAATTTCGTCATGCGCGGCAAAGTCTCGGACCGATCGTCGAGCTCGTCCGTGCCGGATGGAACGTGTGCGTCGTACACGGCAACGGACCGCAGGTGGGCGACGAGCTCGTTCGCAACGAAGTCGCGCGCGACGAAGCGAGTCCGCTGCCGCTCGGCGTCCTCGTCGCAGCGACGGCCGGGTGGATTGGCTACATGATCCAGCAGTCACTCGAGAACGCCCTCATGCGCGGCGGCCTGACTCGAGACGTCGCCACGGTCATCACCCAGGTGCAGGTCGATCCGTCGGATCCGGCAATTCGCCGGCCCACGAAGTTCATCGGCCGACCCGTGACACCCGGCAGCGTGCCGGCGATCGAGGCGGAGGGCCACATCGTAAAGAAGGATGGACATGGTAACTTGCGACGCGTCGTCGGCAGTCCGGCGCCGCAGGCCATCTGTGAGCTGCCGGTCATCAAGGCGCTCATGGATGCCGGGGTCGTCGTGGTGGCGTGCGGTGGCGGCGGTGCGCCGGTGTATCGGCACCCGACGCTCGGTTGGGAAGGGATCGACGCGGTGGTCGACAAGGACCTCGCGGCGGCGGTCCTCGCACGCGACCTCGGCGCGGAGCTGTTGTTGATCCTCACCGACGTCGACGCGGTGTACGCCGATTGGGGCACCCCCCAAAAACGTGCGCTCGCTCGGCTGACGATCGACGACGCGCTCGAGATGGACCGCAACAAGGCATTTGGCGAAGGCAGCATGGCCCCGAAGATTCGGGCGGCAATCGATTTTGTCCGGCGCACGAACGGCCGGGCGATCATTACCTCGCTGGAGTGTGGACTACAGGCCGTCCGCGGCGAGGCGGGAACGACGATAACGGCAACGGAGACCGAGTGAACATTCACGAGTATCAAGCGAAGGAATTACTTCGGAACGAAGGCGTTCCGATTCCGCCGGGCGATGTCGCGACCAGCGCTGAAGAAGCGGAACGGATCGCGCGACAGTACGGCGGCACGGTGGTGGTGAAGGCGCAGGTGCACGCCGGTGGTCGCGGCAAAGCCGGCGGCGTCAAGCTCGCCAAAACGTCGGAGGAGGCCAGAGAGGTAGCAAATAAGATCATCGGCATGCAGATCAAAGGGCTGACCGTTCAGAAAGTTCTGGTCACGCCCGCCGCCGACATCGCCAGCGAAGCGTACGTCGGCATTATCCTCGACCGCGCCTCGAAGAAGCCGGTGTTCATGGTCAGTCCGGCGGGCGGCATCGACATCGAGGAAGTCGCCGCCAAGACCCCTGAGAAAATCCTCAAGCTGCCCATCGACACACGTTACGGGTTGCAGCCCTACGAGGCGATGCGCCTCGCCTTCTTCCTGTTCGACGACGTGAGGAAGGTTCGCGCCGCCGCGAAGATCATGCAGCAGCTGTACACGGCGTTCATGAAGAACGGCTGCTCGCTCGCCGAGATCAATCCGCTCGTCACCACGCCCGCGGGCGACGTCGTCGCGCTCGACGCCAAGATGGTGATCGACGACAACGAGCTCGATCGCCACCCGGACATCGCTGCGCTGCGCGACGAAAGCGCCGAAGCGCCGAGCGAAGTCCAGGCGCGCAACGCCAACCTCACCTTCATCAAGCTCGACGGCAACGTCGGCTGCGTGGTGAACGGCGCCGGCCTGGCGATGGCGACGATGGATCTCGTGAAATACTACGGCGGCGAGCCGGCCAATTTCCTCGACATCGGCGGATCGTCGAATCCGGAAAAAGTCGTGAACGCGCTCAAGATCATCACGGCCGATCCGAGCGTGAAGGCGATCCTGTTCAACATCTTCGGCGGTATCACGCGCACCGATGACGTGGCGAACGGCATCGTGACGGCGACGAAACAAAACCCGCTGACCGTCCCCATAGTCATCCGACTCACCGGAACCAACGAAGAAATCGCTATGAAGATTCTCAAGGACAATGGCTTCTCCGCCTCGTCCGACATGGACGAAGCGGTGAAGCAGGCGGTCGCTCTCGCCAAAGCCTCCCCTGTCACCCCGAGCGCAGCGGGGGGGAGGGGGGCGTGAGCATCTTCATCGACAAGAACACGACCCTCGTGGTGCAGGGCATCACGGGTCGCGACGGCTCGTTCCACACCAAGCAGATGATGGAGTACGGAACGAAGGTCGTCGCCGGCGTCACGCCGGGGAAAGGCGGCCAGAAGTTCGAGAACACGGTGCCGATCTTCAACACCGTCGCCGACGCCGTGGCGGCGACCGGTGCGAACACGGCCGTGATCTACGTGCCCCCGATGTACGCCGCGGACGCGATGCTCGAGGCCGCCGACGCCGGGGTGAAGCTCGTCGTCGCGATCACCGAAGGTGTACCCGTGCTCGACATGACGCGTGTGTATCCCTTCATGAAAGAGAAGGGGGCGCGCCTCCTCGGGCCAAACTGTCCGGGGCTCATCTCGCCGGGAGCATCGAAGGTGGGCATCATCCCCGGCCGCATCTGCACGCCTGGCACCGTCGGCGTCGTCAGTCGCTCAGGGACGCTCACCTACGAGGTCGTCTACCAGCTCACGCAAGCGGGGCTCGGCCAATCTACCTGCGTCGGAATTGGTGGCGATCCGATCAACGGTACGAACTTCATCGACTGTCTCGCGGCCTTCGAGGCTGATCCGAACACGACGGCGGTCGCGATGATGGGCGAGATCGGCGGCACCGACGAACAAGACGCGGCGGAGTTCATCAAGAAGAAGATGAAGAAGCCCGTGGTCGGGTTCATCGCCGGTCAGACCGCTCCGCCGGGACGTCGCATGGGACACGCGGGCGCGATCATCTCCGGCTCTGCCGGCACAGCGGCCGAAAAAATCGCGGCGTTCGAGGCCGCCGGAATGGGTGTCGCTCGGCGACCGCTCGAGTTCGTTCAGCTTCTTCGCGATCGTATCAAGCAATGATTCTGAATGCAGAATTCCGAGCGAAGGCGCGAAGTGCCGAAGTGAGGAACCACGGGATTCTGAATGCAGATTTCCGAGCGCAGGTGCGAAGCGCCGGAGTGAGGAACGATTAGATGAAGCAGCAGCGCGGCGCCGCTCGTCTATTGTTGCTCGGCGGCGCCGCGCTCGGGCATGTCGCGATCTTCGCCGGCCTGTTTCGCGGGCTGTACTCGATTCGGTATTCTGGCACGGGACTCTTCTACGAGTACGCCGGGCGGGTGCTCGCCGGCCAATTGCCGTATCGTGATTTCTTCGCCGAGTATCCGCCGCTGGCTATCGCGATCTTTACGATGCCGCGGATGCTTGGCGAATCCTTTCGCTGGTATTACGTGTGGTATCAGGTCGAAGTGGTCATTGCGGATCTGCTGATCGTCATCGCGCTGTATGTCGCGGCGAATCGATGGGGACTTTCGCCATGGAAGTCGATCGGTGTGTACACCGTCGCCGTGCTCGCGGTCGGGCCCATCAACCTTCAGCAGTTCGACATTTTTCCCGCGGCGCTGTCGCTGTTCGCCGTGCTGCGGTTCGCGGCGGATGACGCCATTGGCGCGGGAATTCTGTTGGCGCTGGCGGTTATGACCAAAGTGTATCCGCTCCTTCTCGCGCCGATGTTCGTCCTCCTCGCCTGGCGACAGAACCCGCGAGGCGTGACGAAAGCGATTGTCGCGTTCGCGGCCACGTGCGTGGCGACGCTCCTACCGTGGTTGGTGCGCGGGCCGGCGAGTTTGCGAGGGATGCTGAGCTTTCACGCCGACCGGGGAACTCACCTCGACAGCGTGTACAGCACCATTGCCTTCGCCGCCCGAACGCTCGGACTGACTTGGGTGAACGTGGTCTACAACTTCCGTTCGTGGAACATCAGTGGACCTGTCCCCGATGCGCTCGCGCGGATCTCGACGATCGTGTTGCTCGCCGCGCTTGCCGCCGCATACGCGGTGATCGATCAAACGGCCCGCCATCGCCGTTCCGACGCCGCGCGCGACGTGCAGTTCGTCGGTCACGGTGCGCTCGTCGTTCTGCTCGCCGCGATGGTGGCCAGCAAGGTGCTCTCGCCGCAGTACCTCGTCTGGCTCACGCCGTTCGTTCCGTTCGTGATCGGACCGCGTCGGCGAGCCGTCTGGGCCGGCGTCGTCGTCACCGGGTTGCTCACCTACTGGCTCTATCCCTGGCGTTACGATGCGCTGCTGAATCGGGAGACGAGCGCGCTGGCACTGCTCGCCGCTCGCAACATCGCGTTGGTCGCGACGGCGGTGCTGGCGGTGATTTCACTGCGACGCGCGCCAATGGAGGTGTCGACGTGAAACTGTCCGAGTTCATCGCGCCCTCGCGCGTGCTCATTCCCCTCGACTGCGAAACGCTCGATCGCGCCCGAACCGCGCTCCTCGAGCGCCTCGTCGCGTCGGGCGCGATCGATGACATCGAGCGGCTCCAGTCGCGCGTCGCGGAGGAGCGTGGTGAGGACATGGTGGCGATCGCCGACCACGCGTTCCTGCTCCATTATCGCACCGACACCGCGACCTCGCTTCAGGTGGCGATCGGTGTCTGTCGCGACGGAATCCGTCGGGTTCTCGCCGAAGAGACGACGCAGCAGGCGCCGGTGGTGGCCGTCGTCGTTGGTCCGCCGCGGCTCGCGGCCCGGCAGCTCCAGGTGGTTCGCGCGCTCGGCCGCGTCCTCGCGAAGCGTGAATCGATCGACGCGCTCCTCGATGCCCAAAGCCCGGAGGCCGTCGTTAGATTGCCGATGCTCGTCGAGCACGATCTGCCGGAACAGTTGCTTGTCCGTGACCTCATGACCGAGCGCGCGCGGACCACGAAGGCAGATGTGCCGCTTCGCGTCGCGGCGCGAGAGCTGATCAGCTCCGGACTCGGCGCGTTGCCCGTGGTCGACGACGAACAGCGACTGCTCGGCATGTTGAGCGAGCGTGAGCTGATGCGGCATCTGCTCGCGTCGGAAGTGTTGTCGGACGGATCGTCACGCGCGCCGTCGCCGCTCTACGCTTCGCAAAAGGCGGTGGGCGACGTGATGACCCGGCAGGTGCTGTGCGTCGCGCCCGAGCAGCCGGTGGCGCAGGTGGCGGCGCTGATGATCAACAAGGACGTCGTACGCGTTCCCGTCGTGCGGGATGGAAGGCTGGTCGGGTTCCTCACGCGCGGGGACATCGTTCGCAAACTGCTTGGACACTGAACAGGATCTCGAAATGGCTGGCAATTCCACGTTGACGATTATCAAGCCGGACGCGTTCGGCAGCGGAAAGGCGGGCAAGATCATCGCCCATCTCGAACAGCAAGGCTTTCGCGTCCTCGCGAGCCGCGTCATGCGCCTCAGCCAGGCGCAGGCCGGCGAATTCTATGCTGTGCACCGCGAGCGCCCGTTCTACGGCTCGCTCGTGTCGTTCATGACGTCGGGGCCGTGCATGCCGATGGTGCTGGAGAAGGCAGACGCAGTCGCCGCGCTCCGCACGGCGATCGGCGCGACGGATCCGGCTCAGGCCGACGCCGGCACCGTCCGAAAGCTGTTCGCCGAATCCAAGGAGCGTAACGCGATTCACGCCTCGGATTCCGATGAAAACGCAGTGCGCGAGGCTCGCTTCTTTTTCGCCGAGTCGGAGATCCTCGCGGGCCGTTGAAATGGCAGCTAACCGCTGATGGCTCAGCGACTTGTAATGAGCCACCAGTTGGGCTATTTTTCATGGATGCTGTCCTTCGACATTCGTTCGCTCGAGTCGCACGCCGTCGTCGTCGATGACGATCTCAGCGCCGATGATCCCGTTTGGGAGCGGGCGGACGTAAAGCCGGAGGGCAGCGTTCACGTCTCGGGGCGATTGTCGCCCGCCGGCGCTGGTCGTTTCTATTGGCACGGCCGGATCACAGGCGACGTCGTACTCGACTGCAGCCGATGCTTGTCGGAGGCTCGCGCGCACGTCGAGGACGAGGCGCACGTGATCTTCGCCGAAGTTGGAAGTGAGGAAACGGACGACCCGGACGTGATCCCACTGGACCCCAAGGCCCAGGAGATCGACCTTCGTCCGGCGCTCAGGGAAGAGTGGCTTCTCGTCGCTCCGACTTTCGCGTTGTGCCGTGAAGACTGTAAGGGTCTGTGCCCGCAGTGCGGGGCCGACCTGAATGCCGGACCGCACACGTGCGCCCAGAAAGAAGCCGATCCGCGCTGGGACGCGTTGCGCAAGTTGAATCAATCCGCCAAGTGATCGGGCGCGGGCGAGCGCCACTCGGACCTTTCCAACACTAGCCTATCTCTCCGTACCATGGCCGTCCCGAAAAGACGTACCTCAAAGCGAAAGAAGCGCGCCCGCAACACGCACAAGTCGGCGCCCGCGGTTGTCATCCAGACGTGCCCCAAGTGCGGCGCGCCCAAGCGCCCGCATCGTGTGTGCGGCGAATGTGGCTATTACGGCGGTAAACAGCGGGTCGAAGCCAAGGAAGCGTAGCCTTGGCGCGGATCGCGTTGGACGCCATGGGGGGCGATTTCGCTCCTCGGGCGACCGTGGCCGGCGCCCTGCTCGCGTTGAGCGAGCTCGATCCCGCACACTCGATTCAGCTCGTCGGTCAAACCGCC